>JAAZNW010000094.1 GCA_012798065.1 Chloroflexota bacterium
GATGGCAGCGCCCAAATGATCATCACGCAGCATGGCAGGGTAGAGATCGCCAATCGACCATAGACGGTAAGTGGGTGCGGTGACAGTTTGGCACAGGAAGACCGCTCCGACGGAGAGCAGGTTGTGGTTCAGTTCCAACCCGCGCATCAGGGTGCCGTTGACTGCCAGTTTTACTTTTCTCATTAGCGAAATCCTAAACATCGCTCACACGCGGCCGGCATTGCAGCGCTTCAGCCAGGTGGATGGTAGAGATGTGCGGGCTGCCAGCCAGGTCGGCGATAGTTCGAGCCAGCTTGAGGATGCGGTGATAGGCGCGGGCGGAAAGCTGCAGCTGGTTCATAGCGGTGCGCATCAGTCCGCGGCAGGATTCATCGAGAGAGCAGTACTGCCGCACCTGCGCCGGATGCATATCCGCGTTAGAGGTCAATGATGTATTAGCGAAACGCTCGCGTTGGATTTGACGCGCGCTCTCCACCCGGGTGCGAATGACAGCGGAGGGTTCACCCAGGCGTGCGTCGCTGAGCTTCTCGTAATCCACGCGCGGTACTTCCACGTGAATATCGATGCGGTCCATCAGCGGGCCGGAGATGCGCCGCTGATACTTGGTGACGATGCCCGGCGCGCAGGTGCAGGCCCGGGTAGGGTCTCCGTAATAACCGCACGGGCAGGGGTTCATGGCGGCGACGAGCTGAAAATTGGCCGGGAAGGTGAGCGTGCCCTGCGCGCGGCTGATGGTAATTATTTTGTCTTCCAGCGGCTGGCGCAGCACTTCAAGGGTGCGGCTGCCAAATTCGGGAAATTCATCGAGGAAGAGCACTCCACGGTGGGCCAATGAAATCTCGCCGGGGTGCGGCCAGTTGCCACCGCCCACCAGACCTGCGTGGCTGATGGTATGGTGCGGCGCGCGGAAGGGGCGGCTCTTGAGCAGTGGGATACCCTCAGGCAGTGCATCTGCCACTGAATAGATGCGGGTAACATCGAGGGCTTCTTCGAGCGTCATGGAGGGCAGGATAGATGGCAGGGCACGGGCCATCAGCGTTTTGCCTGCGCCTGGCGGACCAATCATCAGCAGGTTGTGCGCACCAGCAGCGGCGACTTCGAGGGCGCGTTTGACGTGTTCCTGGCCCTTGATCTCGCGGAAATCAGTCTGTACCAGCGCGCTGACCTGTTCCACTGCCAAGGCAGGCTGTGGGTCGATGATCACCTGACCAACAAGATGCTGGAAAAGGTCAGCCAGAGAACTGACCGGGATGACTTCCAGGTCGGGGAAGATAGCGGCTTCCGGCGCGTCCTCCGCGGGGACATAAACGCGCTTATAACCCTGGGCGCGGGCGACGGCGGCCATGGGCAGCACTCCGCGGATGTGGCGCACGCTGCCATCCAGCGAGAGTTCGCCCATCACCAGGGCGTCTTGCAGGCACTGCGGAGGTAGTTGGCGGTTGGCGATGAGGATACCCAGCGCGATGGGCAGATCGTAGGCTGAGCCTTCTTTGCGCACGGTGGCTGGAGCCAGGTTGACGCGTACGCGTTTGCGCGGATACTCCAGCCCAGTGTTGCGAATGGCGGATTGGACGCGCTCGCGGCTTTCCTGCACCGAGACATCCGGTAAGCCAACGATGATGATGGGCGGTTTGATGCCGGGTGTGAGATCGACCTCAACATCCACCACGACCCCATCCAAACCGATGACAGCGCAGGCGTTCACTTTGGCAAGCATGGATTAAGTGTAGAAGTGGAGAGGGAAAAAGTCAATCATCTTTTTACTGGTTAATCCCTTTTCATCAGCCCTTGTGAAAGGAGGATTGCCCTGGCTGGCGGTCTTGGCAATATCTCGACAAGATGCGAACCACAGGAAAAATCGCGTAGCCTGATATGGTGAAAAGTATGTGAGTGAGGGGAAACCAGGACACCCTTGCCTGAGTTGGAAAGGCTAGCGGGCTGGCTGACTGACCAGCTGGTGGTCGTTTTATGTAGTATTTATTATGCAGCTGCTGCCTTAAAAGATATCTGCACAGTTGGACTGGCAGCAAGGGTAGCCGCCACTCGGTCAACCGAGCAGTTTCCTCACCCGCCGCAGCATGCGCCGGTCATCTTTCAGTAGACCGGCGGCGGGCAGGCGTTCGAGCAGCAGCAGCCAGTTGGGATTGGCTTGAAACACACGTTTGAGAATGGGCAGGGCTTCCTGCTCCCTGCCGCTATCCAGCAAGGTGACCACCTGCCAGAAGGGAAGTTCATGCAAATGCGGAGCGAGCGCGGCAGCCTGCTCGTAGGCGCTAAAAGCCTGATCGATAAGCCCCTGGCTGAGCAGCTCATCACCGCGGTTCATATGTTCATAAGCATGTTGAACGGTGAGCAGGCGGCGTAATTCAACCAGGAGTTCGGAATGGTCTTCAACACGCAGGTCTACCAGTACCCCTTTCCATGGTTCGTTATGGCTCTCTCCTGATACCACCAGTAAAGCGGCGGATTGTTGACCGCGAATATCTCCTCCCTGAGCCTGGGCAGCATCCAGCGCGGCGAGCAGGCGGTCTGCAAGCGAACCCTTCGCCGCTTCATATGCGGCGGCCATCGCCGGCCAGACCGTATTACGCAGCATCATATTCGCTTGCACAGAATACTGGTAACCAGTTTGGTGACCAGCTTCGGCGATGCAACGTTGCCCTGTATGCACCGCTACTGTGCCTTTTCCATCTACCATGGCCACCTGGCGCACTTCACGGTTGGCGTCTTTTGCCAGCAGGTTTGCAAGAACAACGGAGGCTGGTTTGCCTTCGCGCATCGCGCTCAATCCCAGCGGGCCATAGCTGACTTCAGCCATGGATTGTGTAGCGATGGCGCCTACACCCGGCTCTGCCCAGGCAACGATGGAGCCCGTTGAAAACCAATGCGATTGCACAGCAACGCCCAACTCACCGTTCTTGGGGTCTCGGGCGACAATGGAAAAGGTGTGCGCGAAAGGAAAACGTCTCTCTGGCATGGAAACTCCGATTGCGGCTGGTTCTGATTCAGCCCATTTCCTGGTGAATATCCGCGCGGCACCATCGCGCGAATATCGCGGTGGAGAGGAAGCGTTTCGCTGACCGCTCCAGCAAGCCAATCTCTCCAGCCTGGGTAATGCCTTTAAACCTGGCGGTCATTTCGAGAATGGCGTTGTACATTGTTGCGGCAGAAGCCTTAACGGCGTACGCGGTGAGCTGAACAAAAAGCGGGTCAGGGGAGAGGATGGCGCGGCAGGCGGCGAGCAGGTCTGGCAGCAGCTTGTAAAAATCCCATATTTCTCCTTTGGGTCCACGCCCGAACTTGGGAGGATCAAGAATGAGAGCATCGTAGCAACTGCCGCGGCGTTGTTCGCGCTGAACAAACTTAAGCGCATCATCCAAGATCCAACGAATCGGGAGTGAATCAAGCCTGCTGAGGGTTTGGTTTTCACGTGCCCATGTGATAACCTTGCGCGAGGCGTCCAGATGGGTCACCTGTGCGCCAGCCGCCGCCGCTGAGAGAGAAGCGATGCCCGTGTAGCCGAAGAGGACCAGCACGCGCGGCTTCCCGCCTGACAGGTGGATGACTTTTTCTGCCCAGTCCCATTGGCAGGATTGTTCGGGGAAGACACCCAGGTGGCGGGAGGAAGAGGTTTTAACCCAAAAAGCGAGTTGCCCATAGCTCAGCTTCCATTGATCGGGCATTTTCTTACGGAATTCCCAATGACCACCATTTTCTTCGGGGGCGGGTTTATAAAGCGCATCGGCTGCCCGCCACTCATTTTCTGGTAAGGCTCGTTGCCAAACTGCTTCTGCTTCGGGACGGATCAAGCGATACGCTCCGAAGCGTTCCAGCTTCATCCCGGCGCCGCTATCCAACAGTTCATAATCCTGCCAGCTGGTCGCCGCTAACAAGCTCAGGTCAGGAATCGTCATCGGGTGTTCCATATAAAAAAGTATATCAGACTTGACCATTTGAGCGCGTATCAATGCGGGGTGGACTATAATCCATCATTGACCAAGAAAGGAGCAGCGAAACGATCATGTTCCAAGCACCTGAACGCAGGAATACCGATAGTGTTAAATGGGGATTGTTCACCGAAGACGTATTGCCCTTATGGGTGGCGGACATGGATTTTACCTCGCCCCCGGCCGTTATTGAAGCGTTGCAGCAACGGGTAAGCCATGGCGTTTTCGGCTACGCACTGGAATCACAAGAGCTTAAGGATCTTATTGTGCAGAGAATGAGCCGATTGCACCAGTGGAGAATTTCACCCGAAGATATCCTGTTGGTGCCGGGAGTGGTATCCGGGTTTAACCTGGTTTGTCAGGCGGTAGTGCACCCGGGAGAATCGATACTGCTGCAACCGCCGGTTTACCCGCCATTTTTCGAAGCGCCGGTCAAAGCCCAAGCGCGCACGGTATATAACAATTTGCAGCCTGGCGCAGATGGACAGTACCGGGTTGACCTGGATGCGTTCGCCAAGTCAATTGAAAAGGATACGAAGGCTTTCTTGCTGTGCAATCCGCATAATCCATTGGGCAGAGTATTCACCCGCGAAGAACTGCTTGGGATGGCTGGCGAGTGTTTGCGTCACGAGATGATTATCATTGCTGATGAAATCCACTGCGACCTGGTGTACAAAGGGTACCAGCATATTCCGATCGCTTCGCTGGATGATGAGATTGCTGCCAGCACGGTGACACTCATCGCACCAAGCAAGACTTTCAATATCGCCGGGTTGGATTGTTCGATCCTAATTTGCCAGAACGAAGAGTTACGCAAGCGTATTCTCCATTCCAAACGCGGACTGATGGGC
The DNA here is from genome assembly GCA_012798065.1 of Chloroflexota bacterium. Lineage (GTDB taxonomy): Bacteria > Chloroflexota > Anaerolineae > Anaerolineales > Anaerolineaceae > UBA6107. The sequence goes on from JAAZNW010000094.1 coordinate 4,799, forward strand.
GGGGTGAACCTACTGGGAATGACTGCGGCTGCAGCAGCCTATCGTGAAGGGGCTTCCTGGCTGAGCGAGGTGCTTGCCTTCCTCGAGAGCAACCGAGAGCACTTGATGGCTTACATTGAGCACAACCTGCCACGCATACATATGGTCAAACCTGAAGCGACGTACCTTGCCTGGTTGGATTGCCGGGAGCTGGAACTCGCACCAAGCCCGCGCGAATATTTTTTCCAACGTGCCCGGGTAGCCCTCAATGACGGTCGAGATTTTGGAGAACCCGGTACCGGCTTTGTGCGCTTGAACTTCGGTTGTTCGCGTGAGACACTGGATAACGCGCTCGAACGAATGTGTCACTCACTCTCTTAAAAGAAAAAAGCAGAGTCGCAAGGCTCTGCTTTTAAGTGGTATTCGATTTTTGATTATTCTACAGGTTTAACTTCGGCAGCCTGCAAACCTTTAGGACCTTTCTCGATGGAGAATTCCACCTGTTGCCCTTCCTTAAGAACTTTGTATCCCTCCATTTCTATTGCGGAAAAATGCACGAAGACATCTTCGGCGTTTTCTCGCCCGATGAAACCGTACCCCTTTGCGGGGTTAAACCACTTGACAGTTCCAACAAAACGTTCAGCCATCCTAATACTCTCCATCTTAAATAGTGTTAGCGGAAGGGCGAACTCCCCTCGGCGCCTTTGATATGGTGAATTTACCATACGCATAAACTGGTGTCAAGCAAATGAGGAGCAGCAAAATTTTGTGCGAAGCGGGTGGCATATAATAAAGCTATGAGGAATGAACGTAAATTATGGTTGCTGTTCTTTTTGCTCCTGCCATTGGGATTTATGGCTTTCCCAAAGGCAGGAGCAGCGCCTGAAAACCTCACCCTGTCTTTGCAAAACGACCGGGCAGCGCTTGTCAATGGAAATGCGCAGATGGAACTCACGGCGATTCAACAGGCGCTGGAATTCCAGACCTGGCGGGGAGACTTGTGGCAGCGCGCAGGACGATTATACATGGATCAAGGGGATTACCAGAACGCGCTGCATTCGTTTGAGAAGGCTCAAGAACTTGGTCAGCTTGTACCGTTAGGGCAGGTTTGGCTATCTGACATGTTGATCGCCAACGGTTATAGCGACGCAGCAAAATATGTATTGCAATCCATCCATACAGACGATGTTTTTATCCTGCTTCAAGCCGCTGCTCTGATGGCGCCGTTAAACGATCACGAGGGATTGCGCCAACTGCTGCAAAAGGCGTACGCGTCTGAACCAACCAACAGTGAAGTGAATTACCAGATGGGTATCTATTTAATGACAGAAGACCCAGGCCGTGCGGTTGCGTACTTTGAACTGGCTAAAAGAGACCAGTCCCGTAAGGCGGCCGCGGTTTATCTGGTTGGGGTCATTCAACAATATGGCGTTCTGGAGGACCACGGAGAATGGTTTCTCTACGCTGGGCAAGCGCTGGCGCGGATTAATGAATGGAACGCGGCTTTTCAAGCCTTCTCCAAAGCGGTGCAGTCGCTGCCAGATAATGCCATCGCACTGGCGTTGTTAGGAGAGTCCCAGTTCCAACTTGGATTGGATGGACGGCAAAACCTCGAGAAAGCCTGGGAGCTGGACCCTGAAGGAGAAATAACCAACGGAGTGTTAGGGATCTATTACCAGCGCCAGGGCAACCTGGAAAAAGCGCTGGAGCACCTGCGAATTGCACAAAAATCAAACCCGTCGGCTGCTATATGGATTCTCGAAAGCGGCAGAACCCTGGCGGCGATGGGGGACCTGGAAAAAGCGCTGACAGAATTTTCTCTTGCTGTTACCGTGGATGAGAAGAACGCGGATTTATGGCGGGTGTTGGCGGAGTTCTGCGTTTTGCATCGTTATCAGTTAGAAGACGTTGGGTTGCCGGCTGCTCGGCAAGCATTGACGCTGGAGCCAGATAACCCGGTATTGATGGACTTGCTGGGAACAGTCTACCTGCAATTGGCTGACCTGGATAGCGCAGAACGATTTTTCCTGCGAGCCCTGGAGCGAGACCCTGAACAAGCAGCCATCCTGATACACCTGGGACAGCTCAACTTGATAAGAGAAGAGAAAGAGACTGCCTTTGGCTATCTTCGCCGGGCTGAAGCATCTGCCCGCGATTGGCGTCTGCGCGACCTGGCAAACCGCATGTTAAGAGAAAATGGCGCGCAGTAAATGGGGAAGGTATAATATTGCAGTCAGGAACAGGCAAAAGTGAACAAACCGACTCACCTTTTTTTTCGTTTTTTACTCTTTTGCTGCGCATTGACCCTGACAGGCTGCGAGAAGATCGGCATTCACTTCCCTCAATCCGGGGCTGTACCCCCGGGCGGACTGTTATTCGAAGATGATTTTTCCCACCCGCCCAATGGCTGGGGATCGATGGAAACGAGAGGAGGGGAGATTGAATTTATCTTTGATGGGATGATGATTTCCATCTTCCTCCCGAATTTTATGTACTGGTCTGTGAATGGAAAGGAATTCAGCGATGTGAAAGTTAAGGTGGATGCTGTGCTGGCGGATGGTCCACAGGATGATACCTTTGGCGTCATCTGCCGCTTTCAGGACGACCGTAACTTTTACGGATTTGCCTTGAGCCATGACGGCTATTACGGGGTTTTTAAATATGTGGATGGGAAAATGAACGTGCTATCAAATGAAGGGAATCTGGGATTCAGCGAAGCCATCCGCACGGGTGGCGTGGTCAATCACCTGGAGGCGACCTGCGAGCGAAACGTTCTTCGTTTGAAAGCAAACGAAACACTTTTAACTGAGGTGATTGATGATCAGTTTGAATCCGGTAAGGTGGGGCTTTTCGCCGGCGCATATAGCGAGCCTGGCGTGAGGGTGTTCTTTGATAATTTCAAGATATTTCAACAATAACGATGAAAATATTTTTTGATACCGTCGGTTGCAGGCTCAACCAGGCGGAAATTGAGCACCTGGCGAGTGAATTCAGGTCGTCCGGGCACACGATCATCGACACCGCTGAGGGAGCGGACCTGGTTGTGGTAAACACATGCTAGGTCACTGCAGCCGCGGCTTCTGATTCCCGCCAAAAAGTAAGACAGGCACAGCATGCCGGCGCTTCGAACATCCTGGTAACCGGCTGCCTGGCCACCTTAGAACCGTCTGAGATTGCAAGGTTGCCCGGCGTCAAGCGGGTGGTTTCCAACCAGGCTAAGCCGCAAATAGCAGGGCTGGTTATGGGGCAATTGGCGGATTTTGACCTTGAACCGCTGGCCAGGCAGCCTTTGCCTGGAGCGCGCAAACGCACCCGGGCTTTCATAAAAGTGCAGGATGGATGTAATAACCATTGCACTTTTTGCGTGACGCGCATCGCTCGCGGTGAAGCGCGCAGTATACCCAGAGATGAGGTATTACGCGAGGTCAACCACGCCCTCCATGGAGGTAGCCGGGAGGTGGTATTGACGGGTGTGCACCTGGGCTGGTGGGGCCGAGATTTACGCCATGAAGAAACCTTACCTGACCTTGTGGGCTACCTGTTGGAAAAAACGACGATAGAGCGGCTACGGTTGTCTTCAACTGAACCTTGGGACCTGGATGACCGCTTTTTTGATCTCTGGCAAGACCCGCGCATGTGCCGCCACCTGCATCTACCCTTGCAGTCAGGTTCAGCGGAAGTGCTCAAACGCATGGCAAGGCGCACTTCACTGGTTGAATATGCTCAACTTCTCGCGCATGCCAGGGAACGCATTCCGGGGCTGGCAGTGACAACGGATATCATTGTCGGGTTTCCGGGTGAGACGGAAGATGAGTTCAGCGAGAGCCTGGAATTTGTCAGGTCGATGAACTTTGCTGGCGGGCATGTTTTCAGATACTCCGCCAGACCGGGCACCGCCGCGGCCAGGCTCTCCGGCAGGGTTCACGGCACCATCGCTAGAGAAAGAGGTCGGCTGATGCGGCTGGCGCTGGAAAAGTCAGCGCGCCATTACGCAGATGGACAGGTCGGTTGCGAGTTGAAGACGTTGTGGGAAGCAGCCGAGCCGCAAGATGGAGGTTGGTTGGTGCGTGGATTGACGGATAATTACCTTCCGGTTACCGCGCAGGCGGGGTCAGACCGAAGTAACGAGATAGACTGGGTGAGAATAGATGGATATAAAAAAGGCAGCCTGTGTGCCACGATCACCGGGTAACAGAAGAGGAACAGGATGAACGACATCGCGAAACATCACTGGTGGCAAAAGGCGGTTTTTTACCAGATTTACCCGCGCAGTTTCGCGGATGGTAATGATGATGGCATAGGTGACTTTGCCGGAATGATATCCAGGCTGGATTACCTGCAGCAACTAGGCGTAGATGCCGTGTGGCTTTCACCTCATTACCCTTCGCCGTATGTGGATTGTGGCTACGATATCTCTGATTACCAGGGAGTGGCGCCGGAATACGGCAAAATGCATGATTTCCGCCAGTTCCTGGATGGGCTGCACCAACTCGGCATGAAACTGGTGCTTGACCTGGTGCTGAACCATACTTCTGATCAGCACCCCTGGTTTATCGAATCACGCTCCAACCGGCACAACCCCAAACGCGACTGGTATATCTGGAAGGACGGGAAAGAGGGCCAACCGCCTACGAACTGGTACTCAACCTTTGGCGGTTCTGCCTGGGAGTATGATAAGCTGACCTCTGCGTATTATTACCATTACTTTTTCAAAGAACAGCCAGACCTGAACTGGCGTAACCCGGCTGTTAAAGAAGCCATGTTCAACGTGGCGCGTTTTTGGCTGGACATGGGGGTGGATGGTTTCAGGCTGGACGCGATTGGCACCATTTTTGAAGACGAAAATTACCCTCCCATCCCGGATGGGATGAGCCAGGAGGAGTTGTACCGCCTGGCCCGTAACACCCAGAACCCTGAAGCGGATGAAAAAGTGCTGTCGTACTGGGCTCGCATGTACCGCTATCAATCTGATCAACCTGAAGTGCACCACCTGATGAAGGAACTTCGAATACTCCTGGATGAATACGAGGACCGGGTGCTGATCGGGGAAACCGACGACCTTGCTTTTTACGGGGACGGAAACGATGAACTGCATCTCAATTTCAATTTTCCTTTGATGCGCACCCAAAGGTTGACAGCAAAACATGTGAGGAAAAACCAACAAGAACGGCTGGCTGCCTTGCCAGTTTACGCCTGGCCATGCAATACTCTTGGAAACCATGACTCTGCCCGCGTCTATTCTCGATATGGTGATGGAGAAAATAATCCCACTATTGCCAGGCTGAACCTGATGCTGCTGCTGACTTTGCGAGGAACGCCTTTCCTGTACAATGGAGAGGAGATTGGCATGTCTGACCTCATCATTGAAGACCCCGGCAGGTTTCGCGACCCGCTCAGCCTTTTATACGCTGCGCTGGATCAGAAAGTGATGGGCTCGGATAAAAAGACCGCAACGCTGACAGGCGCCATGATGGGCAGAGACCGCAACCGTACGCCCATGCAGTGGATGGACGCCCCTCATGGGGGTTTTTGCCCCGCTGATATAGAGCCCTGGCTGCCGGTGAACTCCGATTACCACACAGGAATAAATGTAAACGCGCAGGAAAAAGACCCGGGCTCATTGCTGAATTTCTACCGCGCCCTGATTAAGTTGCGAAAGCAGTCTCCAACGCTGCAAACCGGCGCATATGAAGAGATTGACGCGGGAAACGATGAAGTTCTGGTTTTTCGACGCTGGGATGGCTCAGGCAGTTATATTGTGGCATTAAACTTCAGCGATGCGCTGCAACGGGCGTATCTCCCTGATAACCCCGGCATGAATATATTTAGTAATATTCCCAATTCAGCGGGATGGGAAACTGGCGCTTTACCCTTGTTACCATATCAAGGCGTGATTTTTTCGCAAGAACGAACAGTTGATAAGCACTCAGGAAAAGGCTTTGGTAGATGAGAGGTTTTTTAGGGTGATTGATCGGCGCATAGAGAAAATGTATAATTCCAGCCTTTGTCATGAAGAAAGTTGGATGGAAGGAAAATGAAAATCGAAGAAGGCAGCGGGTCCACCGTTTTTCGCCGGGCAACTGAATATCAACCAGGCAGGAGTTGGAGCCGATTCCTCATCGGTAGACCACTTTCTACCGCTGATGCCCCACACCAAACCATCGGGAAAGTCTTGGGTTTGGCCGTATTCTCTTCGGATGCGATGTCCTCGGTCGCTTACGCCCCGCAGGAAATACTGATCATTTTGGCAGCGGCGGGGGTGACCGCCTTTCATCTTTCAGTACCGATCGCGATTGGAATTTGCGCGCTCCTGGCCATCCTCATCTTTTCATACGAACAGACTGTACACGCCTATCCAAACGGCGGAGGGTCCTTCATCGTGGCGCGGGATAATATCGGCGCAATACCTGCGCAAATCGCGGCGGCAGCGCTGCTCACTGATTACATCCTCACGGTCTCTGTGTCCATCTCATCGGGTGTGGCGCAGTTAATTTCTGCCTTCCCGTTGTTTGAGCCCTATAAGGTGCTGATAGCGGTCAGTTTTGTGTTCTTGATCATGCTGGTGAACCTGCGAGGGGTGAAGGAATCTGGAATTACCTTTGCGATTCCCACGTACTTTTTCCTCGGGATGATGTATATCAACGTAATTGTCGGATTCATCCGCCTGATTGCCGGCACGCTGGGAAGCGTGGAAGCCCCCCCAATGGATCTTATTTTGCCTGAATCTGCCTTGCAGCCGGTGACGCTCTTTCTCGTCCTTAAGGCTTTCGCCAGCGGAACCTCAGCGGTGACTGGTGTAGAGGCGATTTCAGATGGCATCACTGCGTTTAAAGAACCGCGCAGCAAGAACGCGGGCACCACGCTGATCATCATGGCGCTGATTTTGGGATCGATGATGTTTTCCATCACTTTCTTGGGGAACCATGTGGGGGTGATGCCTTCTGAAGAAGAGACCGTCATCTCACAAATGTCTCGAACCATCTTTGAAGGCAGAGGGTTGCTCTACCTTGGCACAATCGCTGCTACCACCATTATTTTGGTGATGGCAGCCAACACTGCCTTTGCTGATTTTCCGCGTTTAAGCGCCATTGCGGCAGCAGACGGATATTTACCCAGGCAATTAACGTACCGCGGCAGCCGCCTGGTGTATTCAAGAGGAATTGCGGCGCTGGCCATTGTGGCTTCTTTGCTGATCATCATATTTCAGGCGAGCGTTTCAAGGCTGATTCCGCTCTACGCGATCGGCGTGTTTCTCTCATTCACCATATCGCAAAGCGGTATGGCGCGGCGCTGGTGGAAATCAGGCAAGCTCGAACCTGGCGTGGAAGTGCAGGAACGTGGTTCGCTGCTCAAGTATGACAGCGGCTGGAAACACAAAATGCTCATCAATGGGTTCGGCGCGCTCATCACATTCGTGGTCATGATCGTTTTTGCTGTCACCAAGTTTGTAGATGGCGCTTATATCGTTGTTTTCCTCATCCCGGCGTTAGTATTGGGTTTTTCCACCATCCATAAGCATTATTACACCCTGGCAAAAGACCTTTCGCTGGAAGAATACGCCCCGCCAGGGCGCATTGTACACCAACGCGTGCTGTTGCTGGTGAGCGGAGTGCATAAAGGGACGCTCACAGCGTTGCGCTACGCCAAGACGCTTTCTGATGATGTGACCGCTGTTCATGTGTCCATCGATCCGCTGGAAACCAGGCGCATGCTGGAAAAGTGGGAGATGTGGGGGGAAGGCTACCGCATGGTTGTAATTGAGTCGCCATTCAGATTGTTCATTGAACCATTGTTGGAATACATTGAGGAAATCGACAAGAATCGACCGCCGAACGAGATCATCAGCATCATCGTGCCGCAGTTCATCCCCCGGCGTGGAATTGCCAGCCTTTTACATTCGCGCACTGCGGATTTACTGCGTAAGGTGTTATTATCACGTAAGGATATTGTGATCATGGAAGTGCCATACCTGGTTGATTGAAAGGGTTAGAAAATTATGAAAATCATTGTCATTGGGTGCGGAAGGATTGGGGCTGATCTGGCTTACAATCTTTTTAAAAGGGGACACCAGGTTTCAGTTATCGATGAAAACGCGGCTTCCTTTAAGAACCTCCCTTCTGATTTTGAAGGAAAGACTCTTGAAGGTGACGCGATCAATCAGGATCTTCTGACGCGCGCGGGAATTCAAACCTGCGATGCGCTGGCAGCTGTCACGAATAATGATGCGCTTAACGTGGTGGTGAGCCATGTGGCGAAAAACGAATTTAATGTAAAAAACGTTGTTGCCAGGAATTATGATACGCATTTGCGCTCCATTTTCGAAACATTCAATATCCAGGTTATCAGCTCCTCAAGTTGGGGAGCCCAGCGTATTGAAGAACTTCTACTTGACGCAGAAGGGCGAACGGTTTTTTCGGCGGGCAACGGCGAGGTTGAGATTTACGAAATTATTATTCCGCCGAGCTGGAATGAGAAAAAAGTCTCTGATCTGGTAACCTGCAGCGAATGCAAATGGCTGGCGGTTACTAGGGCGGGCAGCGCATTCTTACCAGACCAGGATACGGTCATTAAGGCGGGGGATATATTAACCGTGGCAGCCACGTTTGAAGGAATTACAGAAACGCGTGAGAACCTCAGAAAAAGGCAGGTGAGTTAATATGTTTGTTGTGATTGCAGGCGGCGGACGAACTGGAGCGCAATTAGCGAAATCGTTGGTCAGCGCGGGGCATCGAGTGCATTTGATCGAATCGCGAAAAGAGATCCTTGCGCGCATTCATAAAGAAATCCCCACTGAATCCATCATCGCTGGCAACCCTTTGGACACCCACACGATGGAGTTAGCGGACCTGATCCACGCGGATGTTTTTGCAGCCACCACTCCTGTGGATGCCGAAAACCTCGCTCTATGTTACGTAGCAAGAGAAAGATACGACGTGAACCGAACCATTGCCAGGGTGAACAACCCGCGTAACGCGTGGTTGTTCAACAAGATGTTCAATGTGGATGTGGCGGTGAACCAGGCGGAGATTTTGGCTCACCTGATCGAAGAAGAGATGTCAATGGGCGATATGATGTTATTGCTCAAGCTGCGCCGAGGAAAATACTCGCTGGTAGAAGAAAAAATTCCTGTCAATGCAACCGCGGTAGGCATGATGATCAAGGACTTGAAATTACCCGCCAACTGTGTCATCGCGGGAATTATCCGGGATGGTGAGCTTGTGATTCCACGGGGAGTGACCACCCTGGCTGCTGAGGACGAATTGCTGGTCTTAACCGACGCAGAAGGCGCCAGGATGGTGGCGGAACTGCTCGATGCGCCGCGCGTGAAAAACCTTTGACCGAATAATGAGGTTGAGGTATAATCCAAGTTTGCGAATTTAAGCATTCTGTAATGAATTGAGAGGAAGTGGAATGACCAAGAGGACTTACCAACCGAAAATTCGACGCCGTGTTCGTGTGCATGGCTTTCGCGCACGCATGGCTACAGCGGATGGACGCGCGATATTAAAAAGAAGGCGCGCGAAGGGCCGTCATCACCTGGCGGTTACAATGAACAACCACGTCAAGAAGATCAGCTGGTGATTTTTCTGAACGCCCTGGAACGGTGTATCCACAAGATGCTTTTCAGGATTTCGGACTGGACATCGGGTGAAACGGAAGTTCCGATTAACCCAGAAAAATGACTTCAAGCGGGTGCGCCACACAGGTCGATCGTATGCGGACCCGCTTGCAGTCCTCGTTTGTGCAAAAGGATTGGCAGAAAATTCACGGGCAGGCATCATCGCGACACGGTCAGTAGGCGGAGCGGTTGAGCGCAACCGGGTGAAGCGGCAGTTACGGGCTATCATTGCACCATATCTCTCTGAGCTCAAAGACCCTATTGACTTTCTACTCATCGCGCGTGAAAGAACCTCACAAGTGCAATTTCAGGAAATTCAAGCAGCAGTTGTTGAACTGCTGGGAAAAGCAGGATTGATTGGCTCAAACAATTATCGCCCAGGAAGATGAACACGTTCATGTGGCTGAGCCACGTCTGCGCGATCTTCCATTTCGATTGGTTAATATACCCCGCATGCCTCTGTTAGGGTTGATCAGGCTGTATCAATGGCTGGTTTCTCCAGCGTTGCCTGCCAATACCTGCCGTTTTTATCCTTCCTGTTCGCATTACGGCTATCAGGCGATTTATAAACATGGCGCCATTAAAGGTACGATCCTGGCTGTCTGGCGTGTTTTACGTTGTAATCCTTTTAATCCAGGTGGATTTGACCCGGTCCCGTGACCTCGGTCTAAGGATATCTTCTTAATAATAGGGAACGAAAAAAGCATGAAAATTCGAAGAATTGGTTTGATCCTGCTATTTGCGCTGCTGGCAGTAACACTCACGGCATGCTCACGCGCCGGTCAGTCTAACAGCTGGTCTGGTGTGTTGGTGACCGAAGACTACGTGTATTATGCCGGCGGAAGCCAGGTGACCGCGTTGGTTGCCGATAGTGGAAATGTCGCCTGGCAATATCCAGAAAAGGGTAGCCCCCAACGGCTTTTCTATGCCGAACCTGTGCTCATTGGTGAGCAGTTGATCGTGGTAGATTATGCGCACCAGTTGACCTGTCTAAACGCGAAGACTGGTGCAGAAACCTGGAAATTTACACAGGCAGAGGGACGTTATATTGACAGCCCTCTGGTCGTCAATAACATGATTCTGGCGCCGAATACTGATTATTCTCTTTACGCGCTGGATCTTTCTGGCAACCTCGTTTGGGAGTTTAAAGCCGGGCATGCTCTATGGGCCAGACCCGCATCCGATGGAACCACGGTCTATTTTCCCTCAATGGATAAATACCTTTACGCGTTAGATGCCGCAACCGGCGCGTTAAAGTGGAAGGTTGCCCTGGATACCACCACTATCTCCCGCCCGTTGTTAGAGAATGGCGTTCTCTACCTGGGCAATCTGGATGGCACCTTTTTCGCGTTCAATGCGGAAGACGGTACGCGCATCTGGCAGCAAAAGGTGGGCGGCGGTGTGTGGTCGCAGCCAGTTCTCCATGAAGGGAAGCTGTATTTTGGTGACCAATCCGGGCGGATCAATATTTTGAATAGCGAGAATGGGAAAAGCGTGCAGCAAATTGAAACCGACGCGGCAATTGTGGGCACTGGAGCACTGCTGGATGAGGGCCTTGTGTTTGGGAATGAAGATGGCCAGGTCATCCTTGTAGGTTTCAATGGCGAACGTTTATGGACTCGCTCATTTGATGGCAGCATATACGCAAGCCCGGAACGGCTGGGAAACCGCCTGGTTATCAGCCTGAATAAAAGCGAAAAACCGTTGATCGCGCTTGATACCAACGGGAATGAAAACTGGTATTACGGCAAAAAGAAATAAGGACGGATAACCATGTGGGATACCATCATTATTGAACCATTTATTAACTTGTTGTTGTGGATCTCCAAGCTGGTAGGTAACTTTGGCCTTGCCTTGATCCTCTTCACCATTCTGACCAGGATTGTGTTGTACCCTTTGACGGCCAAGCAAATTAAAAGCTCTGCCGCGATGCAGGAACTTCAAAAGGATAAACGGTACATCGAGATTCAAACCAAGTACAAGGGTGATAAGGAAAAGCTCGCCCAGGAACAGATGAAACTGTACCAGGAAATGAAGATCAACCCGATGGCGTCCTGTCTGCCTACATTGATCCAATTCCCCATTATCATCGGGCTGTACCAGGCGATGATCCAAACCATGGCCACTGGTCCGCTGGATCTGCTCAACCTGACAAGGCATATTTATCCGAAATTCCTTAGCATTGCAGAGGTGCTTCCCCTCAACAGCAAATTCTTATGGATGGATATTGGAATGCCTGAGCGCCTGCACATTCCGGGGTTGAACTTTGGTATCCCTGTGCTGGCGATTGTTGTGGTCATTTCAACCTACATCTCAACCAAAATCATGACCCCTCCCCAACAACCTGGCGCTGCTGACCAGGGGGCGATGATGTCCAAGATGATGAATCTGTACATGCCAGTGTTGATGGGCTGGCTGGCGTGGTCCTTACAATCTGGACTGGCGCTTTACTTTGTAGTGACGAACTTCGTCCAAATTGCCCAGTACGCGATTTCTGGCAAAGTACATTGGGATAATGTGGTTTTCTGGAAAAAGAAACCAGAAGGAAAAAAGTAACGCTGAATCAACTACACTGAGGTGACACATGAGCACTGAAAAGACAACGCTCGAAATTATCGCGCCTACGACTGAAGAGGCGGTGGAGAGAGGTCTCGAGCAATTGGGTCTGACAGAAGACATGGTAGAAATTGAGGTTCTAGATGGCGGCTCCCGTGGGCTGCTGGGATTAGGCGGCAGGCAATCCAGGGTGCGCCTAACTGTGAAATCATTTGAAACGTTGATCGACGAACACGAGCCAGTTTTCACCGGGGACGCTGACAGTGAAGAAATCACATTAGAGCCCTCCTCGGTGCACGCCATAGACCTGGCTGACCTGAGCGAAGAAGACCAGCAGAATGTTAAATCGGTGAGATCGGTTGTGATTGAGCTTCTTGAGCGAATGCGGGTGAAAGCGGAAGTCTCCGCCAGGTATATCGAACCGCAAGATGAAAAAGACCAAAGGGTGGTGTTGGTAGATGTTGAGGGAAAAGACCTCAGTATTTTAATAGGCAGAAGGTCTGAAACGCTTAACGCGCTGCAATATATTACCGGGCTGATCGTCAGCAAAGAACTGGGGCGTTGGGTACCGCTGCTGATCGACATCCAGGGGTACCGTAGTCGAAGAGAACGACAATTACGCCAGCTCAGCAGGCGCATGGCTGACCAGGCGGTGCAGACTGGGCGCAAACAGACCCTTGAACCGATGCCTGCAAATGAAAGGCGCATCATACACCTTGAACTGCGCGATCACCCCCAGGTTTTCACTGAAAGCGTAGGAGAAGAACCTTACCGTAAGGTGACTATCGCGCTCAGGAACCCTTAATCCGTGAATATCGATTGATGAACGCCAGGTCAACAGACCTGGCGTTTTTCGATGACGGCTATAGTAAAATAATCATCCAACCATCAAAGAGACGGAGCGCCCATGAGAGCAGTGGATATTATTATCAAGAAACGTGACCGCAAGGAAATGACCCGTGAAGAGATTGAGTTTTTTGTGCGCGGAATCGTTAACGGCGAAATCCCAGATTACCAGGTGTCTGCCTGGGCGATGGCGGTACTGCTTAATGGGATGAGCGACCAGGAGACCACGGACCTGACACTGGCAATGGCGTATTCAGGTGAGGTGCTTGACCTTTCAGGAATCGTACCCATGGAGGTTGATAAACACTCAACCGGCGGAGTGGGAGACAAGACCACCCTGGTGGTTGAGCCGCTTGTTTCTGCCTGCGGGCTGCCTGTTGGCAAAATGTCAGGCCGGGGGCTGGGATTCACGGGTGGAACGCTGGATAAAATTGAGTCAATTCCAGGCATGCGCACGAACCTCACGCAGGAGGAATTCAAACGCTTACTGCGCGATGAAGGGCTGGTATTGGCTGGGCAAAGCGGAGACCTGGCGCCGGCCGATGGCAAACTTTATGCATTGCGCGATGTCACAGGCACTGTGCAATCAATTCCTCTCATCGCTTCATCCGTTATGAGTAAGAAAATCGCTGGTGGTGCTCAAGGCATTGTGCTGGATGTGAAAGTGGGCAGTGGGGCGTTTATGAAAAACCTGGAAGAAGCCAGGCAGCTTTCTCGTTTAATGGTGACCATCGGTACATTGAGCGGGCGCAAGGTGGTAGCGTTGCTTTCGGATATGAACCAGCCGCTGGGTCGGGCGGTAGGCAACGCCTTGGAATTAGTTGAAGCCATAGACACCCTCAAAGGCCGGGGAACAGCCGATTTTACTGAGCATTGCCTGGTGGTGGCTTCACACATGCTGCTGATTGGTGAAAAAGCGCAAAACCTGGATGCGGCGAGGAAAATGGCAGAAGCGGTGCTGGCAGATGGGAGCGGGTTCGAAAAACTGAAACAACTGGTGAAGAACCAGGGAGGCGACGCCGCATATGTGGATGACTGCGCTTTATTCCCTCCCGCACCGATCATCCGCGGGGTGCAGTCTCCACAAAAGGGTTACCTGAGCCGTGTGGACGCGCTGGAGATCGGCGAGGCTTCTGTGAACATGGGCGCAGGACGGAATAAGAAAGAAGATACGATTGACCACCGGGTCGGCATCATTGTGCATCACAAGGTAGGTGACCTGGTGCATACGGGTGACGAGTTGTTCACCATTCACGCCAGGGATGAAAGCTCATGGCAAATGGCAGCCAACAGCGTGCTCTCCGCCTGCCGTTGGCAGGAGCAGCCCTGCGAGCCGCTGCCATTATTTTACGAAGTGATCAAGCAAAAATAAAAGATTGATATTTTGAAGTGTTTATGAGATAATTCCGCTAAGAAAAGCATCGATGGAAACGAGTAAGCTCGCGTTAACCAACAGCGAGACCGGGTGAGGTGAAAGCCGGGCTGGTGAATGAGCTGAAAATCCTTCCGGAGCTGCGACCTGAAAGCCTTGTGCAAGTAAGTGAGCCGGAAATCCGACCGTTACAGTGGATCAGGTCTATTGACAGAATGCACCTGGCAAAGCGCTCAAGAAAGAGAAGCAGGGTGGTACCGCGGGCCCATTTTCCCGTCCCTGGAGAGGGATGGGATTTTTGTTATCGGAGGAAGAATGTTTAAACCTGTATCGCCAAAGCTGGACATCACTGACATGGAATTGAAAGTATTACGCTATTGGCAAACACACGAGATATTTCATAAAAGCATGAGTTCCCGCGAGGGTGGTCCTGAATATGTATTTTACGAAGGACCCCCAACCGCAAATGGCAAACCAGGGGTTCATCACGTACTGGCGCGGGCCTTTAAGGATATCTTTCCGCGTTACAAGACCATGCGCGGATACCACGTGTCACGACGCGGCGGATGGGACACCCACGGACTACCAGTCGAAATTGAGGTGGAGAAAAAATTAGGCTTCACCAATAAACAACAAATTGAAGACTACGGGATTGACAAGTTTAATGACCTTTGCCGCGAGTCAGCCTTCACTTATATCCAGGAGTGGGAAAAACTCACAGACCGCATTGGCTATTGGGTGGACCTCACCAACGCTTACATTACCTACACCAATGAATACATTGAATCGGTGTGGTGGATTCTGAAGAGCTTCTGGGAGAAGAACCTCCTTTATCAGGGGTATAAGGTGGTGCCGTACTGCCCGCGTTGTGGTACGCCGCTTTCAGACCATGAAGTGGCGCAGGGCTATCGTGATGCCCCTGACCCATCGGTGTTCGTGCGTATGCCGCTGGTTGACACCCCGGGTACCTCCCTGCTGGTGTGGACGACCACTCCCTGGACCTTACCGGCGAACGTAGCGGTGGCGGCAGGCGCTGAAATTGATTACGTGACTGTTGAGCGGCAAATGGAGGATGTATCCAAAGAGGAGTTGATCCTGGCTGAATCACTGGTGGAACGCGTATTTGCTGGTGAAACAGTGCAGGTGATGAACCGTTTTAAAGGGAAACGTTTACAGGGGCTGCGCTACCAGCCATTGTTCACATTCCTGCCCGCGGAAAAAAAGGCCCATTACGTGGTGCTGGGTGAGTTTGTGACAACAGAAGACGGAACCGGTTTGGTACACATTGCCCCTGCGTTTGGCGCGGATGATATGCAGGTGGCGCTCGAGCATGACCTGCCCATTTTGAACACGGTCGCTCAAGACGGCACATTCATCCCGCAGGTAAATCCCTGGGCCGGCATTTTCGTCAAGGACGCTGACCCGCAAATCACCCAAAATTTGAAAAACAGGGGATTGCTGTTCCGAGAAGAGACTTATTTGCACACTTACCCCTTCTGCTGGCGATGCGACACGCCGCTGCTATACTACGCGCGCCCAACCTGGTATATCCGAACCAGCCAGTATAAAGAACGAATGGTGAAGTTAAACGAAGAAATTAACTGGTATCCTGAACACATCCGTAAAGGACGGTTTGGCAACTGGCTCGAAAACAACGTTGATTGGGCTTTGGGGCGGGAACGCTATTGGGGCACACCGCTGCCGGTTTGGCAGTGCGACACCTGCCATCAACAGGAATGCATAGGCTCAATTGCTGAGCTATCAGATCGTGCCGGCAGAAACCTCGCGAACGCTAACCTGCATAGACCCGAAGTAGACAAAATCCAATTTGCGTGTTCTGCATGCGGCGGGAACATGCGGCGCGTCCCCGAGTTGATCGATGTTTGGTTTGATTCAGGCTCAATGCCTGTGAGCCAGTGGCATTACCCGTTCGAGAACGTCGAAGCGTTTAAGAGCCAGTTCCCAGCGGATTTTATTTGCGAGGCGGTCGACCAAACACGTGGTTGGTTCTACTCGCTGCACGCCATCAGCACTTTGTTATTTGATGAGAAGTGTTTTAAGAATGTGATCTGCCTGGGTTTGATCTTAGACGGCGAAGGGCAGAAAATGTCAAAATCCCGCAGGAATGTCATCGCTCCCTGGTCGGTTATTGAAAAGCATGGCGCTGACGCGATGCGCTGGTACCTTTATACCGCCAGCCCGCCAGGACAGGAGCGGCGTTTCTCCGCAGACCTGGTAGGTGAAGTACTGCGTAATTTCACATTGACC
Source organism: Chloroflexota bacterium (assembly GCA_012798065.1). Lineage (GTDB taxonomy): Bacteria > Chloroflexota > Anaerolineae > Anaerolineales > Anaerolineaceae > UBA6107. The sequence goes on from JAAZNW010000094.1 coordinate 21,439, forward strand.
TTGTGGAACACCTATTCTTTCTTCGTGACTTATGCCAATCTGGATAAATGGAGCCCCGTACCAGACGAAAAGGTGGCTTACAGCGCCCTGGATAAGTGGATGCGCTCCAGGCTGCACGCGTTGATCAGAGACGTCACCATAGCGCTTGAAAATTATGATGTACTGGGCGCAACCCGGCCGGTGCAGACATTTGTGGAGCAACTCTCTAACTGGTATCTGCGCCGCTCACGCAGACGTTTTTGGAAGAGCGAAAGTGATGCGGATAAGAACGCAGCTTACAGTACTCTTTATGAATGCCTGACCGCTCTAAGCAAGTTGCTTGCGCCAACCATGCCTTTTATCGCGGATGAGTTGTACTTGAACCTGGTGGGTTCGGTGGATAAAAAGGCATGGGAATCGGTACACCTTGCGCCGTGGCCTGAATTTGACAGCGAGACGATTGACGAGAAATTGAATGACGAGATGGAACTGGTTATGAAGCTGACGTCTTTGGGGCACGCTGCGCGCAACAAAGCCAATCGTAAGGTGAGGCAGCCCATCGCAGAAGTGGCTTTTTCTGTGGGCAGCCAGGAAGAGGAGCGGGTAATAAAGCGTAATGCTGAATTATTGGCGGATGAGTTGAATGTAAAAAAGGTGAGGACGTTGAATGCCGCGGGAGAGGCGGTGAGTTATACATTAAACCCGTTGCCCAAGCAGTTAGGACAAAAATACGGCAGCCTGTATCCTGAAATCCGCAAGAAGGTTTTAGCGCTGGATGTGGAAGCCAGCGCACTGAAGCTGCTGGCAGGAGAGAGTTTGCGCATAGAAGCAGGCGGGAATGTTTTGGATATTCTCCCTGAAGAGGTGGAGGTTAGACTGCAGGCGAAAGAAGGATACTCAGTGGCGTCAGAAGGGGCTTATCTGGCGGCGTTAGTGACTGAATTGACCCCCGACTTGATCAGCGAAGGGTTGGCGCGAGAATTTGTGCGCCGGGTACAGGACTTGCGTAAAACAGCAGATCTGGATATCGCTGACCGTATTCGGCTTTATTATAGCGCCACACCTCTCCTGGCGCAGGCGGTTGAAACTTATCGTGATTACATTATGATGGAGACCCTCGCAGTCGCTTTTCAGGACGGGGGAGCGCCAGAGGGAACGTTTACGGTCACAGATGAGATTGATCAGGAAAAAGTAACCATACATATCATCAAAGCCTGAACTTCTGGGGCTCCGTGGAGGAGCCCCAGGCTTCTCATCTGCATTCTGGGGTAAAATTCAACCACTGTCAAATGGAGCCTTAATTGAAGCACTTTTTAAAGAAAACCGTCTGGTTATTTGTTGTGGCTGCCAGTATTGTTACGCTGGACCAGGTATTGAAGAAAATTGTAATTACCCACCTCTCCTATGGCGAGGTGTGGTCTCCATGGGAGTGGTTGACACCCTATGCTCGGATTGTGCATTGGAGCAATACCGGTGTGGCTTTTGGAATGCTTCAGGGCATGAACCCGGTGTTTATTGGACTGGCCGTTCTGGTTTCATTCGGTATTGTCTATTATTACCCTAAGATAGAAAAAAAAGACTGGATGATCAAACTGGCGTTGATGATGGAACTCGGCGGCGCGGTTGGCAACCTTGTCGATAGGATCAAGTATGGTCATGTGATTGACTTCATCTCAGTTGGAACTTTCCCGGTCTGGAACATCGCTGACGCGTGCATTACTGTGGGGGTTATCATCCTGCTGCTGGGTGTGTGGCTGCAAGAAAAACGAGAGAAAAACGGGAAAGCAAAAACCACACAGGAGCAGGCGGACAATGAGGTTAGCCCTTGAGCTCACAGCGCTGCCAGTTTATCGTGCAAAGCGGAGATGAGAACAGGTTGGATAAATTCCTGGCCCGGCAATTACCGGGTCAGTCGCGTTCCCGGTTGCAGGCGATTATTAAGGATGGCGGTGTGACAGTTAATGAAACTGTGGCAACAAAATCAGGGCTGGCGCTGCTGACTGGTGATAAAATCAGCATTTGCATTCCAGAGGTGGTACCGGGTAATCTGGAACCGGAGAGTATCCCGCTTGATATAGTCTTCGAAAACGAGCATCTGGTCATCATTAACAAACCTGCCGGAATGGTCGTTCATCCAGCCCCAGGCCATGCCAGCGGGACACTGGTGCACGCGGCGTTAGGAAATTTTGGAGATTTACAGGGCATTGGCGGCGAAGTACGGCCGGGAATCGTGCACCGCCTGGATAAGGACACTTCGGGGTTGATCATTGTAGCCAAGAATGAAAAGGCCCACCGCTGGCTCCAAGAACAGTTCCGTTTACGCAAGGTCAAAAAAACTTACCTGGCATTGGTGGATGGAAAACCCCCAACGCCATCAGGCCGGGTGGAAGCGGCAATCGCCCGGGATGCGGCTCATCGCAAACAAATGACGGTGGTTTCTGATGGCCGGGGACGAGCAGCCATAACGGAGTTTCACACCGTCAAGCAATTCAACCAACACACCTTGGTAGAAGCACACCCCCTGACGGGGCGTACGCACCAAATCAGATTGCATATGGCGTTTCTGGGCTGCCCGATTGTGGGTGACCTTGTCTACGGCAGAAAAAAGCCCTCGCTTGATTTGGAGCGGCATTTCTTGCACGCCTACCAGATAAGCATCATTTTACCGGGTGAAAGCGAAGCCCGAACCTTTCAAGCGGAATTACCCGCTGATTTGCAAACCATCCTGGATCAACTTATCTAACGCGGAGAGCCTGATGAAATTGATCGATTTACGCTCGGATACGGTCACCACTCCTACTGAAGAAATGCGCCAGGCGATGGTGGCTGCTGAAGTGGGTGATGATGTATATGGAGAAGATCCCACCGTTAACCGGTTACAGGAAATGTCGGCTGCTTTATTGGGCAAAGAAGCCGGGTTGTTCGTGCCCAGTGGAACAATGGGGAACCTTCTTTCTGTTTTAAGCGTGTGCAACCGGGGAGATGAGGTCATTATGGGCAACCTTGGGCACACCTTTCTTTATGAAGCGGGCGGGATTTCCGCTCTTGGCGGCATATTCGCGCATACGCTGCCCAACCAGGCAGATGGCAGCCTGATGCTTGAAGAAATTGAAAACGCCATACGGCCGGATAATATTCACGACCCCATCACGCGCATGGTGATACTGGAAAATACGCACAATCGATGCGGAGGAACGGTGCTCACTGAGAGGTATACTCGTGAAGTGGCAGAATTGGCGCACCGCAATCATCTCCATTTACACCTTGATGGCGCGCGCATCTTCAATGCCGCAGCAGCGTTGAATATTGATGTCAAGGCTCTCACGGAGCCAGTGGATAGCGTGACCTTTTGCCTGAGCAAGGGGCTGTGCGCACCAGTGGGCAGCGTGGTCTGTGGGACGAAGGAGTTCATTAAGAAAGGGTTGCGCGTGCGTAAAATGTTAGGAGGGGGAATGCGGCAGGCAGGAATTATCGCCGCTGCCGGCATTTTTGCCCTCGAAAATATGATCACCAGATTAAGAGAGGATCACCAAAGGGCAACTCTGCTGGCAGAAGGCTTGATGACAGTGCCTGGCATTCACTTTGAAATAGGCATGCCGCAAAGTAATATGGTTTTTCTTTCGCTCAAGGAAGAGGTCATTTTTTCTGCTCAGGAGGTTGCCGAGCGCTTGGCAAGGCTGGGCGTCAAAGTGGGTGTGGTTGCTCAGCGCAGGTTTCGCCTGGTGACGCATTATTGGATCACAGATAAAGACGTTGACGAAACAATCCGGGCATTCCGCAGCGCGCTTTCTGGCGCGTAAACAGCTGACAATCGCTTAAGGTCATTCTGATATAATAAAAACAGGTATTCCACTTTGCAGGCAAGCATTGAGGTGAGCATGGATTCTTTTATCACGATAAGAGAAATTGATAGTGCTGCGAATTTTATAACCAGGCAAATCGTTGAAAAGCCTGTGGTTGCGCTGGTACTGGGATCCGGGTTGGGGGGCTTGGCAGAGGCGGTGAATGACGCCAGAATCATTCCCTTTAACCAGATCCCTGAATGGCCGGTATCCACCATTCAGGGTCATTCTGGGCGCCTGGTTTTCGGGCGGCTTTTCGGGGTGCCGTCCATGGTGATGCAGGGCAGGGTGCATTATTATGAAGGGTACTCGATGGACAGGGTCACCTTCCCGATACGGGTGATGCAGCGCATGGGCGTGCGCAACCTGGTTCTAACCAACGCGGCTGGCGCCATTAACCCGGATTATGTACCGGGCGATGTGATGCTGCTGACTGACCATCTTAACCTTATCGGTATGGGGGGGCAAAACCCTCTGCGCGGACCCAATTTGAACGAATTTGGCGAACGTTTTCCGGATATGAGCCAGCCTTATGACTCCCTCTTTATCGCTGCCGCCAGGCAGGTAGCGCAGAAACATCACATTAAGCTGCATGAAGGGGTTTATGTTTGTCTGGCTGGCCCTTCGTTTGAATCGCCGGCGGACCTGCGGTTTCTCAAGATCATCGGGGCGGACGCGGTTGGGATGTCAACAGTACCAGAAAACATAGTGGCACGACACGCAAAGATGCGCGTCCTGGGTTTATCGGGAATCAGTAATAAAGCCAACCTGGATGGCAGCACGGTCACCACTCACGAAGAGGTCCTGGAAGCCGGAAAAGTGATCGTACCCAAACTGACCACGATCATTCGCGGTGTGATTGAAACCCTGGCAGGCGAATAGGTTCTAGCATTGAATGCATCTTTATTGGTCAAATTATCGTGAGCAGTATTCTACGTTTCCTCGAAAAATATGAGATCCTCATTTTCCTGGTTGCCGGCCTGATCATCCTCGCGTCCGCGAGGAAAACATACGTGGCGTGGCGGGAGTGGTCCAGGAGTATTTTCGGGCTGGAAAAAGAACATGCTCAACAGATATTTAACTCGGCTTTAACTGTACTGGTTTTCAGCGTTTTACTGGCAACCGGATTGTTCCTGGTCAATACTTTTATCACTCCTGCTGTACCGGGAGTGCAACAATTGCCCACACCCACCATTGACCTGACCGCGCTACCGCCAACTGAAACCCCAGCGCCAACATTGGTGGTTACTGGGGAAGGGCTGATCCCCACCATTACCTCTTACTTTAGCCGTGGATGTATTCCTGACCAGATTGATTGGACAGACCCGAAAAACGGAGATACCCTCTCGGGGAGGGTCGAACTGAAAGGCACAGTAAATATTGAAAACCTGGGCTTTTATAAATATGAGTATTCGCCTTCAGATAGTGATACATGGACAACCATCGCTGCGGGAAATGCAAAAATCATTAATGAACCTTTTGGGGGAACGTGGGATACCCGGGCATTAATTCCAGGTGAATACAAACTGCGCCTTGTGGTGAACGACATCCAAAATAATTCGCTACCAGCATGTGTGATCCTGGTGACCATAAAAGCATCGGAGTAAAAATGGCAGAAGTCGAAATTCGCCCCGCGGTATCAAGCGATATTTCAACATTGGAGAAATTTGACCATACGATTGAAACCACGCATGTATGGCGAGTGGATGGGAGCACCACAAAAGACCGGATTGCAATTGAACTCAATGAGGTAAAACTTCCCCGGGTATTGCGATTGAACTATCCGCGCAGGGCAGAACTGCTTAGAAACACATGGACCCGGCATTTGCTTTTCTTAATTGCCAGTTGTGAAGGCAGCCTGGCAGGGTACCTGACGTTGGATGAAGATAACGATAAATTGTTGGCGGTTGTACACGACCTGGTTGTCAATACCCCATTCCGCCGCCAGGGTATCGCCAGCGCGCTGGTTTTTTCCGCGAGAGACTGGGTGAAGAAGAGGGGGATGACAAGGATGTTGCTCGAAATACCGGCAAAAAACCATGCCATGGTTGAGATGGCCAGAAAATTACGCTTCTCTCACGCCGGTCAGGTGGACAATTTCTACCAAAATGGGGACATGGTGTTGTTTTATTTGAGTGAATTAAAGTAGGAAGATGATGGTCAGTAATTGGGTGAATGAAATCATCGCGATAGCCAGGACAATAAGTGAAATCTTAACCGCCGGCATTGCCATTACTGCTTTTGCGCTGCTGTTATACAGCCTGACGTTCAATCTGCTGGAAAGAGTAGCCAGAACGTTCGCGACAATTATGGTCTGCCTGGTCATCGTGTTTTCTACAGAATCATTCGGGGCGACAAGCAAAGACCCGTACATGATCGACTTCTGGTTGCGCGCGCAGTGGGTGGGAATCATCCTGCTGCCTGCCGCCTACCTGAATTTTTCTGATGCGCTGTTGGCCACTACCGGGCGCCCCTCTCGCTGGCGCCGCAGGTGGGCGATCAGGGCAACTTACCTTTTTTCATTCATCCTGATCTTTTTCCTGTTTACGCCCTGGTTTCTGGGTGAGTTGGTGCTTGATCAACCGCCTGCTCCTCATCACTTGCCCACAATATATACCCAGCTGTTCATTGTTTATTACATCATTATTTTGGTGCTCGCCTGGGTTAATTTTCGGCGAGCCTACCAGCGCACGCTCACACGCACCAGTAAACGGCGCATGTTGTACCTGGCAATCAGCGCGATTGGTCCAGTTGTGGGGGCTTTCCCTTTCTTGCTTTACAGCAGCGAGTTCGCCAGTCAATGGACTTTGCTCTTCTGGCTTTTAGCGGCGACAGTATCGATCGGGTTGGATATCTGTATCTTTATCATGGCATACGCTGTGGCGTTCTTTGGGGTTCCTTGGCCAGATCGCGTGGTAAAGAGCCGCTTGATCAAATGGACTTTAAGAGGACCGATCACCGCTGTTTTGACACTGGGTTTAATGACCCTGGTGAAGCGAGCGAATATTGCACTGGGTACCCCGTATGACGCTTTTGTTCCTATAGTGATGGTAGTGACTGTACTGATATGTGAGTACGCCATTACTTTGTTTTTCCCCGCTTTTGAAAGATGGCTGATTTATGACCGAGACGAACAGGATTTGCGTTTCGTGCTAACACTGGAACAGCGTATTATCACTCGCGGAGACCTGAAACAGTTTATTGAGATGGTGCTTGCGGCTGTGAACGATAGAGCGCAGGCGCAAGGAGCCTATCTGCTGGAGAAAAATGATGAAGGTTTTACTCTGGTTGAAAAAACTCCTGATTTTTCATTTGACCCGCAACTATTGGAAGAGCTGGATTATCTGGAAAGCGCAGGAAATATCCATGAAGAATATGTTGAGTGCCGGTCAGATATCCTGATTCCTTTGCACAACAACAGTAACGGTTCTGGGGAACACCTCTTGGGATACATTGGTATTACGGGGATCAAAGACATCTCCGCGTTGGCTGCGGAAGACCAGGCTGCGCTGAAGCGGCTGGCGGCGCGTGCTGCGATCGCCTTGCGCGATCGGCACATGCTGGAGCAGGTTTTTGACACACTGGAGAGATTGGAGCCGCAGGAGGAATTGATTCAAAAACTTCGGGCAGTCAGCAGATTTGACCAACGCGGTATGATGATGGAAGCCGATTGGATGGAAAAGAAGGAAATGACCACCTGGGTAAAAGGGGCATTAACCCATTATTGGGGAGGACCAAAATTAACTGATAGTCCTTTGCTAAAGCTGGAAATCGTAAAAGAAGCCATGGCAAAGCACGACAACAACGAAGTCAATGCTTTGAGAACCGTCCTTCGAAGCGCGCTTGAACAGCTCAAACCAGAAGGAGAAAGAAAATACACCGGCGAATGGTTATTGTATAATATTTTAGAAATGAAGTTCCTGGAGGGAAAGAAAGTACGCGAGATTGCTGTAAAATTAGCCGTTTCGGAAGCAGACCTCTATCGGAAACAGAAAGTAGCAATCGAAAAAATCGCGGATCGGCTGGTGCAAATGGAGCTGAACACCAGGAATACATAAGCACGGCTCTGTTTATCGTTTTTTATTGTTCGGAGGGGCTTTTATGGTGGAAATTGTACAGGAAAGGAAACAGGAAGCGAGCATTCCAGAGATGGATGAAGGCTGGTGGGCATCAGTTCTCGCGGACGAGGAAAAGTTTTTTCGCGAAAATAAAGAGGTAAACTGCAAACCCTGTGAATCGAAAACAACCAGCCAACTCGATTGGGACTGCATCAAAGCGGTTTATGCTGATGATGAAGTGGTACTGCTCGAAGTGCAAGGCTATAACCGGGGCGGGCTGCTGGTGCAGGGTGCAGGCATTCAGGGGTTTGTGCCGGTCTCTCACCTGGTTGACTTTCAGGCAGAGGTCAGTGATGAAGTCCGTCAGCAAAAACTCGCGAATTATGTGGGGACATCTCTCTATCTAAAAATCATTGAATGCGATATGGAGAGTGAGCGTGTTGTTCTTTCTGAGAGGGCCGCTCAGGCAGGGGAGGGAAAGCGCAAGGAATTGTTCACCCAACTTACAGAGGGCACCATTGTTTGCGGTGTGGTGACCAATATCACGGACTTTGGTGTTTTTGTCGATCTGGGCGGGGTCGAAGGGCTGATCCATGTGTCGGAGTTGTCTTGGGGACGGGTGGAAAAACCATCGCATGTTTTTAAGGTAGGCGAACAGGTTAAAGTCATCGTGTTGCAAGTTAATGAAGCCAACTCACGCATCGCATTGAGTCACAAGCGTCTTACGCCTAACCCATGGGAGCGGTTGTCAAAAATATATAAAACAGGCGATGTGGTTTCCGCTGAACTGACATCAATCATGCGTTTTGGAATTTTCGCAAGGTTAGATGAAGGGGTTGAAGGGCTGATCCACATTTCAGCGTTCCCCGAGACCCTGCGCAAAATGAATATCGCCGAGCATTACACTCCGGGTCAAAGAGTGCAAGTGAAGATTTTGCACGTGGATGCAGACCGGCGCAGGCTTGGACTGGGATTGATCAGCGAAGAATGACACCAAGACCCAGCCCGAAGGATAAATTCCCTCCAAAAAAGAATCCCGCTCCGAAAGAATTCGTTCCTCTGGTTGAGCGAATAGACGCCATTCTGACTCACTTTCGCCAGTTTGGTTGGGACCTGCTTGGCACATTTCTGATTCTGCTCGCCATTCTGACCTCCCTGGGTTTGTTAGGGTTAAGCCGGGGAACCCTCATCAATTCCTGGATTACTCTCATCCGCCGGGCATTTGGCTTGGGCAGCTACCTGCTGGTTTTGGTGCTGGTTTTTGTTGGGGTCAGTGTCTTCAGACACGCTGCCGGCAAACGGTTTCCATTATCCATTGGCAAAGTACTGGCAATTGAAGGTATGCTACTGGTCCTTCTGCCAATTTTGGCTTTCACCGGCAACGTATCGATCGAGCGCGCATATGATGGTCTGGATGGGGGTACTTTTGGGTGGGGGCTGGCACAGCTTCTGATCCCTCTCATTTCAAAACCATTAACCCTGTTATTTTATTTGTTTTTATTTTTTGTATTCGCTGGGCTCTCTACTGGCTTCTTTCCGCGCGTGCTGGGTAAAGCACGCGCCTGGAGCAGAGGAGAGACAGCGCATCAGCAGGCGTCAGGCAGAGCGCCTGCCACGAAAATCAGCAAAAGCGAGAAACCTGGTTCAGCGCGGAAAGCAGCCGGGGAAAAACTTGAAAAAACCGAACCAAGTTCCCTGGTGAGCTGGCGTGACGCTGCCCTCCCTCCAATGAGCCTGCTCTTGAATGACCAAATCATCCCACCGGACCAGGTGCTCATCAAAGATAATGCGCGCCTGATCGAGGAAAAACTTGCTGAGTTTGGCGTACCAGTTAAAGTGCTTGGATTCAGGGTAGGGCCTGCTGTAACACAATACGCCGTCGAGCCTGGCTACACTGAACGCAAAGGCGCGGATGGTGTGGTAACCAGGCAGAAGGTGAAGGTTGCAAAAATCACCAGCCTCCAAGATGACCTGAAGCTGGCACTTTCAGCCCAACGACTTAGAATTGAATCCCCTGTGCCGGGAAGATCTTACGTAGGGATTGAAGTCCCGAATGAAGATAACCTGTTTGTACGATTGCGGCCGATACTGGAATCTGAGACCTTTAGAAAAAAGAAATCACCGTTATTATTGGCGCTTGGCAGAGATGTATCGGGCGAGCCGATACAGGTTGATCTGGAAAAATTACCTCATTTGCTCATTGCTGGCACAACTAATTCAGGGAAATCAGTGTGTGTTACCGCGTTAGCCGCCTGCCTGGCGATGAATAACACACCAGATAACCTGCGCCTGGTGATGCTGGACCCCAAGATGGTCGAACTGGTGCGCTTTAATGGGCTGCCGCATTTGATAGGGAAAGTGGAAACCGAAATCGATCGCATGCTGGCGGTGCTTCGCTGGGCGCAAATGGAGATGGATTCACGCTACCGTCGAATGGCGGAGGTACACGCGCGCAATCTGGATACCTTCAACGAGAAAATGTTGCAGAAAAAAAGGACCCCTCTTCCCAGGATCGTCATCTTTATTGATGAATTGGCTGATTTGATGATTAACGCGCCCGAACAAACCGAACACAGCCTGATCAGGTTGGCCCAGATGGCACGCGCCACCGGTATGCACCTGGTGGTTGCTACGCAGCGCCCGAGCACAGATGTGGTCACCGGGCTGATCAAAGCCAACTTTCCCGCGCGAATTTCCTTTGCCATGGCTTCAGCAGTGGATTCTCGGGTTATTTTGGATGCGAATGGCGCGGAAACATTGCTGGGGAAAGGCGACATGCTTCTGCTTGACCCGGCTCGTTCTGGGTTGCAGCGACTGCAGGGGGTCATTGTGAGCGATGGTGAAATCGAAAAGATAATTGAATATTGGCAATCTGCTGTGCACGAAGAAGATGGTGCCCCACCGTGGGAGGGACTGGTGGACAACAGAGAAAATGAGGGGTTCGATGCGCTGCTGGAGCGGGCGACAACGATCGTGCGAGAAACAGGCAAGGCTTCAACTTCGCTACTACAGCGCCGTCTGCGTATTGGTTTCCCTCGGGCAGCCCGCTTGATCGATGAACTGGAAGAGATGGGTGTGATCGGCCCGGCAGTTGGCAGCGGTAAAGAGCGGGAGGTTCTTGAAGTTGAAGAAGAGGAGCCAGAATCAGAAGAAGATGAAGCGTGAGACTTTTCGTCATTCCTCGGATGTCAGACTATAGTACAATCTCTCACTTAGGATGAAAGAATTAATGGAAGAAAAGCATACTGAGCCGTCAGCAAAAAGCACTTGGTCATTAGAAATTTTCCTGCGGAAGCTGTTTAAAGGCGTCATTGATCCAATCGCCAGTCTATTCATAAAGATGGGATTGAAACCTAACACCATTACAGCGATGGGTTTCATCCTCACAATCCTGGCGGCATACTTTACCGCCACAGGCAGGTTTCTGATCGCGGGTTTGATTTTGCTGGTGGGAGCGCCGTTGGATGTGGTGGATGGGTCGATGGCGCGTTTGAGGGGTGAACCCACCCGCTTTGGAGGTTTCATTGATTCTGTCACCGACCGCTATTCCGAACTGGTGCTGTTGTTAGGATTGCTTTTTTACTATGTTCAGCAGCAGAGCTTGAGCGCCTGCCTGCTGACGTTTATCGCGGCGGCTGGCAGTGTAATGGTTTCTTATACCAAAGCACGAGCTGAATCACTGGGTTTTACAGCCAAGGTGGGGCTGCTTACCCGGGTGGAGCGCATGATAATCATGGTCGCTTTTTTGCTTATAAAAAGACCGATCATCGCTTTGTGGATCATCTCCATCGGAGCGAACATCACTGCAATTCAGCGAATGTGGTTTGTTTACAAGCAATCAAAAGAGCAAGTCAATACCGGTACATAGAAGAGGAAAAATGATAAACGGTTTCACGATTTTTGGCATAAAGATTTACTTCTACGCGTTAATTATCATTGCCGGGGCTTTGCTGGGCGCGGTTGTGTCCTCGCGGGAACTCCGGCGGCGAGGGCTTGACAAGGATATCATTTGGGACCTGCTGCCGTGGGTGCTGATTGCAGGAATCATTGGGGCACGCATCTGGCATGTGTTAACCCCTGATTCCACCATGCTCATAGATGGAAAGAACCCATACTTTATGAGACCCATTGAGATGCTCAATATTCGCAATGGAGGGTTGGGCATCCCCGGCGCGGTGATGGCTGGTGTGCTGGCGCTGTGGTTTTACTGCAGAAAAAAGAAACTCGCCTTTTCTCGATTACTTGATGTGATAGCGCCCGGGTTGGCGTTGGGGCAGGCGATTGGCAGGTGGGGCAACTTTTTCAATCAGGAGGTCTACGGGCTGCCCTCTAACCTCCCTTGGGCGATTAAGATCGATGAAGCTCACCGCCTGCCGGGGTACGCAAATATTGAACGCTACCATCCGACATTTTTATACGAATCGATATGGAACATCCTCAACATGCTGGTGCTGCTGTGGATCGCGCGAAAATTCGAAAGTAAATTAAAGCCTGGAGATGTTTTTTTGGTGTATTTAATCATCTACCCCTTTGGCAGGTTCTTATTGGAGTTTATTCGCATTGTGCATTCGCCAATCGCCGGGATCAACAGCAACCAGTGGTTAATGGCGGTCATCGCCGTGGCGGCTGCGATCACTTTATTGGTACGGCACCTGCCAAAAAAGCCGGCAGTTAATCCAAATCCAACAGATGATTGACAGAAGGGAAAATTCGGGCATGTCAGTGGTGACAATTCTTGGTTCAGCGAATGCAGTGCCCAAAATTGGGCAGGATAACACCCACCTTCTCATCCAGGCAAATCATAAAACGGTGATGGTCGATTGCGGGGACAATCCCGTGGCCAAGCTGGCTGCCGCTGGTTCTCATATTAACCAGGTCAATGACCTCATTTTGACTCACTTCCACGCGGACCATATGGGCAGCCTGCCGCTGTTGATTATGGACATGTGGTTGGAAAAAAGAGAATCTCCATTAACGATTCACGGATTGGAGATAACTTTAAGCAAAGCCAGGTCGCTGCTCGAAGTGTTCAACTGGCAGGATTGGAAGGGGATGTTCCCGGTGAATTTCAACGTGATCCCTGACGCGGGTCATGAAGGGTTCATTTTGGATGAAGACCTGGCCATCAGCACCTTGATGGTGCAGCACCTTGTTCCGACTATCGGTTTGCGAATAGAGATAATGGGGAAGAAGGTCATTGCGTATTCCTGTGATACGGAACCCTGCGAAAACGTGTTGAAACTGGCCAGCCAGGCAGATGTACTTCTACAGGAAGCCGCGGGAGAGGGCAAGGGGCACACATCACCAGCCCAGGCAGGCTGGTTGGCTACGCGTGCCGGGGTGAAAAAACTCGTGCTGATTCATTATGACAGCCGAATTGATGAAGAGCGGTTGCTGGCGGATGCCAGAAGTGAATTCACCGGGGAAGTGGTTCTGGCAAAGGATATGATGCTGGTGTGACCTACCAGCCCTCCAGAAATTCATTCCACTCTACATTTTCATGCAGGTAACGCGCAAAAATATACAGCGCGGATTGCGGTGGTTCTTTGGGCTGTCTCATCAGTGACATGCCAGTTTCTGAGAGCGCGCGCCCGCCTTTCTGGTGGTTGCAGAATGAGCAAGCGGTAACCAGGTTGGACCAATCATGCGCACCGCCGAGGTGCTTGGGAATTACATGGTCAATTGTGAGCGTGGTATTGGACTTACCACAATACTGGCAGGTGTAATGGTCACGCCGAAAAATTTCTCGCCGTGAAAGAGTCACTTTCGGGCGAGGAGGATGGACCATGCGGGATAAACGTATAACGGAGGGGATGGGGTAAGCGTTTTGGGTGGTGTGTATCCAACCACGACCGTCAAGGATGAGGGTGGCTTTATCAGTAAGCATGAGACAAACAGCGCGTTGACAATCACACACGTTGACCGGCTGAAAGTTGGAGTTTAACACCAGGACAGGGTTTTCCATAAGATAATAAAAATGATTATAGCACGATGAAAATGGGTTGAGATGCTTTCGTGTAGTCATTTAGGTTGCCAACAGGCAGGCGATAAACTAGCAACCTGATAAGTATCAGCGGAAGCATATTTACTGCTGGTATAATATGCCTGCTAACATCATGTAAAGGAGGCCGCAATGAATCTCAATGAACAAGTCGACTATCTGATGCAGGGCACAGAATACGGCGACGAAACACTGAAACAAAAAATGGCGGATGAGCTGCGAAATCGGCTCCATACCTGCCAAAAGGAAGGAAGAGCGCTGCGCGTTTATTGCGGCTTTGATCCAACAAAAGCCGATTTGCACCTCGGGCATACCGTACCGATGCGGAAACTAAGGCAGTTCCAGGAACTGGGACACGAGGTAACATTTCTTATTGGCAATTACACTTCATTAATCGGTGACCCTTCAGACAAGGATAAATTGCGCCCTCAACTCTCGCCTGAGGAAATCGCTGCCAACGCCCAAACCTATGCTGAACAGGCGTTTCGCATTATGGAAGAAGGGAAGACCCGCATCCGGTATAACGCCGAATGGCTTGCAGGGCTGAGCTTCGAGGATTTAATCCGTCTTGGGTCTAACTTCACCCTTCAGCAATTCTTGACCCGCGAGAACTTCAAGCTGCGTTGGGAAAAGGGCGACCCGGTATTCTTACACGAAACTTTTTATTCTTTGATGCAGGGTTATGATGCGTATATGCTCAACGCAGATGTTCAAATAGGCGGGACAGACCAGCTTTTCAATATTATGACCGCGGCGCGGAAAATCATGGAATTCCTGGGCGCTCAACCGAATATCGCCATCATCCTGGGCATTTTACCCGGAACAGATGGAGTGGTGAAGATGAGCAAATCCCTGGGCAATCATGTGCCAATCAACACGGATGCCGCGGATATGTACGGGAAAATAATGAGCATACCGGATAGCGCCATGCCGGTGTACTACAGGTTGGTGACCCCATTAACCCCACCTGAGATAAAACATATAGAGGACGGTGTGCGGACGGGAAGCATGCATCCACGAGATGCCAAGATGCGTTTGGCCAGAGAGATCACCGCGGCTTTTTACGGGGCTGAGGAAGCTCAAAAAGCGGAAAAGTCGTTTGTAGACACTTTTCAGAAGGGTGGTATTCCGGAAGAACTGCAGGTAATGAAAGTGTCTCCATCCAACACCATTCTGGAGATACTGCTTCTCACCAACCTGACGAAAAGCAAAAGTGAAGCCAGGCGGCTGATCGAGCAAAAAGGGGTGCGTTTCGATGGTGAATTGATCGAGGACCCTTCTGCCACACCTGCAAAAGAGGGTGTGCTGCAGGCAGGCAAGCGCCATTTCGTACGGATCGTCTTTTAAACTTAGTAAAAGCAAAAAACTGGCAGGGTTCGAACTGCCAGTTTTTTTTTATTCCGAGAGCGAGGCTGTGGCTGAGAGTAGAACTGTTCTGCCTATTTCGCGTGCGGTTACCGCCGGCGTGTTTTCAAGCGCCACTACAATGGTCAAAGGTGCGCCTAACCAGTCAGAAGGTGTGCCGGCAGCATACCAGGACACGGAGGTGCCTTGGTACGCTGCGCTGGCTGAAACCTCCCAACCGGGATAATTACCCGAAGTAAGCATGGTCGCCGCCAGTTCTGGCTCAAAGTTCGGTAAAATCCTCGGCGCTTGCCCTTGTTCGAAAAGGTGCCAATCTATTTGGTTTGGAGAAAACGCCGTGGCAATACGAGGGGCAATAACCCTGCCGCTATTGGAAAGACTGGCTACCGCTACCGCTACCTGCGCTGGTGAAAGCAGAATCCCTGCCTTTCCAGAAAAAAGGTCAGAATAGCTGGCGACTGATTCAGGCAGGATGGGTACGCTTACTTCGAGGGGTAGTAACAATTCCTGATCAAAACCCACGTCTTTGTATAACTTGAGGGTATCACCCAGCAGGGTTGAGCGGCTGATGGTACTGAGCGCTTTTACACACCCGGAAGAGACCAGATCACCCCAGTTGGGATTGGCTGGCGGTTGAATGGCGCAAGTGAATTCATCTTCCGCCGTTGTGTTCCAGGGGTAATCAGGCACCGCGGATGATGGGGTGTATTCAGCGAGAAAACGCGCTAAAAGGATTCCTCCAGTCACCCCTCCTGGAGGGTAAAGCGCCTGGGTCGCCCGGTTGAGGAGAGGAGCATTTTTATCTTCCATCCAGGTTTGCCATTTCTCTTCCAGTTCGTTGGCATTGAAAGTCGGCGAAGTTGACATGACAATAATCTCACCGCTTTCAGCGTTCAGGAGCACAACCGCGCCGGTATAGGGAGCCATCGCTATGTCTGTAATTTGCTGTA
>JAAZNW010000121.1 GCA_012798065.1 Chloroflexota bacterium
ATTCGCCTCACTGGCGGCACCATCCCCGCCAGCCCTACTCCGCCAACACCTTACGGTACCTGTACCATCACGGTGGCGGTCACCACCTTGCCCGATGCCCCGGCAGCGACCTTGACGAACACCATTCCACCAAATTCTCTGACCACTGACCAGGGGATCACCAACCCTTCTGCTGTAACAGCCAACCTAGCGATTACCCGCTGGCTGACAGGTACAAAGGCTTTCAATCCTGCATCCATACCAACAGGCGGTACGTCCACTGTCACTATCACCCTGAGGAACAATCGCACGGATGTAAACGGTGACCTGACAGATGTTACGTTTACAGACACCCTGCCTGCCAACGTGACTGTTTCAGGCGTGCCGGCTACCCCCCAGTGCGGAGGTACAGTTTCATATACTGCTACAACGGTAACATTGGTTGGAGGGTCGATCCCAAGGAATTCCAGTTGCACCATCGTCTTTCAGGTGACCACTTCTGCCAATGGCACGTACAGCAACACCATTCCAGCAGGGGATATCAGTACAGGGCAGGGCGCGAGCAACGTTCTCATCACTTCCAATAACCTAAGTTCCATAACCGGCGGCGGACCGGTGAGGGTAAGCAAGAATTTTCAAACCAGCCCCATTGCACCGGGAGCCAATGTGAGATTAAGGATCAGACTCACCTCTCCCACGGATATTGGTATTTCAGGGATTAATTTCACCGATACCCTTCCAGCTGGCATGCGCATCACGAACAGCACACCTGCCAGCAACGCCTGTGGTGGGACTCTCACATCAATCACCGGCACAAATCAGATCACCCTGACAAATGGAGCGATTGCGGCTCCTGATACTGCTTGTAATATTGATGTTTATGTGACCGCAGATGATTCCATGTCATATACGAACACCATCCCAGTAGGAGCCATCACGACCGCGGAATTAAGGTCGAACACCAGCGCAGCTTCTGCGACACTGGTCGTTTCTGGCTTCACCATGAGCAAAAAGTTCTATCCTGATGTGGTCAACCCTAATGGTTTTTCCACCCTGACGATCACCTTGGTGAACAGCACCACAACACCGATCACCAATGTAACACTGACTGATTCACTCTCGACCATGGGAGGAACGCCACCAACCAGCGGAGTCTATATAGCCGACAATCCCAACCCTGTTGTCACCTGCGCCGGCGGGGTGATCGACTACCCCGATGGCGCAGATAACGCTCTCGGCCCCAATGAGCGTACCATCCGCATGACAGGTGGGACAATCCCTCCAAGGGTCGGGACAACTGATGGCGCCTGCACGATCTCCATAGATGTGCAGGGTAGAGGCGCGGGGGCAACACGTACGAATACCATTCCGGTGGCAAATGCGAGCGGGACGATCTCTAACACCACGGTTGGTCCACGGGCTCCAGCGACTGCCACCCTGACCATCGGTAGCCTTTCCATCGATATCAACAAGAAATTTGATCCGATCCTCGTCTATGGTGGTGCGGCGTCTACATTAAGCGTCACGATCTCAAACCCGAATAGTTCTCCCCTTACCGGAATCACTTTCACTGATTTCCTGCCAGCCGGCATGATCATTGCCACTCCAGCGGACTTGAATCCGGGCCCGTTGTGCGGACCAAACGCAAAACTGACCGGGGTTTCAGGTTCAGACTCATTCACCTTCAGCGATGGCGAACTACCTCCAAGCAGGAGTTGCGTGATGAGCTTGCGGGTCACCATGAACGTTAATGGCAACCTGACCAACACCATCCCAGCCGGCGCGGTAACTACATTCAACGGAGTAACCAATCCCAACCCCATCCAGGCAACCTTGTCCAACTTGGCGGGGGCAAGCATCAGCAAAGGGTTCTCTCCAAACCCGGTGCTGGCAGGCAATGATAACTATTCAACCCTGACCATTACGATCACCAATACCTCGGGACTGGACTTGACCGGCATGGGACTGGTGGACACCCTCCCTGGAACACCTCCGACCGGATTGGTGATCGCGGGTGCACCTGCGCCAGCGCCATCCACTACCTGCAGCCTTGGGACGCTCACTGCGGTACCCGGGACTCAACACATCGAGCTTACTGGCGCAACGCTATTGAGAAACTCATCTTGTTTCATCACCGTCCCCGTCACCAGTGAAACGCCCGGAAATTATGCAAACCTGATCTCAGCAGGCACGCTCATCTCTGACCAAAATATTACCAATCCTGACCCTGCCACTGCAGCTCTTTTAGTGATCTCAACGACTGCCAGCCCAACCACAGGCACAGTGGGGGAGACGATCACAGCGGGGGATAGCATCAATCTGAGCGGAGCCAACAACCCGACTGGCTCGGTAACTTTCACGCTGTACAGCGATGCGCAGTGCACCATCCCGGTTCCGGGGATGAGCGGCAGCGGGGTAATCGCTAACGGAGCAGCCTCTTGGTCTAATACCTGGACTCCGACGGCGCCTGGAATTTATAACTGGGTTGCCAGTTACCCGGGTGACGCAAACAATAATGCTTTCACGACCAAATGCGGGGATGTGAACGAACAGATAGAGATAACCGCGATCCACCCATCCATTGAGGTAACAAAAACACCAAAAGCACAAACTGTGGTCAGCGGAGAAGATGTGAACTTCACCCTGACCGTAAATAACACCGGCGATGTGCCACTATCTGATGTAACGCTCACCGACCTGACCTGCGATACACTTAGCGGACCAGTGGGTGATGAGAACAGCAACAACATACTCGAGACCACGGAAACCTGGGTTTATGCTTGTACGGTGAATAATGTAACGGGAGCATTCACCAATACAGTAAGTGTGACCGGGACACCCCCGGTGGGAGAGATAGTGACTGATGACGACGAGGCGGATGTTACAGTCTCCATCCTCACCGACTTGACGAAAAACCTGGTGGCAGACAGCCTTTGGACCACGATTAATCCGAAGGCAACAGTCGGCGAGATCGTAACATACGCTGTCACTTTAAGCATACCTGCTGGCGGGCTCATGTCTGACATGACGCTCACCGACGAACTGGATCATGGGCTGGCTTTCGTTGACTGCGAAAGCATCATACCCGAAACTGACACGGTGACGACAGATATCACCGGAGACTCTTCGAGCGATTTCAGCCAAGTTTGTAATAATCCGGTTGTGACTGGTATTGGTTCTGATCCAAGCGACGCCGGGCGGCAGATTGTCTTCAATTTTGGGACGGTGGCGAACAGCGATAATGTAGCGCGGTTGATCACAATCCGCTACCGTGTGGTGTTGTTGGATATCGCCAGCGTGGTCCAAGGAGTCAACCTTAGTAACGGCGTGCGCTGGGATTGGACCGGTGGTAGCTTAACCACAAACAACCCAACCCTGGAGGTTGTCGAGCCGCATTTGGCGCTTAATAAAAGCGCAAATGTGGCGATGGCGATGCCTGGCTCAAGCATCACCTTCAGGCTGGAAGTATCCTACGTCGGCGATGGATCTCCGGCATACGATGTGCTGCTGATGGACAAAGTGCCGAATGGGATTACTTACGAACCTGGCTCATTTAGATTCTTGAGCGGACAGGCACCTGTTCTTGATGATAGTAGCGCACCAACGTTGAAAGCCACTTGGGCTACCTTCCAGAACACCGGGGTACCCACTATTTTGGAGTTCAAGGGAACGCTCGCCAACCTTCCAAGCGGGACAACCGTGATCAACACGGCTTATCTGAGCTGGTCCAGCCTGCCTGGAGATGTAACCGACCCGCAATCTTCGTACAATGAATCCTCTGTGGAACGCAATTACGACCCGGGCAGCCCGGTGAATGTGTACGGTGTCAGCAGCAGTGCAACCATCACCGTCATGCGTAAGATCTTGCCTTCTTCCGGTTTCGCGCCAGGACGGGTAACGGTGCTCCCTTCGCAACCCGCACAGGCGGCCTACAACAGCCTGGGGAATTTATGGCTGGAAATACCCAAGCTTAATGTTCAGATTCCCATCTTAGGTATTCCAGCAAAGGAAGCCACCTGGGACTTGACCTGGTTATCGAATCAGGCGGGTTACCTGGAAGGCACCGCTTTCCCGGGTGCAGTTGGTAATTCAGTGCTGACCGCTCACGTATATAAAGCGGATGGCAG
>JAAZNW010000095.1 GCA_012798065.1 Chloroflexota bacterium
CCCTGGAGTATATTGTTTCAGGAGCGATGCATGCCTTTATACGAGTACATTTGCGCTGATTGTGGACATGAATTTGAAAAGAGGATGCGCTTTGACCAGGCTGGCGAGCGCCCTCCCTGCCCACGCTGCGCCGGCAAAGATACGCGAAAAAAGCTTTCGTTGTTCTCATCCGCCGGCAACGCTTCGGGAGGGGCAGTATCAACCGGCAGCTGTGGCTCAGGCTCTGGCGGGTTCACCTGAGCGGGGTAAACCTCCCTGCGTGACAGGATACCGATGAAAGTAACATCAGAGAATGGCAAAAAGCAGGTGATCAACCGCCTCAACCGTCTGGAGGGACAAATCCGCGGCATCAACCGCATGCTCGCGCAAGAACGCGATTGCAGCGACATCCTGCAGCAGTTTGTCGCCGCCCGCTCTGCTTTGCAAGCCGCCCTTGATGTCTATACCGGGCAAATCGTCAATGACTGCCTGCTCGCGGATGACCTCAGCCTTGAGCAACACCGAAAACTGGCCGTCGAAATGCTGGCGGTAATCCGCAAGACATGAGCAACAGGAGGACAGCATGAGTTCAGCTTCAGTCAAATGGATTGGCGGTAAACAGTTCGTGGGCATGGACTCCACCAGGCACACGGTGGTGCTTTCCACGCCCGATGAAGGGGTGGGAATGAAGCCTTCCGAGTTGATGCTGGTGGCGCTGGCTTCCTGCAGCGCGGTGGATGTGGTGGAGATCCTTAACAAAAAGCGCGCCGGGCTCACCAGCCTGGAAATAAGCGCCGAAGCGGAGCAGGAGCAAGATCCTCCCTGGACCTTTCGCAAGATACACCTCACTTACCGCATGAAGGGCAGCGCGCTCACCGAAAAAGATGCGGCGCAGGCCATCGAACTTTCAGAAGGGAAGTACTGCTCGGTGGCGGCTACGCTTAAAGGCAAAGCCGAGATCACCACTTCGTTGATTATTCTCGAATAGGTCATTGCGAGAGAACCAGGTTTCTCCGCCATTTTTGATGCTGAGGGTTGTTTTCGTTTGTACGTTGAAAGTTGTATGATAAGAGAAAAGGTTCAGCAGGGCTGTGAGTAAGGAGGTTGCAGATGATACATCCACTGGTCGCACAATTGTTCTTCACCCGCAGTGAGTTTGAGCGCGGTCTTGAAGGGGTTTCCGCTGAGGACGCGGTGAAACACCTGGGCCCGATGAACTGCATCAGCTGGATCATCGGGCATATGACCTGGCATGAGCAGAAAATCTGGCATGACCTGTTGCACGGTAAAACCCATTATCCTGACTTTGTGAATCGTTTCGCTCACGGCGCGCCGAAAAGTTCGCCGCCACTGGGAGATGTGCTGAACGCCTGGCACGCGGTAACGCGCGCTACCACGACAGAACTGGAAAAACTCACCACAGCTGATTTGCAGGCTGACCTGCTGCACCTTGGCAAGCCGGTAGGGCAGAACCTGGGCTCAGCCATGCTGCGGGTCATCTACCATTACTGGTACCACATTGGCGAAATCCAGTCTATCCGTCAGATATTGGGGCATCGTAACCTGGCGGAGTTTGTGGGCGATCTTGACGCCAAGGCGCCATACCGCAGCGAGTACTCTGGTTGATGATTAACCCCAGTCCGCGGGGGCAGGGCTGGTTCTGCTTTTAGTGCCGTCTGCAATTAACAGGAAACCGCGAGCCTGTCCGCAAAGCGCTTTGTCAAATCTTCTTCTATTGGGGCTGGCGCATGACCAGCGCTGACCAATCGCCGCAACAGCGCTCTTCAACAAAAGTGAGACCGCGCGCTTCACCCGCGGTGCGCACGCTGGCGCCCTGTTCTGACAGGATGCCGGCCAGCAGGATGACACCGCCAGGCGACACCAGCTGTGCCATACCGACTTCAAACAGGTGGATGAGCACAGGCGCGAGGATGTTCGCCAGCACCAGCG
>JAAZNW010000096.1 GCA_012798065.1 Chloroflexota bacterium
AACCATATCGCAGGTAGATATACCATATATTATACGGATATTTATGAGAAAAGTGTTAGATTGGGCTAATTGAGCAAAAGAAAAAGACAAGATGATACACAAGAATGCACTGAAGACAAGCTAACTTCCATTGTTTGGCGCCTAATTTGTACTACTAGGTATCTCTCCTAACTATTCTTAAAGAATGATAGAATGACCAAGGAGAGTGAACATGAATGCAGACGAGAAAGTAGCACGGCAGAAGTTGAGTGTTCTGGAGCTGGCACAGACCCTGGGAAACGTGAGCGAGGCGTGCAGGATCAAGGACGTATCTAGAACACAGTTCTACGAATACAAGCGACGTTTTCAGACACATGGACTGGAAGGATTGAAAGACCTCCCACCAATCCATAAAAATCACCCTTTCACCACTCCTCCAGAGGAGGTAGAGCGACTACTTGCAGTCAGCCTGGACCACCCAACCTGGGGGTGTGTGAAATTGAGCAGTATGCTCAAACTTGAGGGGATCACAATCAGTTCACCTACAATCCAGAACATTTTGATCAAGCATGGCATGGCCAGCCGCTATGAAAGATTGTTGAAACTGGAAGAAAAAGCAGCGCAACACGCCATTGAATTAACTCCTGAACAAGTTGCACAAATTGAAAAGGCCAATCCATGCTTCAGGGAAAGGCATATTGAGAGCAATAAACCAGGGGAATTGCTCTCACAGGATACTTTTTACGTGGGGGTGCTCAAAGGGGTTGGCAGAGTCTACTTGCATACCGTGGTGGACACGTACGGTAGTTATGCTTTTGGGTTTTTACACACTTCCAAGCAACCAGAAGCTGCTGTGGCGGTTTTGCATAATAATGCCTTACCTTTTTATGAAGATCTTGGTTTTGAGGTTACTGCTGTAATCACTGATAATGGCAGGGAGTTCTGTGGAAAAGAAACACACCCCTATGAACTTTACTTATCCCTCAACGACATTGAGCATCGAACAACCAGAGTGCGACATCCACAGACCAATGGGTTTGTTGAGCGTTTCAACAGGACAGTTCTGGATGAATTCTTCAGAACTACTTTTCGAACCAAGTTCTATGAATCAGTTGAATCTCTTCAGGAGGACCTGGATAAATGGCTGGTCCATTACAACACGGAACGGCCGCACCAAGGTTATCGCAATATGGGCCGCCGTCCTATGGATACGATCAATTTGTTTGTAAAGAATGTTGCAAAGAGAGAAGCCTAGTAATACACCTAATATCTTTTTCTAAAAGGATTTTTCTTTCCCCTCTTCCTTATAAAAAGGATTTCCAGATAGCTTTTTCCCAGGAGGTCTTGCGCTTTTTGTAATTCACCGCCCTTTGATCAACACAAGCAGTCCTTTGAATAATGCTTTCTTTTCTTCCGGCTATTGTTTTGCTTTCTGTATTCTTTGCAAAATTATTATGAATAAATATTAAAAAGGTTGTTATACTGTAAGTATCATTTTTCATCTTATTGCGAAAAGGATTTATATCATGTTTAATTTCACAGTAGAAAAAGGACAAGGTCTTGTGGAATATGCCTTGATCATCATTCTTATTGCACTGGTGGTCATTCTGGCAGTCTCATTTTTTGGCACGACGTTGAGCAATACCTTCAACTTTATTACTAACAACATTCCAAATGCTTGAAAATCGAGATTAGACTCTTTTCCTGTAAGTTTTTTGTAATGTAAAGTTAGTCGTTTTTGTTATATAGTAGTGTAAGTTGAAGTTAGAATTTTCAAGAAAGGAGGAAGTATCCAATGTTATTCGCAGCGAAAGAGAAAGGTCAGGGTTTAGTTGAGTACGCATTGATCATCGTTTTAATTGCCATCGTTGTGATCGCTGCACTCTCTCTTCTAGGACCGCAAATTGGTAATGTGTTCAATCGTATTAACAATCGACTGGCACAACCGTAATCCAAGTGTATGTTCGTAACATTTTGTTTTTTGTTTCGTAAGAAAGGCTCTGCAATTTGAGCCTTTCTTATTTGTTAAGCAAGGCAATCTATGATTTAACCGTAATAAAAGCTCATTCTGTTTGATTTGCCGTATAATTAAGTCTGGTTTTCCCCTTAAACAACTGTGTCCAGGAGGGCTCGATGTCTGCATTAAAAAAACGCTCGGGAAGAATTATCATTTATATCCTGCTGATACTGATCGCAGCGTCTATACTGGCGTTTCTCCTGCTTTCCAGGGGGCGCGGTGCCAGCAGAGGTGAAACCGCGGTCGCGCCCACGCCTGCGTTTGAAATCGTCGATATCGTGGTGGCTTCCCAGTTCATCCCCCGCGGGCAAATCATCACCTCGGAGGTGTTGACAACCCTGGCCTACCCCAAGAACCAGCTTGTCCAGGGCACCTTCTTTACCTCCATCGAAGACGCCGTCGGCACCAAGGCCAAGTACAACATCGACCCTGCCGTTCCCCTCACTTCCAGCATGGTCATCCACGAAGGCGGCGGCTCACTAGCGGCTTTTGATATCCCCGCCGGCATGACGGCTTATTCGCTCGCCGTCAGCCCTGAAACCGCGGTGGCTTACGCGCCCCGCCAGGGTGATCATGTGCTGGTGGTCGGCTGCATGTTGATCTCAGACGTGGATACCAGTTACCAAACCCGCTTGCCTAACGACACGGTCATCACTTTCGGTGTGCAATCCACGGTTGAAGAGCCCAGCGGCGCCATCTCGCTTGGCGTAATGCCCCCTGGCGCCCCCTACAACGATGGTGATGCCATCTCCCGCGGGCGTTATGAACTGGACAGCACCGTGAACCAACCCATTTACGTTGTCCCCTCAGAAGTTCAACGCCCCAGGCTGGTCTGCCAGACGGTCATCCAGGACGCCATGGTGTTGAACGTGGGCATGTTCGCTCTGGATGATTCACCGGCGGCACCGGCCGCGGCGCCCGCTGAGCCAGTGGCAACAGAAGAAGCGCCTGCGCCCACAGGCCCGGCTTACCCGGGCTCGATCACCATCGTTGTTTCTCCGCAGGATACGCTCATCCTGAATTATCTCGCGCTCGCCGGGGCCAAGCTCTCACTTGCGCTGAAGAGCGCCGGGGATGGCGCGCAGTTCTCCACTGATCCGGTTACCCTGCAGTACATCATGGATCAAAAGAACATTCCCGCGCCGGTCAAGCTGCCCTATGGTGTTGAACCGAGGGTGGATACGCTGCTCTACCCCGCTTTTGATAATTACATTCTGAATCAGCCTTGACAAAAGCGAAATCTGATTCTGCACCAGCATGATCCTGGAGAGAATATGGCCGAGCAGGAAAAAATCACTGTTGTAATAGTAGACGACATCGACGAATCTCGTGAGATAATCCTGCGCATGCTGCAATTCGAGCCTGCGATTGAAGTGATCGGGTCTGCCCGTTCTGGCAGGCAGGCGCTTGAATTGGCGGAGCAGTTAAAGCCGGATGTGATGGTCATGGATATTTACATGCCGGACATGGACGGTATCACCGCCACAGAGGCCATCCGCAAGAAGGTACCGTTCATCCAGGTGGTCATCCTTTCGGTGCAAAATGACCCCAATTACATGCGCCGCGCCATGCTGGCAGGCGCGAGGGATTTTCTTTCAAAACCACCTTTGATCGATGAATTAACCACAGCCGTCAGGCGCGCGGGAGATTTAGCCCTTGAGGAGAAATCCAAGTTTGTGGTGGCGCCCTTTAATATCAACGGCGCTCCAGGCGCCATACCGCTGGGCATGGTTCTACCCAACCCGCCATCGGGAAAAATCATCGTCGTTTACAGCCCCAAAGGCGGCGTCGGCACCACAACTGTGGCCACCAACCTCGCAACCCTTCTCAAAACAGAGCAGAACAAGGTGGCGCTGGTGGATGCCAATCTCCTTTTTGGCGACGTGGCGGTTTTCTTCAACGAACATGCCCGTAATTCTTTCCTTGAACTGCTTGAACATTCACACGAACTTGACCCTGAGATCATTGAAGATGTCATGGCGGTTAACCAGAAAACGGGCATCCATATTATGACTGCCCCCAAGCAGCCAGAATTTGGGGATGGCGGAAAAGGTCAATCCATTTCACGCATTCTGACCTATATGCGCCAGTTGTACAACTTTATCGTTGTCGATTCCTCCACTTATCTTACAGAAGTCGTTCAGACCTGCCTCGACATCGCTGATTTGATCATTCTTGTAACCACTCAAGATATTCCTGCAATCAAGAATGCCCACCAGTTTCTTTCTTTGGCGGATGCTTCGGGAATTGAACGCGAGCGGATCCTCTTTGTGATGAATCGCTATGACCGCCGCGTGGCCATCACCCCTGAAAAGGTCGGTGCAACCCTTAAACAACCTGTCAGGGTGAGTATCCCCTTTGAAGATCGCATTATCAGCAACGCGGTGAATCGCGGTGTTCCATTTATTCTCGAAAACAAGAACCTTCTCGCGTCAAAAGCCATGGTCACCCTGGCAGACCAGGTAAAAGAAAGCGTGACCCTTGTCAAAGAGGAAATCGCTTCCTGATTTGAGGAGCTAGATCAATGTCCATTTTAAGGCGCATCCAATCAACTGACAGCCAAAACACCTCGGCTCAAAATGGCGTCGCCGATTCTTCTTCTACCCCGCCCTTACAGGCGAGGCGCGTTCTACCCTCTACCGTTCAAGCCAGCCAGGATACCTACCAGGACTTAAAAACCCGCGTTCAGAACAAATTGCTGTCTGAATTGGATCCCAGTGTGGATGTTTCCAGAGTCCACGAGGTGCGCCGGACGATACAAGATTTGTATGAGCAGATACTAGCGGAAGAGAACTTCGTTCTTTCCCGTGCAGAGAAAAGTCGCTTATTTGAACAAATCGCGGCAGAGATCCTCGGTCTGGGACCGCTGCAGTCCTTACTGGAGGATGACACCATCACTGAAATTATGGTCAACGGCGCGCGAAATATCTACATCGAGCGGCGCGGTAAGATTTCAAAGGTCCCTCTTACTTTTGAAAATGATGAACATGTGATGCGCATCATCGAAAGGATCGTGTCTCCGCTCGGCAGACGCATTGACGAATCCAGCCCTTACGTAGACGCGCGTCTGCCGGATGGCTCGCGTGTGAACGCCATCATCCCGCCAATTTCACTGGTGGGCCCAGTATTGACCATTCGAAAATTCGCCCGCATCCCGCTTTCAGTTGATCAACTTGTTCAGTTGGGCTCCATCACGCCTGAAGCCATTCAGTTTTTGGATGCCTGTGTGAAAGCACGCATGAATATTGTTATCTCCGGCGGTACCGGCTCTGGGAAGACGACCCTGCTCAACGTCCTTTCCGCCTTCATTCCCTCGGATGAGCGTATTATCACCATCGAAAACGCCGCCGAGCTCCAGCTGCGTCAGGAACACGTGGTTACGCTTGAATCACGACCGCCGAATATTGAAAACAGGGGCGAAATCACCATCCGCAACCTGGTCATTAACGCATTGCGCATGCGCCCTGACCGCATTATCGTCGGCGAGATCCGCGATGAAGCCGCGCTTGACATGCTGCAGGCGATGAATACCGGTCATGACGGTTCAATGACCACCTGCCATTCCAACACACCGCGCGATAGCCTGGCGAGAATTGAAACCATGACCATGATGGCGGGCATGGACCTGCCCGTGCGCGCCATCCGGGAACAGGTGAGCTCTGCCATCGACCTGGTAGTTCATCAAGAGCGCCTGCGAGATGGCTCGCGTAAAGTGGTGAATATCACCGAAGTTTCTGGTATGGAAGGCGATATCATCACGATGACGGATATTTTTGTATTTGAACAACTTGGATTTGAAAATAACCGCGTGATTGGCAAGCTTCGCCCCACTGGTCTGCGCCCTAAGTTCATTGAAAAAATCGAAGCATCCGGAATTCACCTGCCACCGGCGGTTTTTGGAATTGGCGTGAGAAGGTAAAGCATGAATCCAGTGATCTTTTTATGGATAGCAGGCGTGTTGGTTGCCGGTGTGATTGGTCTGAGCGTGTATCTGACCATCTCCGGGCAGCGCTCTGCCGAAGAAGCCAGACTGGATGCGTTTGCGGAACGTGGCATCTCAGTTGATGAAAACCTCAGCACCAAGGGAGGCTCCGTCGTCTCTGAATGGCTGTCACGTAAAGTGGCAAAAACCTCCTGGGCGGATAAGGTATCAAAGGAGCTTGTGCAGGCAGACCTCAAGATGAAGCCTGGCGAATACCTGCTCATTCTTATCGTTTCAGTGCTGGTTGTGGCAGCCTTTGGCTTCTTTATAGGATCAAAGTCATTCTTGCTCGCCCTTATTGGCGGATTCGTGGGTTTTCTGTTGCCCGGTATCTACATCCGTTCACAAAAAAACCGCCGGTTGATCAAGTTTAACAACCAGTTGGGTGATATGCTCAGCCTGATGGTTAACGGTCTTAGGGCTGGGTTTTCCACTTTGCAAGCCATGGAATCAGTCGCCAAAGAAATGCCCCCGCCTATCAGCGAAGAGTTTCGCCGTGTTGTTCAAGAGGTCTCTCTTGGCGTGTCAACAGAAAAAGCGCTGGACAACTTGTTGCGAAGAATTCCTAGTGAAGACCTTGATCTGGTGATCACCGCCATCAAAGTGCAGCGAGAGGTAGGCGGTAATCTCGCTGAAATCCTGGATACCATCTCGCATACCATCCGCGAACGCGTGCGCATCAAGGGTGAAATTCGCGTGTTGACCGCTCAGATGAAGTTTTCTGCTCAATTTTTGGCTTTGCTGCCTGCGTTTGTCTTTGTGGCCATCCTGGTAATTAACCGCGAATACCTGTTGATTCTGATTGACCCTGAAGCTAACACACCTTTACCTTGTGGTTTTATCGCAATCGCGGTTGCGATATTGCTATCGATTATCGGATACTTCGTCATGAATCGTTTCACGAAGATCGAAGTTTAAGAGGAACCTGATATGTGGGTGATACTGGCTTTGCTGGGCGTCATTTTAGCCATCGCGGTTGTGTTGGTGGTGATCGGAATCCGCAATCCGTATTCTGAAAATGATATGAGGTTGTTTGAACGCCTGGGAGATTTCAGTAAAAGCGGTGAGCAAGTTGACCTTGAAAAATTGGAACTCTCATTGCCTTTTACAGAACGCGTCATCTACCCGCTGGCGCGCAAACTTGGCGAGATTACCCTGCGCTTCACACCGCAAAACTGGATCAGCCGTATCAACCGAAGGTTGGAGCTGGCAGGCAGGTCCTCCAAAGTCGACGCCACCGTTTTCCTCACCCTGCAATTCATCTTTGGCCTCCTCATTGGCGGTTTCACTTTCACGCTATTAAAACTGCTGGGGAATAATATTCCCGCCGGCAGGGTCTTTCTTTTTACGCTGGTGATGACGCTGCTCGGCTTTTACTTACCTCATTTCCAGTTATCAAGCTCCATCACGAACCGGCAAAAACAGGTGCGCAAGGACATGCCGGACGCGCTTGACCTGTTAACGATTTGCGTGGAAGCAGGGCTGGGCTTTGATGCGGCGATGGCCCGCGTGGCTGAAAAATGGAACTCACCCCTCTCAATGGCGTTCGCCCGCGTCATCCAGGAGGTTCAGTTGGGCAAATTGCGCCGTGAGGCTCTGCACGACATGCAAGATAATATCGGTATCAGTGAGTTGACCAGTTTCGTGGCGGCTATCATTCAAAGTGAACAGCTCGGCGTCAGTATGTCCAAGGTGCTGCGCGTGCAGGCAGATCAGATGCGCGTAAGGCGACGCCAGCTGGCTGAAGAAGAAGCCCATAAGGCTCCAATTAAAATGTTAATCCCGATGGCGTTCCTCATGTTCCCCTCGCTCTTGATCATCCTGCTTGCCCCGGCGGTGCTGCAAATCATCAAGTCAGGTATATTTGGCGGCTGAGCGGTTTTTCTGTAAAATGAACATGTGAATATTTTATTCGCCCTGCACCGTCTTTTCTGGGCTGCTGCGGACTGGCTCTACCCTCCGCACTGCGCTGGTTGCGGGCATCACGGAGAACGGTTCTGTGCCAGTTGCCTCGCTCAAGTGGTCCTGATTACTGATGCCCGCTGCGCCTTTTGTGGGGATAAAACGAGTGACGGTTCTTCCGTATGCATGAAATGTAACAGAAACAGTGTATCTTTTAATGCTGCCGCTTCCTGGGCGGTGTATGGAGGAGAGCTGCGAAAAGCGATTCATGCGCTCAAATACCGGCAGGATATGGCACTCGGGGCTTTTTTTGCGACCTTCCTTATCGCCACAATAGAAAAACAGGGTTGGAATTTCGACCTTGTAATTCCTATTCCTCTTTCTCCAGACCGGATGAAAGAACGAGGTTACAACCAATCAGAATTGCTTTCGAGACCCATCGCTTTCTATTTCCAGGTTCCACATTCATCGATGGCATTAATAAGAATTAAAGACACCGGGACTCAGGTGAACCATACAAAAATTGAGCGTGATTTAATGCTGAAAGATACATTTTACGCAAATCCTGATAAACTTAATGGAAGAAAAGTGCTGCTGGTGGATGATATTATCACTACCGGCTCAACGATCAATCATTGTGCAAAAGCGCTTAAAGAAGCTGGCACCTCTGAAGTGTATGCCCTTTCAATTGCAAAAACCTTGAAAAAAGACCACCGGTGCAGCGATGAAACGAACAAATCTTAATTCTTTTGGAGGTAAAGATGGACGAAAAAATTGTGATCACGGTAAAGAACATGGAGTTGACAGACCGAATCAAAGAGTACGTTGAGAAGAAAACCCCACGTTTAGAAAGACTCTTGCCCGTTATTGAATCCATGAAATTTGACCTCTCCTATGCAAAAAACGCCCGAAACCGCTCTGACCGGGAGATCGCTCAAATCACCATTACCGGAAAAGGATTCGTGCTCCGCACCGAGGAACGCGATGTGGACCTGTTAGCAGCCATCGACAAGGCGGCTGACAAAATGCAGCGGCAGATAGAGCGTTTCAAGGGGAAACGCACCCGCGGACGGGGTGATGGTACGCCTGCTTCTGAGGTAATCCCACTGCCGGTGGAAAATGAGCCGGATCGCAAGACCGCCATTGTGCGCAGAAAAACTTTCACCCTGGTGCCAATGGACGAAAACGAAGCGATCGAACAGATGGCGCTCCTTGACCATGAAGATTTCTTTATTTTCTACAATGTCAACACCAATTCGATCAATGTGCTGTATCAGCGCCGGGATGGTAATTACGGGTTAATTGAACCGAAGATAGGCTAAATACGATCTCTTTTTTTCACAGGGCCGTTGAAAGCGGCCCTGTTTTTATTTAAATGTGACCTGTTATCTAACTTACGTCACATCCATAAGTTGGGTTGTGTGAATAAAATGGAAGAAAATCATTGCGACTGGTTTTGAAAACAAAGACATGTCAACGCTGCTTATTGCTGTATTCGCTTGTAACATGCCTGAAATCAAAGCTGAGTTGTATTTTTGGAGGTTATAAATGAATTTAGTTACTGGCGCGACTGGTCACATAGGCAATGTTCTGGTGAGAGAACTTCTCAATCG
>JAAZNW010000097.1 GCA_012798065.1 Chloroflexota bacterium
AACGCCTAGCCGGGGCGGCTGTGGATGTGTTCAGCACGGAGCCGCTCCCTGCCGACCACCCGCTCTGGAAAGCGCCGCGCCTGATCATCACCCCGCATGTTTCGGGTTTCAGCCAGGCTTACAAGGAACGCGCCGGCAGGATGTTCGCCGCCAACCTGAAGCGCTATTTACGGGGGGAACCCTTGTTGAATGAATACCTCAGCGACCGTCACTATTGAGCTTTGGATGGGTTAAATCAGGTAGATGGTGAACACCTGATGAATTTCATAGAGGGGAACCTGGGCATTCTCCCCGCCTCCTATACAACGCAGGCGGTTTTTTTTGATTTGGGTTTCACGCTGATTCACTTCCAGGGTGATTACCCATCTGTTTTGCTTGATTCGTATTATTCCCTGGCACGCGCGCTTAAACGAGAGGGCTACCTGTTTGAAGTAGATGAGTTTGTCAGGCGTTTTAAAAACGCTCTTGCAGATTATTACCAATCACGTGACATAGACCTCATCGAAAGACCAGTAGAAACCTACCTTACCAGGGTGTTGAACACCTTCGGTCACATTGAACCACCCGAATCGGTCACGCGCAATGCGCTGGCTGAAATGTACCAAACCACTGAGGCTTACTGGCAGTTGATGCCCGACACGCTGGCAACATTGAGGCAGTTGCAGCGAACAGGCTACCGCCTGGGTCTGATCAGCAACGCCGCTAATGCTGACAACGTCAACCGCCTGATCGATCGCTGCGGGCTGCGCGGTTTTTTTGAGGTACTCCTTATCTCCGCCGTGGAAAAAATCCGTAAACCTGACAGGCGAATTTACGCCAGGGCGCTCAACCTCTTACACTTGACCCCTGACCGCGCGGTGATGGTTGGAGACACTTTAACGGCTGATATCATCGGTGCGCAGAACGCCGGTTTACGCGCGGTATGGGTCACTTCCCGCGCCAGCCATCCAGAGAACCTGCGCGCACGCCCCCACGTTAACCCAGACGCGGTTATCGATCAGCTTAGTGAACTTCCATACGCGCTGCAACAATTCCATTAACTGCGCATCAGCATAGCAAAAGTTCGCCTGCATGTTACTGGTGAAAGCCCGCTATCGCGCTGAAGTGCTGACTGTTTTTGCTCCGCTTTGCCTGTGCTACAATACAGCCAGGAGAACAAAAGAATGGAAAGAACTGTGCCAAAGAGCGCCACAGATGAAATAGACCTGTACCTGAGAACGATTTACTCTTTACTGCGCTCCACCACCGAGGTGCAGGTGCGCACGCTGGAAGAAGTACACGCCGGCATGAATTCGTCGCTGCACCCAGACGCGCGTAAAGTATCTCTCGATCTTTCAGCCCTTATTTATTCCAGCCTGCGCCTGCCATCCTGCATCATGCGAACGCGTTCTATCGTGTTGGGTCAGAGCGTTCAGTTGTTTTCGCGCCATGGCTACCCTGAAGTGGAGAACTGGCTGCCGGTTACCGCGCGGGCGCGGCGGCGAAGCAGTTATTTTGATGGAAACAGCACCCTGGCGGTGTTCATCGCCAGCCGTTCTGATATCGAAGATATTGTGCCAACCCTCACCGCTTTCCAGATAGAGTGGAATAAGATGCACCAGTTCCTGCAAGGCTGGAATCCGCCTTCCTGGGAAGAAACCAGCCTTGAGGGCAGCCCATCATTCGTGGAACTCAGCCACGTTTTAGGCACCCCTCTCGAAGACCTGCAGCGGCTGGTATCAGTGTGGGGGAGTGACTTTTCCAGTAACCTGGAGACTATCGCCAGCAGACGGTGTTCTTTTGGCATCCGGTTGCTCAGCGGTTCGCTGAGCGAATACTGGCGCGCCACGCGCCTGTGGTGGCAAAATATTGAGCGCAGCGCCCCTTTGTTCAGTGAGCGCCCGGTGTATCTCATCTCCAGTAACACCCACAGTATTCCCAACCTGCTCAGTGGGTACGCGCTCACGCGTAAAGAGCAAATTTTGACCTTCCTGCAGCAACAGGGAAACCAGGAATTACTGGCAGAATGGCACGAGATCCAGGAGCGCGGCAACTGCGCTTCAACCGAGAACTTTCTCTATTACGCGTTGAAGAAATACCAGCAGACCGCACAAGGCGCCGCGGAAAACGCTCAAATGGCGCGCGAAGAACAGCGCCACGGCATCACGCGCGTACCTCCCGCCCACTCCTTCGATATCGAAGCCCAGGTGGTGGAGATCAACAGGCTTGACCCCCAACACTTCGACCCGCGCCTGCTGTCGGATGGTGAAAATACGGTTTTTTTGCAAAAAAGCAACGCGCTGATTGTCAACATAGATTACCCGCTGGGGCTTGGCGCCTACAATGTGCTTACTAAAATCGCCGAACACATCTCAGAGATCCTCGGGGTGTATATTATGGGCAAAGCCGCCACGCTGAATGGCGTGCGCGGTGACATAATGATCCCCGGCGTGGTGCAAGACGAGCATTCTCAGAACACTTACCTTTTCCAGAATGTCTTTACCTCCCCTGATGTGGCTCCATGGTTGGTTTTTGGCACTGTGCTCGATAATCAGAAGGCGCTCACGGTACTGGGGACTTTCTTACAGAATGCCAGTTTGATGGATGTGATGTACCGCGAGGGTTACACCGACATTGAAATGGAGGCTGGTCCATATCTTTCAGCGATGTACGAGATGACCCGTCCCAAGCGCCACCCGGTGAATGAAATTGTCAACCTGCAAGGCGTCAATTTTGATATCGGCATTTTGCATTACGCCTCGGATACGCCGTTGAGCAAGGGGAAAAACCTTGGCGCGGGCACTCTTTCATACCGCGGCATGGACTCCACTTACGCCGCTTCTGTGGCCATCCTCAGGCGTATTTTCCAGCAGGAAAAAAAGCGCCTGCTGGGCTGATGCTCAGCATAACTGGGCAGCAAAAACCCGAATCCGGAGCCCTTCTATCGTCCCCGCAGAAATATTCTTATCAACGAGGTGAGTCAGCCCTTGTCTCCCTTTTGTCTCCAATTTGAATGAATGCGCACAGGGGTTAGCTGTTTACGATACGTGCTAAAATAAAGACAGGGATTAAGAACTTTCTAATGAGGTTGTGCAAGAAAGGATGTTCACATGGAATCTCGCATCCAACGCACGCTACTCTCATTTTTTTTCGCTTCCTTTTTCTTTATATTTTATTTTTTGATGTATCTGCCCAACGATGTCGAAGCACAGGGCGAGGTGGAACCTCAGCGCGTCATTGCAACCTTGTACGATAGTGATTGCTTCCCGAATGGGGTGGAAAATCGAATTGAATTTTTCAATGTGGGTTCTCAAGGAGGAGAAGCCTATTCAAAGGCTGTCTATGTTTATGCGATTACCCATATCGGAAACCACCCGGATGGAGGGCTTGCTTGTTTTGTGGATGGTTATGCGGAATTAATTGGCACCTTTTCCGGCGGACCCAATGGCACGATCACATTCCCTAAAGGAAATTATCAAGAGATTACCACTTGCTAGGTAATCGATGGAAAAACGATCGAGTGTCTGTTTGTGATGGATTTACCCAATTTTGGAATCCAAGAAATGACCTCAGTATATACGATCCAAAACCCTGAGGCTTTTACTTCCCCACCTGCCACCCCAACCAAAGGCACGGGCTGCACACCCAGTGTGCGCGGTTTGAATCCCGCCAAACCGGGCGACACGATCTCGCCAGGAGCCAGTTATGCGGATGCGGCAGGAAAGGAAACCAGCGTCATTCAGGATCGTTGGTTCTTCAACGGTCAGGAAAGCTCCTCAATGATTTGGGACGGTAAACCTGTGACAGTGGAACTGCAGTGGACGTGCCTGGATCACAGCGGTCATTCAAAGACCTTCACCATCCCTGCTTACCAGGGCGAAGCCGCAGCACCGCTGACCCAGCCACAGACAGGCCAGCCCGCTGAAACCTCGCAGGAAGCACAGCCCAAACGGCCAAAAACTGTGGCGCCCTGGGGGATCGCGGCCATCATCAGCAGCATTGTTGGCCTAGTGGGCGCAGCCAGCGTTGGAATTGGCTATGCGCTC
This sequence comes from Chloroflexota bacterium, assembly GCA_012798065.1. Lineage (GTDB taxonomy): Bacteria > Chloroflexota > Anaerolineae > Anaerolineales > Anaerolineaceae > UBA6107. The sequence continues at coordinate 4,026 of JAAZNW010000097.1, forward strand.
AAGAAAAAGCCTGCTGCGCCAGCTCCACCAGCACCACCCGCGCAAAGCCCTCCACCGAACATCCCAGTTCAATATCCTCCAATACCCGATCCGGCAGGGTTCTCGAAGATTGGCGCTCCAACTCGGTATACTCCCCCGGCAACCGCGGGCAGGCAATTTACTGCAGATGTTCCGGTGCAGAACACCCCACCACAAGTTGAGCCCTCATCACATCAGCCGGCAGGTATGACGCCTGCCCAGCGGGAGGAACTATTAAGCATCCGCGGTCAGATGCAAATTGAAGCCGCGAACTTGAAAAATAAATATTATGACAACAAGGAAAAAATCGACCGGCTTAAAGGAATTTTGAAGAACAACATGCTCAAATTCATTACTAAAAAAGGCTTTGATGTTCAGGAATGGATGCTGGAAGGCCCAACCGATGTGGTGAACAAGATCATCGTGGACCCCATTATGGAAAAAGCGTTTCAGAAGCACGACACCTCACAGGACGGAAAGATCATCGTGGATATGTACAACCGCATCAAACAGATGGAAAACGAAATGCACGAACTATCGAAAGAGTTCGAGTATCTGCAAAACGAGATGAACAAGATCGATCAAAAACTTAAGTAAAAAAAGCAATAAGAAGGTCACCGCAGAACCGTGCGCTCGTCAATACGGGTAGTTGAATTTCGTAGAACCAAATGAAACAGGTGTTCGCCCCCAAGAACGAAATGGATGCTGATGCACCATTGAGATAAAAAAGCTGTTTTCCTGCATCTGCCGTGCGCATGGAACTCAACCCCGGGTTACCATCCAGCGAGTGCGCGTTGGCTCCTGAGCTTATCTCCTCGATGGCAATCCTCCTGCGAGCCTTTGCGGTATAATCGGTCTGTGGAGGTTGCATGGAAATCACCTGGTACGGACATTCCTGTTTTCGCTTAACAGAACGCAGTATGGCAACAGTGGTCACCGACCCTTACGATTGTAAGCAGGTCGGTTATGAGCCCTTAAAGGTCAAAGGGGGTGTCGTTACCGTCAGCCATAATACGCCCGGTCACAATCTCATCAGCGCGGTGAAAGGTTATTCTCATCTCATTGACGGACCGGGTGAGTTTGAAATTGGCGGGGTCTTCATCACCGGCATTCAAACCAATGGGCACTCCCGCAAGGCTGAAAATGAGCCGCGCAATACCATGTACCTCTTTGATTACAACGGCATCAATGTTTTGCACCTGGGCGACCTCAACCGTGTACCCAGCCAGGCGGAGGTAGAAGCCATTGGCCCGGTGCATGTGGCGCTGGTACCGGTGGGAGCCGGGGGCAGCCTGACCGCCATCAAAGCCACTGAGGTGATCAGCCTGTTGGAGCCCAATATCGTCATCCCTATGCATTACGCCACCCCGCATACCGCCTCAACCCCGCAAAAACTCGAACCTCTCTCCAGGTTTCTCAAGGAAATGGGGCTCTCCAATGTTGAGCCTGTTCCAACCTTAAAAGTAACCGGGATCAGCTCGCTGCCCGATGAGACACGGGTGGTGATACTGCAATACCAGATGAACAACTCGTGACCGTGGAAGAACAGAATCTTGTGAAATTAATCATGTCGTGGGACATCACGCCTGAGCACGAACAGGATTATTTTGAGTTTGTCATCCGTGATTACATCCCCGGCGTGCAGCGCATGGGCTGTGAGCTTACGGATGCCTGGGCTACTGTTTACGGCAACAAACCACAGATCACGGTGAGCGTGATCATTGGCAGCCCGCGTAAAGCCCGCCAGTTGTTGTTCTCTGAAGACTGGCTTTCTTTGAACAACCGCCTGCAGGATTTCATTCAGAATTACACGATGAAGCTGGTCTACGCGCGCAACCGTTTTCAACTGTGATCCACCCCATGAAAGATGAGCTTGCCCGGCTTCTGTTAAACTGGTACCGCCAAAATGCCCGCTCCCTTCCCTGGCGCGGGCATTCCGATCCTTACGCCATCTGGGTATCTGAAATAATGTTGCAGCAAACCCGGGTGGATACAGTGTTGCCTTACTATCTGCGCTGGATGCGCGACTTCCCGGATATTTCCACGCTGGCGAACGCCAGTGAACACGCGGTGTTACTCGTCTGGGAAGGTCTGGGCTACTACAATCGCGCCCGGTGCATGCGGCGCGCCGCGCAGCAAATGATGCAGCTGCATGATGGAAAAATTCCCGCCGATTATGAACAACTGCTGAAGCTGCCGGGGATCGGTCCGTACACTGCCGCCGCCATTGCCTCCATGGCATTCGGTTTGGACCGCGCGGTGGTGGATGGCAACGTCAAGCGCGTGCTGGCTCGAATTTTGCCTTACACCCTGGCGGTGAACACCCCCACGGCGGAGAGCGCGCTGCGGCACGCCGCCCAGGAGCTGCTGCCAGAAGGGAACGCTGGCGATTTCAACCAGGCGCTTATGGAGCTTGGCGCGCTCGTCTGCCTGCCGCGTAAGCCGCTCTGTGACCGCTGTCCGCTTCCGTCCATTTGCGCCGCTTTCCAACAGGGTGCCCAAGCTGAGCTGCCGCTCATGAAAGAAAAAAAGCCCGTCCCACACCTGGTCGTCACCGCTGCCATCTTGCGCCAGGATGACCGGGTGCTCATCGCCAAACGCCCTGCCAGGGGGCTGCTGGGCGGCTTGTGGGAATTCCCTGGTGGGAAAGTGAAAGAGAATGAAACCCACGCTGACGCGCTCGCCCGCGAGTTGATGGAAGAGTTGGGTGTTTCTACTCAGGTTGGCAACAGGTTTGGAACCTACCGCCACGCTTACACACACTTCAGCATCACCCTGCACGCTTATGAAATTATCTCTCAAAAAAAAACAGCCAAACCGCTTCATCACGCTGAGCTGCGCTGGGTCGCGCTGGCTGAACTGGAGAGCTACCCAATGGGGAAGATAGACCGTATGATCTCGCGAGATTTGGTTCAAGCGGAACTTGCAAATGCCGCCTGACTTCGCCCACGAACGTGAGCAGATGGTGCGCCACCAGATTGAGAAGCGCGGCATTACCAACAGCGGAGTGCTCAACGCCATGCGGACAGTGCCCCGCCACCTTTTCGTCCCCCTGGAGATGCGCGAGCAGGCTTACGCTGATTACCCGCTGCCCATCGGCAGCGACCAGACCATTTCCCAGCCCTATATAGTGGCCTTTATGACTGCTCTGTTAAACCTCACCGGGTCTGAAAAAGTGCTGGAAATCGGTACAGGTTCGGGTTACCAGGCGGCGGTGCTTTCGTTGCTGGCGCGCGAAGTGGTCACGGTCGAGTATCTCCCCGCGCTTGCTCGCAGCGCAGGCGATACCTTGCGCGATCTCGGCTATTTGAATGTCACGGTCCACCAGGGAGACGGGTCGCTGGGATGGGTTGACCAGGCGCCGTATGATGCCATTATGGTCACCGCCAGCGCCCCCAAGGCGCCGGAGCCGCTGCTGAAGCAGCTGAAACCTGAAGGCAGAATGGTGCTGCCTGTAGGTGGTCGAGGTGTGCAATGGCTGGAACTTTGGCAGCAGGAGAACGGCATCTGGTTGCCAGAGGTTTCGCTGCCGGTGGCATTTGTGCCGCTGCGCGGCGCTTTCGGCTGGCAAGACGACCACGAGTAAAAAACGCTCCTAAAAGGAGCGTTTTGATTTCACTTGCTTAACTTTTAATAATATTTACCAACACCATCGGCTTGCGCCTGGTTTCACGGTACAGGTAATTGGAAACCGCCTGTTCAACATCTTGCTGCAGGTGACCATTCGCCCTATCCGCCACGCTCATCACCCGGGCTTTCAGCCCGGTCATCAATTCGTTGCCATCCTGCTGGGCAATGAACCCGCGCGTGATGAAATCAGGCTCTTTTTTCGGTCGGTCTGTGTACTTGTCCATAGTGAGGTTCACGATCATCAAGCCTTCTTCAGAAAGCAGCTCACGGTCGTGCATCACCGCGTCGCGCACGTCTCCAACCCATGATCCGTCAACATAAACGTACGACGCCGGTACTTTCTCCGCCATTCGCATCCCGCCATGGCTCAGCTCCACCCTCTGTCCATTCAGAATGACCGCGATGTTTTCCTCGGGAATGCCGATTTGCCTGGCCAGGCGGGCGTGTTGCTTGAGCTGGCGCAGTTCGCCGTGGATGGGAATAAAATACTCGGGCTGTGTCAGGTGCAGCAGCAATTTCATTTCTTCCTGGCTGGCGTGACCAGAAACATGCACCGGCGCGATGGCTTCATAAATCACATTAGCGCCGCGCTCCAGCAGGCGGTTGATCGTGCCGTAGACGTTTTCTTCATTGCCCGGGATGGGATGAGAGGAAAGCACGATGGTATCACCGTTCTTCACATCGAAAACCCGGTGCGTCCCACGCGAAAGGCGCCCAAGAATAGAAGTCGGTTCGCCCTGCGAACCGGTGCACATAATCACCACGTCGCTGTCTTTCATATGAAG
>JAAZNW010000098.1 GCA_012798065.1 Chloroflexota bacterium
ACCCGCCGCCCGTATCATTTCTCTTTCTCCCTCGGTCACTGAAATACTGTTCGCCGTGGGCGCGGGCAGCCAGGTGGTGGGGCGCGACACTTTCTCCAACTACCCTGAAGAAGTCACATCCATCCAGGATGTTGGCGGTTCAATGGGAAGCTATTCACTTGAGACCATCGCCAGCCTTAATCCTGACCTGGTGATCGCCGCGGAGATCAATACCCCTGAACAGGTGAGCGCACTTGAGGGCTTGGGGGTGAAGGTTTACTATCTCTCCAACCCCACTGACCTCGAGGGTATTTACGGTTTGCTGCAAACGGTAGGCGCGCTCAGCGGTCACACGAAAGAGGCCGCGGCGCTCACCTCCTCACTTAAAGAAAGAGTTCAACTGGTACAACAGACGATAAAAAAGGCGGAGACAAAACCAGTGGTGTTTTATGAGCTGGACGGAACTGACCCTGCCAAACCCTGGACGCCGGGACCAGGATCCTTTCTGGATCTTCTGATCAACGAAGCGGGCGGTCGTAACGCCGCGGCGGCGATGCAATCTCAATGGGCGCAGATCAGCATCGAAGAACTGCTGGTGCAGAACCCCGATATCATCCTCCTCGGCGATTCCATCTACGGCATGACCCCTGAGCAGGTGGCTGCCCGACCGGGTTGGGATGGTTTGCGCGCGGTTCAAGAGGGCCGGGTTTACCCCTTCAATGATGACCTGGTCAGCCGCCCCGGACCCCGGCTGGTGGACGGCCTGGAAGAATTGGCCAGGTTGGTTCACCCCGAGCTTTATTGATGCGTAAAAAGAACACGCGCTCACCTTTCCTGGTCCTCGCACTGGCGCTTGCTGCGTCGGCGCTGCTCAGTGTGGCGGTGGGCAGCGTGTTCATCCCTCTACCGACTCTGTGGGATGTGGTGACATCCGCCCTGCGCGGCGCGACCTCAACCCTGGATGTGAACGGCGTTTACCTGAAAATTATCAGCGACCTGCGCCTGCCTCGTATGCTCATGTTAACGATGGTGGGCGCGGCGCTCGCAGGCAGCGGCGCCGCCTACCAGGGGTTGTTCCGCAATCCGCTGGCTGATCCGTTTTTAATCGGCGTTTCTTCAGGCGCCGGGTTGGGGGCCGTGCTGGCCATGCTGGCACGTTCGCCTTATACCCGGGGCGGGCTGCTTTCCGTTCCGCTGGCAGCCTTTTGCGGCGCGCTGCTCACCGTGCTCATTGTGACCCTGTTAGCGCGTGTGGGTAAAACCGTTCCCACTACCAACCTCATTCTGGCAGGTGTGGCGGTGAGTTCGTTCACCTCGGCAGTTACCTCCGCGTTGATGATCCATTCCACTGGCGAGCTGCGCCGCGCGTTGGTATGGCTGATGGGCGGCGCAATAATGACAGGCTGGTCACCCATCCTCGCTGTGCTGCCGTACATGCTCATCGCGCTCGCCGGGTTGGTGCTCATCGGTCACCCGCTTAACGTGCTGCAGTTCGGAGAGGAACAGGCGCTGCAATTAGGTATCCGGGTGCAACGCGCGCGCTGGATCACCATCGCCCTCGCCACACTGTCAACTGCTGCCGCTGTAGCTTTTGCCGGCATCATTGGTTTTGTGGGGCTGGTAGTGCCGCATATCATCCGCCTGCTTTGGGGAACAGATTACCGGCGGCTGATCCCACTTTCGATGCTGGGCGGTGCCAGCCTGCTGCTGCTGACGGACGTGGCGGCGCGTTCGCTTATCGCACCTCAAGAGATACCCGTCGGAATTATCACCGCTCTGCTGGGCGCGCCATTTTTTCTCTGGGTGCTAAAACTCGCGAAAGCACAGAACTATTGGTGAAAAAAATGCTGGAAGTTAACGCGCTCAGCGCAGGTTACTATCACGAGCTTGTCCTTGAGGATATCTCATTACAACTTCCCCAGGGAAGTGTGCTGGCGCTGATTGGCCCCAATGGCTCAGGCAAGACCACGTTGATACGGGCTATCAGCGGCGTTTTGCCCTTGCGCGCTGGGTCAGTGAAAGTGGCTGGTCAGGATATCTACAGCCTGTCTCCGCAGCAGCGCGCGCGCATCATCGCGGTTGTACCGCAGGCGCGCAGCATCCCGCCGGCGTTCAGCGCTGAAGAAGTGGTGGCGCTGGGAAGGACACCCCATTTAAATTGGCTTGGCAAGGTCAACGGGAAAGATATGCAGATCATTGAAGAGGCGCTGGAGAAGATGGACCTGCTGGCGCTGCGCTCACGCGCCGTTTCAGAGCTCTCTGGGGGAGAGCAACAGCGGCTTTTCCTGGCACGCGCGCTGGCGCAAGAGTCGCCGCTGCTGCTGCTGGATGAGCCCACCACGCACCTCGACCTCCAGTACCAGGTGAGCCTGATGCAGCGCATCCATCAGTTGGCGCACCCCGCGAAAGAGGAACTTGCGAAAGGGATGCAGCCTAAAACGGTGGTCGTTGCCATTCACGACCTTAACCTGGTTTCGCGTTTTGCTGACCAGGTCGGCCTGCTGGTGGGTGGAAAGCTGGCAGCCTTGGGCAAACCAGAAGAGGTGTTAAATGCCGGGTTGCTCAGCGGCGCCTACAACCTGCCGCTGGAGGTGCTTAAAGAACACGGCTACACCCTGGTCATCCCCGCTCATACTCCCGCACAAAACAATAGCTGAAAACGAACGACGTGGGGGCAATGCATGAAGGATCTCCCGGCCAGAAGGTGATACCGGGGTAAGACATTCAGCCTGCAGCCGACACCAGCGCGAGGATAGGAACACCTTGTTTATCGCCGCGCCAGGCCCGCCACCCTATGCGCGGGAATTCGTTTTATCCACAGCGTGGATTTACTCAAACGTTCTTTAACCCTGCCACAGCCGGGAAAAACGACTCCTTTTTCGAATCGAGCGCCATACGGTCCAGTTATTCATGTAAAAAAGGTCAGGGTTCAACGCATCAACACTGCCCATGTTACAGGGTGAGGTTTATCAAGATATAAGGGAAATTCTCCACTATCTGGCATATCATTCAATCGATATGATTTAAACATGCTTAATGGTAGCCCGCTGCCGGTACAGATTTTCGAGGGTTTTTCGCTGGATGAACAGGATGAATTGAGATCCATCATCGAGGTTTTTACGTACCCTGCGGGCGAAACCATTCTGCGTCAGAACCAGCAGGCAGTTCATCTTTTCATCCTGGTAACCGGAGAAGTGGAAATCACCCACGTGCCTTACGATGGTCCGGAGCTGACCATTGGCAAATTGACTTCCGGGGGTGTGTTTGGTTGGTCTTCCATTCTCGGCCGGAAGACCTATTCCTCCTCAGTGTTTGCCACCACTGACTCCCGGGTATACCGTATCGCCGCTTATAAACTTCAGCGTTTTTGCGAACAACATCAGGAATCAGGCATGGTATTATTGGAAAAAATCGCCATGTCTGTGGCGCAGCAGCCGGCCAAGGCGCACGACCAGATCATGCACATGCTGCGCGCCGTGATAGCCTGTCCGGAAGGTAAAAACCCTGAGGAGTGATGATGTCTGACAATTGCTGTTCTTATTCTGAGCTTGAGCTACTGCGCGGTTTGATCGAGCAATTGAGCGCATATATCAATACCTACCACGGTGGCGAGGTGGAGTTCGTTTCTTTCGACGGGAAAGTGGTAAAAGTGCGCATGGGCGGCGCTTGTGTTGGCTGTCCGCATTCGCCCGCCACCATTAAAGGCTGGGTCGAGGGGACCGTTCGCCAGTTCTTCCCAGAAATCACAGGGGTAGAAGCCATCGAATGACGGGCTTCATTTTTTTGCCACAGCGTTAGCTCCTCAACCCCAAACTCACATGCTCACATTACGCTTGTTTTCCGTCCTGGCTGGTTTTGGCGCCGCCATCGGTCTGTGGCGTGTTTACCGCTCCATTCCCGCTGGTGTGGAGAGCAGGCAATGGATTTGCGCCGTGTTCGCGCTGCTGGGAGTGCTCACAGGCGCCCGGGTTGGTTATGTGCTCGCTCATCCCTTTTACTACTCGCTGCACCCCGAACAGGCGGGGCAATTCTGGCTGGGCGGGTTCAACGCGTTTGGCGCGTTCGCTGGCGCTGTGTTTTTCGCTCTGTTGGGCAGTGCTGCGCTGCGCCTGAATGTACTGTCAGCGCTTGATAGCACCAGCCGCATGCTGCTGCCTACGGCAGCGCTCATCTGGCTGGGTCTGTGGTATGAAGGCGTGGCCTACGGTCAGACGCTCCCCTCCGGCGCATTTCTTTCGTACCCCGCCCTTGATGAAACTGGTATGCTGAGCAACCGCTTTCCTCTGCAGCTGGTAGCCGCGCTTTCCTTGCTCCTCTTGCTGGGTTTGATTGAACATATCACCCAATTCAAACGACCCGGTTTTCGTTTTTCGCTGGTCAGCCTGGTTTTTTTTACCCACACGCTTGTTTTTTCTCTTTTCAGGGCAGATGTGGTTTTCCCGATTCGAGGTATCAGGAGCGATGGGGTTCTGTCTTTAATCTTCGCGGTGGCTTTCGCGCTTCTGTCTGTGCTGTTGTTGCTGACATCTGATCAAAAAAAAAGGATAAAATGAAGTCAGAGGAAAATGTATGAAACTGAACGTGGCGATGGCGCAAATAAACACCGTGCTGGGGAATGTAGAACAGAACCTGGAAAAACACCTGGACTTAATCGAACAAGCCAGGCGCGCGGGGGCTGACCTCATCACCTTCCCTGAGCTTTCTCTCACCGGTTACGCTTTGCAAGACCTTACACCAACTGTCGCCTGTCGTCCATTGCCAGATGACCCGGTTTTCAACCCATTGCTCGTTGCCAGCCAGGATATTGATATTCAGGTAGGTTTTGTAGAAGAAGACGAACGCAACCTTTTCTATATCGCAACCGCCTTCCTCTCCGGAGGAGCGGTGCGCCATATCCATCACAAAGTTTACCTGCCAACCTATGGGTTTTTCGATGAAGGTCGTTTCTTCGCCCGCGGCGAAAGTGTGCGCGCCTTTGATACCCGTTTCGGCAGGGTCGGCATGCTCATCTGCGAGGACTTCTGGCACGCCTCTTCTCCATATATGCTTTGGCTGGATGGCGCTGACCTTTTTCTTTTTACTTCCGCCTCTCCTGGGCGCGGTATCACCCCCACACCTCACAATACTGCCCCTGGTAGAACAGAATCCGCTCGTTGGGTGAATGATATCATCCGCGCGTATGCCGGCATGTTCACCACTTTCGTGGTGCACACGAACCGCGCTGGTTTCGAAGATGGTATCCATTTTTGGGGCGGTTCTTCCGCTTTTTCACCAGATGGAGAACCCCTGGTGAATGGTGTGGAACACGCCGAAGCCCTGGTGCTGGCCGAGCTGGACCTAAGCCAGCTGCGCCGTACGCGTACCCGCCTGCCGCTGCTGCGTGATGAACGCACCAGCCTGGTGCAGCGCGAAATCACGCGGATTATCACCCGTAATGCAGATGGCTGAAGAAGCACGAGGAGGAGCAAATGCTCGACCTGACGATTGATACCAACCTGGCGCGCAAGATTCTAACTGACTTCATTCATACTGAGATCACGCGTGCCGGTTTCAGCCGCGCCGTGCTGGGGCTTTCGGGCGGTCTCGATTCAGCCCTCGCCTGTTATCTGGCGGCAGAAGCGTTACAACCAGAGAATGTGCTGGCGGTGCGTATGCCTTATGCCACCTCCTCAGCAGATTCACTGGCTCACGCTCAGCTGGTGATTGACGCGCTCGGAGTCCAGACACTCACGATTCCAATCACCGATATGGTCGAGCCATTGTTCAACCGCTATCCGGATATGGGAAACCGCCGCAGGGGGAATGTGATGGCGCGCCAGCGCATGATCATCCTTTTTGACCAATCCGAGGTCTTCAAAGGTCTGGTGCTGGGCACCAGCAATAAAACAGAGATTCTGCTGGGGTATACCACCATGCACGGCGATGCCGCCTGTGCGCTCAACCCCCTGGGTGACCTGTATAAAACCCAGTTACGACAGCTCGCCGCGGCGGTGGGTGTCCCTGAACCACTGCTGCAAAAACCCCCTTCAGCCGACCTGTGGGCCGGGCAGACAGATGAAGATGAGCTGGGCTTCACTTACGCTGCGGTTGATCAGCTGCTCTACTTGCTGGTAGATCAGCGTTACACGCCGCAGGAATGTGTTGACAGTGGATTTGAGGTGAAATTTGTTCACGCTGTCATCGAGCGCGTGCGCAAGAACCAGTTCAAACGCGTCAT
>JAAZNW010000145.1 GCA_012798065.1 Chloroflexota bacterium
GCCTAAGAAGTTAGATATTTTGCGTGAGATATTCGAAAAAAAAGGGAATGAAGATATTGATAACTTCATGCTCCCAAATACAAGCTGCATTGAAGCTATAGCGCACGATTGGTTAAATAGTTCAGATTATAGGAAGCAGCGCGCTGCCCTGGAAATAATATTCGGGAAACTGGACCAGGAATCTGAAAAAGAATCGGAAGAAAATCCACAGGAAAAGCCATAGCTATATAAAGTAATAAGGGCAGCCCCCCGAAGGAAACTGCCCCTAAGTACGAACCCTGGCCACACAATAATTATATCATGCTCAATATATCTTGATGAAGCTATATTTTTTTAGAATACTTGTTCTTATGCAGCGTAATATTTTTTTATTGCATGTTATAATTCAAGTAATTAAAAATGAAAACCATGTTAGAGCATGGTTTTCTGGAGTGCCAAAATATACTCTCTCTTGTTATATTTTGTTGTTATTTGTATGTATATTAAACCAAATTTATCAAATTGTCAAAGATAGATAGTCTAACAATTACAGAATAAATGTAACAATTTTCGAGAAAAGTATTAGGCGCTCCTTTCAGAAATCAATCAGAAAGGACCGTAAATGATTTACAAACAATCCACAGAGAAACACAAAAGAATATCTTACAACCTTCTGCTATCCCCCAAGGAACATAACAAGCTAAAGGAATTAGCAGAATCTAACGGCCTCTCAATGGCCGGATGTATACGTCTGTTAATCATCGAAGCGCATAAGTATATAGGCGCAGGGGGGCGCACGATATGATTAATGACCCTGGCCAGAACACACCACAAGATAACATACCCAGCAGCCGGCCGACACGCAAAGAGCGCGAAGCAAAAATAAAAGAAGCAGAAGCTAACGGCAATATGGAAAGCCTTATAGCTGATGTTATGCGGCATGATGATAACCAAGCTTCGGATCCTGAAACATTAACCCATGAAAAAATAAATAAGATCATAGAATACATCGAGTTAACCGATATGGGTGATGCTGCCTGTTTTGCAGATTGCTTTAGAAATAAAGTGATATACGACACATCGAATAAAGAATGGTACCTTTGGAGCAACCACCATTGGGAGCCTGATATTTTAGCACAATTGAAACACTATGTTTCTTATGATCTGAAAGACGAGTACCAAAAATTAGCCGATCTATTAGGCGCTGAAAAAATGTTCCAACAAAAATACCAGACTACCGATTATGGAGTACTGGCTAATAAGCTAAAAGAAAAGACAAAGACAATAGGCAGCAGGAAAAGAATAGATAATGTTCTTTCCTTAGTACCTTCACAGCCAGGCATGAGTATATCCGGCGATAAATGGGACAACAACATAGGGTATTTGGCCGTAGAGAATGGAGTAATTGACTTGCGATCAGGCGAAATTAAAGACGGCAAACAACAAGATTATATTAGAGCATACGCACCAACGGAGTATAGAGGGCTTGTAGAAGATTGCCCTGAATGGAAAAAGTTCCTGTCCCAGATCCTGAATAAAGACCAAGAAGTAATTGATTACTTGCAGGTCCTGTTTGGATATGCACTAACCGGCGAAGTAAAGGAGCATGTTTTTCCTATACTCTCTGGCGAGCAAGGGCGCAACGGCAAGAGCACAATATTTGAAACAATTCAAAATGTATTAGGTACTGGTATTGTCGGCCGTTTAAATACAGATGTTTTGATGGAAACAAAAAGAAGCGGCGACACACCGCAGCCACAAGTATTAGGTATGCAATACAAAAGAATAGTTTTTGCCCAGGAAGTGAACGAAAATAAATCTTTAAATCCAGGTTTTATTAAGTTACTGTCTGGCGGCGACACAGTGAGCGCGCGCGGATTGTTCAAAGATCCAGTAACATTTAAGCCCAGGCATACAGTATTTTTATCTGTTAATGCAAAGCCTCACGCGCCTCATGATGACGCTGCACTTTGGGAACGAATAAAGGTTATTGATTTTCCTAATCGTTATGTTGAAGATCCTTCACCTTCAAAGCCTAATGAACATCTTTACGACAAGGACCTAAAAAATAAATTGTCAAAAGAGCGGTCCGGTATTCTTGCCTGGTTAGTTAACGGCAGCATTAAATATTACAATAACGGATTAATAACCCCTTCCACAGTAAAAAACCAAGCAAATGAATATAGGAAATCCGAAGATGATCTGCTTCCATTCTTTGAAAACATGTGTGAAATTGACCCCTCTTCATCGGTAATTGCAAGTGTTTTATACCAAGCTTATAAGGTTTGGGCAGAACAAAACGGGGAAAAAATTATTAGCAATACTCTTTTTGGAAGAAAAATAAAAGGCAAGTTTGAAAAAATGAAAACATTCGATGGGATTTGTTATGTTGGAGTAAAGGTTAAAACGGTACGTTGATGTTTTGCTGAAGGGTTTGAAGGGTTTATGAAGGGTTTATGAAGGGTTTTTACGAGTAATTGAATAGTTGAAGGGTTTTTTACAAATAATTAATTCACAAAAAATAATATATATAAAAAGCTACTTTAACCAAAAACTATTCAACCATTCAATAATCAATATTTTACGAGTAAAAACAGGATTAAACCCTTCAGCAAACCCTTCATAAACCCTTCATAAACCCTTCAATATTTTGCAGTTTGCTAATTATTTTTTTATTTGGTGTGTGAGATTACAAAATGGGAATTGACTTTGATCTATTAAATCGTAGTGCTGATATAACAAGACTGGCCGGAGTTCCGGCAGCGAACGACAAGTTAATGACAAGATCTAAAAACGGCCGAGAGCAGCATAGCGCCTGCCCATTCTGCGGAACAGGTACGGACCGCTTTTGGATAAACATAGATGAGCAGCCGCAAACCTGGTACTGTAGACAATGTAAAAAGGGGGGCGATGCTATGCAATTTATAGCAGAGCGCGAACACCTGGACCGGCACAATGACGCTATTCAAATAGCTGATATATTAGCACGTGAATTGAATATTACTTCATGCGAACACGCGGCAGCTGTCCCAGTAATAAAGCCGGAGCGTACCAAAACAATCACAGACAACAACCCCCCCAGTATTGAATGGCAGGCAGCGGCCAGAAAATTTATAGGGCGTTGCCAGCAGCTGCTGGCAGGAAGCCCAGGGTATGAATACATGCGGAGCCGCGGATTTGACCTTGCTACGTTGGAGCGCTTCAATATAGGCTATAACCCCAGCTGGTATAAGCTACGAATAGGCAGCGAAAATCTAAACATAGCGCCAGGAATAACAATACCAACATTCACAAATAATAATTTAGTCCGCGTAAAAATAAGAATATATGAGCTGGATAATAAAGGTCCTAAGTATATGAGTATTAAGGGCAGCATAAACCATACACTCTATAACGAAATAGATGCACGCGAGAAAGAATTATTGATTATCTGCGAAGGTGAATTTGATCTAATGAGCATTAAGCAGGCAGCCGGCGAAGATATAGGAGCCGTTACATTTGGCAGCGCTGGCATGACGCCTGATGTTACTACGCCTGATATGTTCAAATACTTTTACCTACCAGATAAAATCATAATCAGTTTTGACAATGATGAAGCTGGCGAAGCCGGAGCGCTAAAGCTATTGGAAGAGATACAAAGCAAAATAAATACACCGGCCGAAATAAAACGATTGCCAGCACAATATCATGATTGGAATGACGCGCTAAAGAAGCATGCAGATATTAGGCGTTTGTTATTTGATATGTTTGGAACAAAGGAAACTGCAGTTCACCAACACGGCGGCTAAGGCCAACAGGGTGTAAC
>JAAZNW010000099.1 GCA_012798065.1 Chloroflexota bacterium
CCAATGACCAAGAGTGAACTCATAGGAGGTAATTGTGCGTTGGCTTAATCCCTCTGCTGTTTTGAATTTAAGGAAGCCATCGATGGCTTTGGCTAAGGAAAGTGAAACTTTTGATTTTGACGTACCCGGCGAACTGCGGTTCATAAGAAATTCCTCCATTTTTGGAAAAATGTCTACCGCTGTGCGCCAGGCTAACAAAAAACCAGAGCCCGACGGACTCTGGTTTGACTCTAGTAGCGGGGAGTGGATTCGAACCACTGACCTCCGGGTTATGAGCCCGACGAGCTGCCACTGCTCTACCCCGCATCAAGAAACCCAATAATACCACTACCTCCAACTACCGTCAAGCGAAACCCCCATTTTTTCATCGTCTATCTGTTACAATTGTGCGGCTTCATAGAAGAGGTTTCTAATGACTGCTCAAAAAGGAACTGTAACTGCCTTATGGCCTCGCTTCACTTCTGCGATCGGGCCGCTCGAATTCACGTGGAAGACCGCGCGCGAGTACCTGGTAGTGCTGCTGGGCGCGCTGATCCAGGCGCTGGCGATGCGGCTTTTTTTGGTGCCAGGTCAATTGGTCAGCGGCGGAATCAGCGGGGCCGCCCAGATCATCAATCATTTCGCGCCTATTCCCATTGGGTTGATGGTGTTCATCGGCAATGTCCCGCTCTTCTTTTTAGGATGGCGGTTTTTGGGCGGTCCGCGCTTTGCGTTGCGCACCGCCATCGCGGTAGGCGCTTTCTCTTTGTTCACAGACCTGCTGGTATTTATCATCCCCGCGCAAGGCGTAACGCGAGACAACGTGCTCAACGCGGTTTTCGGAGCGGTGTTGCTGGGTGTGGGGCTGGGGCTGGTCTACCGCGGAGGGGGCACCAGTGGCGGCTCTGATATCCTGGGGCGCATCCTCAACCACAGACTGGGGATATCGATCTCGACGGCGTATCTCATTACCGATTCCATCGTTGTACTCGCGGGCGGGTTCGCGTTCTCTTGGGAAAAAGCGCTTTATGGCATGGTGGTCATTTATATCAGCGGGCTGGCAGCGGAAATGATCTCAGAGGGGTCCGGGATATTCCGCACTGCCATCATCATCTCACCATACCATGAAAAGATTTCCAGCGAGATCATGTCTGTGCTCTCACGAGGAGTGACGGTGCTCAGCGGCAAGGGCGCTTATACCGGCACAGATAAACCTGTTTTGTACTGCGTCATCACCCGCGCTGAAGTCAATCAATTAAAACAGGTGGTCAAAGAGATCGACCCGCAGGCGTTTATGGTCATCGGGGTCACGCACGAGGCGTTAGGGGAGGGGTTCAGACCTTTGAAGTAGACCACCTAGCGCAAGCAGTGCAGCACTGCACCGCTGATGATGCCGAATTGCGCCAGGTGATAGGTGAGGTGCACATAGCTCTGAGCGTGATTGAACCGGCGTACAAAACGGTCGTAAACCAGCATGGTATCTGAAGAAAAAAAGAGCAGCGCGCCAATGGCAGCCAGGATGGCTGGCTGGTATTGCCATTCTGGTCGGAAAAGCGTCAGCAGCGCCGAAAGCAGCATCAGCGTGAGCGTTAAGCCGTAAAGGCAGAGAGCAGCAAGAAAACGCCTGCCGCGCGGAACCCGCAGGATGCCCGGGCGGATGCGTTTGAAGATCACAGCAGCAGCCGCGCCTACCAGCACAGCCACCAGGAACACGCCGCCGGAGAGCGGCGCGGGAGAAGTATTGAAGCCAATAAAATACGCCACCTGGGCGAACAGAAACGAAGTTCCCCCGACCATGAAGAAACGGGGGTTAAGCATCAACGCTATATCTCCAATCAAGGAGAAAACCAAACCCGCGCCGAACCAGGTCATCTCATTTCGCCATCCGGTCAGCTGCAGCGTCCAAAAGATAAGAAAAACCATCACCGCGGGCTTGGCCAGGTAAAGGCGTTTCCTCCAACCTTTCCAGACAGCGGCCCAGTCGAGCAGGGCGAAGAAACCCGCGAGCCAGAACGCCCAGGTTAACATGTTTTAACCTGCAACCTGTTTATACCCTAATAATTCAAGCGCGTCTGGCGAATTCCGCCAGTTCTTGTTCACTCTCACCTTTAATTCTAAAAAGACCTTACAACCGCTCATTTCTTCGATCTCCTGGCGGCTGTGAGTACCGATCTTTTTAATCATTTCCCCGCCTTTCCCGATGAGGATGCCTTTTTGCGAATCCCGTTCAACAAAAAGCGTGGCTTCGATGTAAGCCTTTTCTCCCGGTCGTTCTTCATAAGCATCTATCTTCACCGCCACGCAGTGCGGCACTTCCTCCTGCACGAAAGTCAACACTGACTCACGGATCAGCTCTGCGGCGATATCGCGTTCATAGAGATCCGTCACAGTATCGCTTTCATAAAAGGCTTCACCCAGGGGAAGGCGGCTGATCATCACTTCGAGCAGGGCGTCAAGGCTGGCTTTATTTTTAACGCTCAAAGTCAATACGTCCTGCGCTGGATACAGTTCTACCGCCTGGCGTTTGCGTTCTTCAAGGGTTTTTTCGTTCACCAGGTCGGTCTTGGTTAACCCCATCCATACCGGAGGAAGGCTGCGCATACCGCCCAGTTTTTCCGCGATGAGATGGTCTTCACTGGTGAATGGCGCGCTGGCGTCTAACAGCCAGAGGAGGATATCCGCGTCTCGCAGCGCCTCGCCCGCAGCCTGGTTCATGAAATCGCCGAGCTTGTGCTGGGGATCATGCAAACCGGGAGTATCCACGAAGATAAGCTGCGCTTCAGGCAGACTGAGGATGCCCAGCTGGTTGCGGCGGGTGGTCTGCGGTTTTGGCGAGACGGCGGCGATCTTCTGACCGAGCAGCGCGTTGATGAGCGTGGACTTACCGACATTCGGCCTGCCGACCACGGCTACATACCCAGCGCGGAATTCTTGTTTTTCCATCATTTTATCCTTCAAATGGGTCGGCCTGAACCTGGGCTGGGGTTTGATTGTTTCTTTTTCCGCTGTTGACGATAACGATCCCGCCCAGGATCATCAGACCCCCTACGATCACCCGCCAGTCTACCGCTTCGTGCAGGAGGATCGCCCCCAGCAGAACACCCACCAGGGGGAACAGGTAAGTGGTCATGCTCACCCGCGAGGGACCAATCTCGTCCAGCAGTGAGTACCAGGCGATGGCGGCGAAGAAAGATCCTATCAAGCCCAGCCAGGCGAATGCCAGATACGAGACTGGTCGCACTGGCATAATGAACGGAGATTCAACCGCTAACATGGTTGGGAAGATGAAGAGGATACCAAAGACGAATTGCCCTATCGCCTGATCTTCAGGTTTCACCCCCTGATTGTGCATGCGGGCAAATACGCTGCTGCCCCCGTAGCAGAAAACGGCTGCCACCATGGCGATGATACCGTATATTTGATTGATGGCTTCTCCGCTGAGTTTATCTGACATCAGTACCAGTACGCCGCCAAAGCCAAGTAACAAACCAACGATGCGCCGCGCGTTGAGCCTTTCTTCTTGAATGAACACCGCGGCAATGAGGGAGGTGGCAAGCGGCTGCATCGAGTTCAGGATGGAGGCCAGACCCGAGGTGATGTATTTTTCACTCCACGCAACCAGCGCAAAGGGCAGGGCTACATAGAACACCCCCAGGAACAGATACAACCGCCAGGCTTTTAGCAGGGGTTTACGACGGTTGAGCAAGAAAAAAACGGTGAGCCCGATTAGCGCGAAGAAAATGCGGAAAAATACCACAGTAAAAGGACCAACTTCCTGCAGCCCTATCTTAATCCAGAAAAAAGAGGAGCCCCAAGCGATGCCAAGCAAAATAAATTTAAGCCAGCTTTTCAGTGACAACGCGATGTCCTTCCAGTTGTAGCAACCACGCTTTCGAGTTCAGGCCATCACCGGCAGAGAAACCGGTAAGATGCCCTGAAGCAGCAACCACGCGGTGGCAAGGGATGAGAATCGGTAACGGGTTTTTCGCCAGTGCCATCCCCACTGCGCGGGCAGCGGCTGGCTTCCCCAATGCCCTGGAAATCTCACCGTAAGTGCGCACTTCACCATACGGGGTCTTCAATAACTCCAGAAGAGCCTCACGCTGGAACCCCCGGATGGACTGCCAATCCAGAGGAAGGTCGAAAGCCTTACGCTGACCAGCGAAATATTCTCCCATTTGTTGTCGGCATGCGCATAAAACCGGGTTTGTCGTCATTGCAGGGTGAGGTTTCCCGGTGTTTATGCTGATTTGAGCGGCTGAGACAGCATCTCTGCAAACCAGAACAGTGACCATTCCAATAGGGCTTTGAAATTGAATTCTATCAGGCATGTTTATAAGTTTATATCATTCGTTGAAAAATATGGTTTCTTACAGCGAAAATGGCGCTTTTTTGCGACCATCATTTTCGTAGGGTAATCGTAGGGTAAGAGTCAAGCAGTGCGAGAGGGTCACTGGTACACTATTTACAGGGCGACTTCTTTTCTTCTCCTCCTTAGTAAAGAGTGCCGGGGTCGGCGTCCCCGGCACTCGATGATTCTACCATAGGTCACCCCTTTATAAGGATTCCCGTAAACCGAAGCGCGGGAATCCCTTGTTTTTACATAAAAATTTGTGATAAACTTTTGCTCGCATCAGTTCCCATATCAGGCTGTTGGAGATGTCATATGAAGAAGAGAGAAACCTACCCCATCGAAATTGCCGGCGTGCACCGTGACCTGACCTTGTTTGAGATCAAACCCGGGCTAAAAATCGCGATTCTGAATATCCTGGGCGATATGGAACTTGTACAATCCTGCGCGGCGGCCCTGGCTGAAAAACTGACCGCTGTGGATTATGATTTGCTGCTCACAGCCGAAGCGAAAAGCATCCCCATCGCCCACGCGCTGGCGGCGGAGACGATGAAACCTTACGTGGTGCTGCGCAAGGTTTATAAACCCTATATGGGAGATGCGCTTAAGGCTGAAACCCTTTCGATCACTACCGGTGAGCCGCAATACCTGTACCTGGATTAAAAAGACCGCGAGCTGATGATGGGGAAGAAGGTCGTAATCGTTGATGATGTGATCAGCACCGGTTCAACTTTGCAGGGGATGCGCCTGCTGGTGCAGAAAGCCGGCGCTGAGGTGGTGGCGGAAGCCGCCATTCTCACAGAAGGGGAGCGGGCCAGGTGGCACGAAATTATTTCCCTGGGTCACCTGCCGGTGTTTACGGATTGAACACAGGCTGTTTGCCTGCGCATCCTCATTAAATGGAGTCCAGAGAGCCAGTCGACAGACTGGCTCTTTCCACCAGCCGGAAAAGCGTGTAGCCGAATACCATATACACAGCAGCCACCAGAATCTCCCCCGCCAACAGGCTGGCTACTTCTGACCAACCTGCTCCACCCAGAGCCAGCCGGGTGGCTAAAATTCCGCGCGTCATGGGCAGGTATCCCGAAAGCGGCTGTAAAAAACCAGGCAGTCTTTCAATGGGAATGTTGACCCCAATCAAAATGTACAGCAACTGACCGAGGGTGTTGGTAAACATCCAGCCGTCGCGGCTGAGCAGGCTGACCGTGCCCATGATGAATCCCAGCCCGGTGGTGGTTATCGATAGCAGCACCAGGCAGCAGGCGAGCATGAACAGGTTAACCTCGGCGAAGTCGATATGGAAGATGAGCATTGCGATGGGCAGGGCTACCAGCACGGTCACAAACCCGTCGAGGATGTGAAAAAAGGCACGCCCCAAAAAGAGCGGAGCGCGCGGCGCCGGGCTGCCCAACAGGTAAGACATGGCGCCAAACTGCCGCTCGTTCCCGATGGTCATCGAAATACCGTATAACCCGTTAGTGGTAGGCATCATCAAGATATTGCCAATAACGATGAACATTGGATCCAGAAAGCCGACAAACTTACCCATGAACACGAAGAACAACATGGCGAAGAAGGGAAAGCCGAATTTGCTGGTCGCGTAACTGAATGGCGTGCTCCAGGCAAAAAGGGAGCGGTATGAAAACCATGCCTGGAAAAAGTACAGCCGGAAGAGGTGCCCAAGCCGCTTGATCATATCGAATGCAGCTCCCCGGTGATGCGGATATGATCGTGCACTTTCCTATCAAACCAGCGCGCCAGCAGATAGTAGACGAATGAAACCCCCAGCGCGATCAGCCATTTGTTTACCAAGGCGCTGTCGATAAGCGAGCCTTTTAGCGCATCCTGCAAAGTCTCCAGCCCCCAGCGGATGGGGAAGACAGCGGAAATCTGCTGCATCCAAGCAGGCAAAACGCTGATCGGGTACATAAACCCGCACAAAAGCGCGATGGGCATCTCCAGTAAATCGACGAAAGTGCCGGAAAGGCGCGACCAGGCGAGTATATTCGCCAGGAAGATGCCCATGCACCACAGTGCCAGTAAAAGCAGGGAGAAGGAGATGACGACACCAGGGATATTGATACCGCTGAATGAATAATCGAAGATAAATAAAGCCGCGGCAACCGCGGCGAGCATGCTGGTTGACCCCGCCAGGATGTTGAGCAGCGAGCGAAATCCCACCACGCGCCGCAGCGGAGTGGGGCTGCCCACGATCAACTCCAAAGTGCCCTCGCGCCTGTCAGCGCGGATATCGTAGGTGGAAGTGAACACCAAGCCGCTCCACATACCCATGATGCCGGCGCCAAGCACGGTGTACACCAGGTCAGGACGGGTGTTTCCAACGGCGCGCGCCAGCAGCATGCCGATGGCGCTGAAAATGGCCGGCTGTGTGAAAAATAAAGCCAGGCTCCACAGGCTGAGCACACGCATGCGCAGTTGCACATTCATCTGGCGAATTCCCAACCTGAGAAAATTCCCTATCATGCCCCTCCATTTTGAATGATGGACACGTAAACATCCTCCATGGTCTGGTTGCGGACCCCCAGCGTCTGTATCAGGTTGCTGCTGAGCAGGGGAGCGAGCAGTTCCATCACCACACCTGGTTGCCGAGTGCGGATATTCACTTCCCAGACGAAAGCGTGCTGGTTATAGGTGACCTCTGAATCCGGGTCGAGCTGGGCGAGCACGTTTTTTACGGATGGCAGGTTTTCGCCGCTGGTTTTTAACTCAACAAAGGCATCGCTGGTCAATTTGCTCTTCAATGAAGAAGGACTATCCATAGCGATAATTTGACCGTGATTGATGATGGCGAGACGATCACACAACTCATCTGCTTCTGCCATGTAGTGTGTGGTGAGCAGAATGGTCTTGCCTTGATTTTTTAACAGTTTGATAGTCGAGCGCAGTTCACGTGCTCCAACCGGGTCAATGCCCACAGTGGGTTCGTCTAAGAAGATCAGCTCAGGGTCGTGCAGTAAAACACGCGCCAGGTGCAGGCGCTGCTGCATGCCGCTGGAATATGTTTCGACCCGGTCATTCCCGCGATCGCGCAAACCCACCAGCTCCAGAAGCTCCCTGATGCGGTTATGGGTTTCACGGGGGGGCAAGGCGTACAGTTCAGCGAAATATCGCAAATTTTCGATTGCGGTCAGCCGCCCATACAGCCCGTGAGCCCCGCCAAAGGTGAAACCGATGTGCTTCCGTATATCCCTGGTGTGCTGCAGAATGTCCTGACCGAAAATATGAATGCTGCCGCTGGTGGGAATGAGCAGAGTGGAGAGCATTTTTACCGTGGTGGTCTTGCCGGCGCCGTTTGGACCGAGCAGACCGAAGAGTTCTCCTTTGTTCACATGGAAGGTGATACCGCGCACCGCCTCGGTAGAGCGCGTGGTGCGTGTGAGGAAGCCATGTTTGGTGTGAAAGGTCTTCACCAGCGAGTGGGTTTCAATGGCGCGATCATTTGTAGATGTCAGCATGGCGTATATCCGGTGGTTTCTAATCAGGATTGAGGTGAGCACCGCGGCTGGCGCGGGTGGAAAAAACGACCGCCTGCAATCCGGTCTGTTTTTGGTAGAGGTCTCTTAACTGATGAATGAAGGCATCACTTTTCTCATCAAGCACCAGGCTGACTGTGCTGCCGCCAAAGCCTGCCCCCGTTAGACGCGACCCCAGGCAGCCATCGAACCCGGCGGCAATATCAACCAGAATGTCCAGTTCGGGGCGCGAAACTTCAAAAAGGTCGCGCAGCGAATCATGCGAGGAAAACATCAATCTACCAAATCCCCTGGCGTCTTTTTCCTTTAATAGATCAATCGCCTGATTGACGCGCGAGATTTCTTCCACCACATGCCGGGCGTGCCTGAACGCGGCTGGCGGGAGCGCGTGCTCATGCGCGAGCAGGCGTTCCTCCCCCAGGTCGCGCAGTGAGCGGATTGATGGGTCAAGTTGATTAAAATAAGCGACCACGCTTTCGCAGTCGCGGCGGCGGTCGTTATATGCGGAGGTGAGAAGTGAACGCCGTAATGAGGAATCCGCGATAACCAGCGTAGTAGCGGGAGGGAGCGGCAGTGTTTGAGAAGCCAGGCTGCGCGTGTCGAACATTACCACGTGATCTTCCACTCCGCAAGCGCAGGCGAACTGGTCCATCAAACCGCAATTTACACCCACATACTCGCGTTCAGCCTGTTGGCAGAGCTTCGCCAGTTCCAGGCGTTCAAGCTGCCAGCCGCACAGGCTCATACAGACCACCGCGAACCCCACTTCGATGGCCGCGGAGCTGCTCAGGCCTGCGCCGATGGGAATATTGGAACTGAATTGGGCGTCGAATCCGATTAGATCAAGCCCGTGGCGTTGTAGGCTCCACATCACGCCGGCGGGGTATAACGCCCAATCGGGTAATGGTTTTCCTTCTTGCGACGTTTTCTTTTCAAGATGGCTCAAGTGGATGACGCATTGGTCTTGCAGGTCAACGGCTTTGAGCGATACCAGGCGGCTGTCATTCTTCTTGAAGATGATCTTCACCGAACGGTCAATAGCGGCTGGCAGCACAACGCCGTCGTTATAATCAACATGCTCACCCAGCAGGTTCACTCTGCCAGGGGAGATGACGGTACCTTCAGGGGTCGCCACGGTCATCGCCCATCTCAGTAAACTTGCTGATCAGCCTGGCCTTTTGCGTGTGATTTAGCGCCTTGATGGCGCGCTCACGCTTCATCGCTGTTGAGCGGTCAGGCTGTTCTTCGATATACACCAACCGAACTGGACGGTGTACTCTCGTGTACGCCGCTCCTTTCCCCAGGTTATGCTGCCGTTCACGACGGGCAGGGTCAAGGGTCCAACCGGTGTAATAACTGCCGTCAGCGCATTCGACAATGTAACAATAGAAGCTCATCTCCAATTTTTATTTCTTGACAGGTCTGCCGCCAAAGAGGCGGGTAAGGATGCCGCGTTCCAGCGCTTCGGGGGGTTTTTCCACCTTATCCCATTCCCCGCTCATGCGTTGTGTGAGCCAGGTTTCGTACCCCTGCCTGGCGGTTTGATACATTTTTTGCAACCCCTCTTCATCACCAGCATCGATCATCTGGCGAATCTCAGCCAGGGTCGCGGACAATTCATCGAGCGCGCGGGTGATGTTTTCTCTGTTCACCAAATTGGAAACACCGAAGAACTCCTGTTCGTCAAACAAGGTATTGAGAGAAGCGAAGCGGAAAAAAGCCCTGTTGGTCATCTTGCGGGCGTCATCCCATCCGGGTTTTTCCACCAGCATGGAAAGCAGGGCTACCGCGGTCAGTTTTGGCAGTTGCTCGATGCGCGCGGTGATGCCATCAGCTTCCAGCGGTTCACTAAAATACGGTTTGGCTTTCAGTAACGCGCACAGGTCATTTGCCAGTTGAAAGGCTTTTTCCTGGGTGTTTGAATCGGTTACCACCAGCATGTGTGTGTTTTCAAAAAGGTCGGCATACGGGTTGCTCGAATTCTCTTCCCAGTCTCGCAGCCTGGCAGGATGCAACACAGGTTGCAGAACGATAAAGGGCTGCTGTGGAGGCAGAAGTTCACGCGCCCACTGGTAAGCGACCCTGGCAACCGCGCTGATGCACACCACCACAGCTTGTGGAAAAACCTCGCCCGCGATGAGCCCCAGCGCATCGCGCAGCAGGTCAGTGGGCAGAGAGAGGATGACCATATCGGCACCACGTACCGCGTCGGGCAGTCGGGTATGGGTTTTATCGCACACGCCTTCTTTTTCCAGCCTGCGCATCCGGGCGCTGTCAGCGTCATGACCCACCCGCGTAATATTTTCCTTGTAAGCGCCCAGCGCCAGGCCGATCGAGGCGCCAACCTGGTTGAGACCAATGAGTGCGATTTGCGGGCTCATCAACCGACTCCTATAATGAACTTTTGAAGCTGGGTTAGGGCGGGCGACATCACCCAACGGATAAGGTCGATTCCCACCAGCGGAAGAACAAATAACAGCACCATTATCAAGAGCGGGCCGTAGCGCTGGATGCTTTCAAACCCTGGCTGTAGACGATAGGGAAGCAGGTAGGAGAGCACCTTTTCACCATCCAGCGGTGAAAGGGGGATGAGATTGAACAACATCAACAGCAGGTTGATGGAAAGGAAGGTGAAGAGGAATTCAGCCGGGGATGGGAGCATGGAGCCCGCGGCAGATGCGCGCCAGGGGACCATCCGAAAGCGCAGCACCAGCCCGGCGAGGATAGCCAGAAGCAGATTGGACGCGGGACCGGCCAGCGATACCCACATCAGCGCCGACTCTGACCTGCGGCGCAGCGCGTAAGGGTTGACCGGCACGGGTTTTGCCCAGCCAAAACCCACCACCAGCAGCATCAGAGAACCGAATACATCCAGGTGCTTTAATGGGTTAAGCGTCAGCCTGCCGGCGTTGCGCGCGGTAACGTCACCGAAGTGGTCAGCCACCAGCGCGTGGGAAAATTCGTGGATGGTTAACGCGATGATCAATGTGAGTATGCGGGAAAATAACAGGCTTGGTGCCAGGTTCAACATATGGGTAATTTCCTCTTAAGCCCAGCCAGTTGTGGTGAGTTTGAAAATTATAACATGGGTTATAATCGCAGCATGCTTCCTGAGTTGAAATTAGGAGACAGGGTCAGGCTGCGGAAACCCCATCCATGCGGGGGTTATACCTGGAAAATCGTGAGGTTAGGCGCGGATATTGGGTTGGAGTGTGATACCTGTTCTCATCGCGTGATGCTGACGCGCCGAGAATTGACCCGCCGTATGAAAACTTACCTCCCGATTGATGCCCCGCAAGAAAACCCGCCATCCGATGTTTACCAGTGAGCCTATCGCGCAATCTGATCATTAAACCGATGCCTATCTTACCCGCTTATAGTATTGATTTTGTCAGCCGCAGCCCCGAGCAAACCCGTCGGTTGGGCATGCGCATGGGCACCCTTCTTAAAAGTGGTGATTTGCTCTGCCTGGAAGGCGACCTGGGATCGGGTAAAACCACTTTTGTGCAGGGGCTCGCCCATGGCTGGGGCTCGGTGGACGCAGTGACCAGCCCGACATTCGTGATTGTTAATCAATATCGCCGAGCTGGCGGCGGCCTGATGCACCACCTGGATGCTTACCGGCTTACTTCTATTGATGAAGCCATTGATCTTGACCTGGATGATATGCTCAGCGGCGGAATTCTGGTGGCAGAATGGGCTGAGCGGATTGAGTCAGTGCTGCCAGCCGATAGGCTGGTGATCAAATACGCCTGGTTGAACGAAGAGCAGCGCAACCTGTTGTTTATCCCTGTCGGCGAGCGATATAAAAAGATGCTGGACGACTTTAAGCGATTGGCGTTTGGAGGGTAGATGCTGCTCGCGATTGATACCTCAACACAAACCAGCGGCATCGCGTTGTACGATGAATTTGTCCTTATCGGCGAAATGATTTGGCGCACGGCTTCTCATCACACAGTAGAGCTGGCGCCAGCGGTGCAGGACCTGATGAACCGCTGCATGGTGAGCCCCGCTGAACTTAAGGCTGTTGCGGTGGCGCTGGGACCGGGGTCTTTCACCAGCCTGCGCATTGGTTTGGCACTGGCCAAAGGGTTGGCTCTGTCTTTAAATATTCCCCTGCTTGGCATCCCAACCTTTGAATTTCAAGCAGCACAGCAACCCTTGGCAGCTGAACCCCTGCTCACTGTGTTGCCCGCGGGAAGGTCGCGCCTGGCAGTGCAGGAGTTTTCTTCCAGCAGCGGCTGCTGGCAGCCCCAGGATGAGGCGCGCGTGATGACCGCTGAAGAAATATCTGACCGCATCAGCGGACCGACCCGCATTTGCGGTGAAATGAGCCCTTCAGAGCGTCAGGTGATTGGCCGCAAGTGGAAAAACGCCATGATCGCGCCCCCCGCGCTGGCAATGCGGCGCCCTTCCATGCTGGCAGAACTCGCCTGGAAACGCTGGAATGAAGGAGAGGTGGACGACCCTGCGCTGTTGGCGCCCATCTATCTGCACGTGGCAGGGATGATTCAGGAGTGAGCGAAACAGAAGTGTCTGGCACTTTGCGCATCCGCCGGATGCAGAGCGAAGACCTGCCGCAGGTTTTTGAACTGGACCGCTCCTCGTTTTCTCTTCCCTGGCCTGAACGGTCTTTCCGGTTTGAACTTGAGAACAACGAGGTTTCCCGCTGCTGGGTGGCAGAACTGCTCTCCGAGAGCGGCGCGCCGCTGCTGGTCGCCATTATCGTGGTTTGGATGATCGCAGATGAAGTGCATGTGGCCACGCTGGCGGTGTCGCCTGCGTATCGCCGTCAGAAGATCGCCCAACGCCTGCTGGCGCACACATTAATCGATGCCTATCATTCAGGAGCGAACAGTTCGTTTTTGGAAGTGCGCAGGAGCAACCAGGCAGCCATCACGCTGTATCAACGTTTCGGTTACCGTGAGGTAGCCGTGCGCCGTAATTACTACAAAGACAACCAGGAAGACGCGATACTGATGGATCTTGCGCCATTGAACCTGGAGAACCTGAAGCGCTTCCAGTAAGGTAAAATAAGGTTTATACTTTTTGGTGATTTTCCAAGTGGAGGAAGTGAGTGGACACCGCTGAGATACTTCGAGAAATAGCCGCCCAGGTGGCTACCTGCCAGGCATGCACGCTGTACCATTCACGTAAGAACGCTGTCCCTGGTGAAGGTTCGCCCACTTCTGAAATAATGTTTATCGGCGAAGGCCCCGGTTTTCATGAGAATGAACAGGGGCGCC
Organism: Chloroflexota bacterium; assembly: GCA_012798065.1. Taxonomy (GTDB): domain Bacteria; phylum Chloroflexota; class Anaerolineae; order Anaerolineales; family Anaerolineaceae; genus UBA6107. Next base: position 13,071 of record JAAZNW010000099.1, read on the forward strand.
CGTTTGTGGGTCAGGCGGGCAAATTCCTTGATGAACTGTTAGGAGAAGCGGGCTACACGCGGGAGCAGGTTTTCATCGCCAATGTGGTAAAATGCCGACCTCCTAACAATCGTGACCCCTTGCCTGATGAGTTGGCGGCCTGTGCGCGCTTTCTCGACCGCCAGATCGAAACGATTAATCCGCATGTAATTGTGACCCTGGGCAGGTTTTCAATGGCGAAATTTTTACCGAACGCCAGGATTAGCGAGGTTCACGCGAAAACTTACTGGGTGCGTGGTCGTCTCATTGTACCAATGTATCACCCGGCAGCCGCGCTGCACCAGCCTTCGCTCAAATCAACACTGATCAACGATTTTCGGACACTACCAGCCGCGATTGCCAGCGCCAGAGCTGCAGCGAAACGCCAACCCGCGCAGGCGCGCACCTCGGCAGAAGGCGTGAAAGAGATCGAAGAAAAACCTGAACAGTTATCGCTATTTTGAATTCTCAAGGTGGTATATGGATTACGCGCAAGAGTTGATTGAAAAGTTTAAGAAAAAGACTGCCAAAGTGGCTGTACTGGGGATGGGGTATGTAGGGCTGCCCTTCTCAACGGTTTTTGCCCAGGCAGGGTTTGCCGTGACGGGGATCGACCCGGTTGAACAAAAGATGGAGATGTTGAACCGCGGAGAAAGCTATATCCTGGATGTACCCTCGCTGGTGGTCAGGCAGCTGGTGGCCGATGGCAAGTTACGCGGCACCACGGATTACGCCATCCTGAAAGAGATCGACGCGGTAGCGATTTGCGTCCCCACCCCGTTACGCCACACGGGCGACCCTGACCTGTCCTTCATCATCAGCGCGGCGGAGGGAATCGCCCCGTATGTGCACCCTGGTATGGTGGTGGTGCTGGAATCCAGCACATACCCTGGTACCACCCGTGAGCTGGTTTTACCTGCGCTGACGGAGAAAAGCGGGCTTAAGATCGGCGAGGAACTGTTCCTGGCTTTTTCGCCTGAACGCGTTGATCCTGGGCGGGAAGATTGGACAACCAAAAATACCCCCAAGGTTATCGGCGGCATGACCGAAAAATGCACCGAGGTTTCTACGGCCTGGTACAGCATGGCGCTGGATACCGTCGTGCCGGTTTCTTCCACCGAGGTTGCGGAAATGGCAAAACTGCTTGAAAACACTTTCCGCATGATCAACATTGGCTTTGTCAATGAATTGACCCTGATGTGCGACCGATTGGGAGTGGATGTATGGGAGGTGATTGACGCAGCCGCCACCAAGCCATTTGGGTTTATGCGCTTTAACCCCGGGCCTGGTCTGGGAGGGCATTGTATCCCGATTGACCCGATGTACCTCTCATGGAAAATGCGCTCTCTCAATTACACCGCACGCTTTATCGAACTGGCCTCTGAAATTAACACCAACATGCCGCGTTTTGTCATTGGCAGGGTACAGGATGGGCTCAACGAACACGCGAAGCCAATGAAGGGGAGCAAAGTAGTGGTTCTGGGGGTGGCGTATAAACCTGATATCGATGATCTAAGAGAATCGCCCGCCATTGATGTTATTCGCCTGCTGCAGGCCAAGGGCGCGCTGGTCAGTTATCATGACCCATATATTCCCCGGGTGCAAGAGGATGAATGGCAAATTGAATCGGTGACTGACCTGATGCTGGCGGTTGAGGAAGCGGATTGTGTGGTCATCATTACGAACCATAAGGTTTACGATTACGCGGCTATCCTTAATTCCGCAAAGTTAATTATCGATACCCGTAACGCGTTGGGTAAGCTGGGCGTGAAATCTCCCAAGGTGATAAAACTCTAATGGCGCGCTACCTGGTTACAGGCGCTGCCGGGTTTATCGCCCGCAGGGTCATCGAGCAGCTTATCGCCCAGGGACACGAGGTGGTGGGGGTCGATAACCTTAACGACTCTTATGATCCGCGCCTGAAGGAATGGCGTTTGCAGCAACTTGCCCGGCTGCCGGGTTTCCGCTTTTTCCGCGATGATATCTGCAGACCGGAGTTCTATCAATCGCTTTCGGGCGAATTTACATCATTCCAGGGGGTGATCCACCTAGCGGCTCGAGCGGGTGTACGGCAGGCGGTTGAAATCCCCCAGGTGTTCCTGCAAACGAACGCCGCCGGGACGCTGAACCTTCTTGAATGGTGCCGCCGCAGCGGGACGCCAAAACTCGTGCTGGCGTCCACGTCTTCGATTTACGGCGCCAACCCTCCGCTGCCCACGCCTGAGAACGCGGATTCCTGTCATCCGCTGCAAATCTACGCTGCCAGTAAGAAGGCTGCCGAAGTGATGGCGTATACCTATCATTATCTGTATGGGTTAGACACGACCGTTGTGCGTTTTTTCACGGTTTACGGCCCGGCAGGCCGGCCTGATATGGTGATGTATCGCTTTACGCGTTGGATCGTGGAGAATGAACCTGTGTGTGTTTCTGGTGACGGCAACCAGATGCGCGGTTTCACGTATCTGGACGACATCGCTGATGGTGTGATTAAGGCGTTAAAACCGCTGGGGTACGAGATTGTGAACCTTGGCGGACACGAAACCATCACCATCAACGAACTTTTACAGCGGATAGAGCACCTGGTAGGAAAAAAGGCAAACGTGCATTACATCCCAGGGCACCCGGCGGATGTGAATGCCAACTGGGCGGATGTGACCAAGGCGCGCAGTCTGCTCGGCTGGGAACCCAAGGTTCTGCTGGCAGAAGGCATCCCTCAGCTGGTGAACTGGTACCTTGAGCAGCGCGCGTGGGCTCGTGACATCCCCCTCCCATGAACTCGCTGTTTGCCAGGATCCGTAAACTCCTTGTTGAAGACCACATTCTCACCCGGGTTTTAAAAAATACCGGGTACCTGTTCAGTTCAACTTCATTTGGTTTGTTGCTTTCGCTTGTGCAAAGCGTTTTTGCCGCCCGCCTGCTGGGGGTGGCTGCCTTCGGGTTGGTGGGAATCATCACCTCTTTTGTCAGCAATGTGAACCGGGTTTTTTCTTTCCGCATGGGCGAGTTCATCATCCGCTACCTGGGTAAGGAGTTGACTGAAAATAACCGCCAAAAAGCCGGCGCGGTTGTTAAAGTGGCGATGCTGACCGAAGGGTTCACTTCGGTTGTGGCGTTTTTTGTCTTGCTTTTGCTCGCTCCACTGGGCGCCAAATATATTGCCAAAGATATGCAGGCCTTGCCGATGATCCAGCTTTTCGCGGTGTCCATATTGGCGAATATGGTCTCAGAGACCTCTATCGGAGTGCTGCAAATTACCAACCATTTTCGCACCCAGGCCATGATCAATGTGATTCAAAGTGTGGTCACAGCGCTGCTCATTCTGCTGGCTTACTTGCTGCATGGCGGAATCATCTTCGTGCTCAGCGCTTACCTGGTAGGGAAGATCCTGCTGGGTATCAGCCCGGCTATCCTCGCTTTCTATTATCTGCCCCGCCATTTACAGCCTGGATGGTGGAAAACCCCTCTCTCGCTACTGCCCCCATTTAAAGAACTGGCTCATTTCACCCTTAGCACCAATCTCAGCGGCACAGTTAAAATGATTGCCAGTGAAAGCGAACCGCTGTGGGTCGGGTTTTTCCTGGATCAGCAGTCTGTAGGGCTGTATAAACTGGCTCTTTCTATCGTCAACCCTTTAATGATGCCCATCACCCCATTTGTTACCACGACTTACCCCGAGATGACCCGCAGTATCGTCTCACGGGCATGGGCGCAGTTGCGCAGGCTGCTCAGGCGCGTTACCCTGATTTCCGCTTCATGGACCGGGTTGGTACTGCTGGTGATGTTAATTGCAGGCAGGTGGTTGATCCAGCTGTTCTATGGCGCTGCGTTTGTCCCCGCATTCCCGGCGACGATGGTTCTGCTGCTGGGCTTTGGCTTCGCCAATGTCTTCTTCTGGAACCGCTCCTTGCTGCTGTCTTTCGGACAAGCCAACATCCCGCTCTATGTCTTGTTCAGCGCGGCGTTGGTTAAGATCGCATTGGCTTTTTGGGTGGTGCCGCGCTGGGGGATCGTCGGCGAAAGCGCTCTCTTATCTGCTTACCTGATCATTTCCACTGCTCTTCTGGTGTTCATCGGTTTACGAAAAGCCAGGCAGGGTGAAAAAGCGGATCTCAAAGGAGAATGAGATGAAGATCGCCTGTATCTCCACCGCGCAGGTCCCGTCTACCCGCGCCCACAGCATCCAGGTGATGAAGGTGACACAGGCGCTGGCGCAAAATGGCGAGGAAGTGGTTCTTTACCTCCCGGGAAAGGAACCTCCTGCCTGGCAGGAACTCGCTGACCAGTATGGATTGATAGAACCCTTCGAAATCATCACGCTGCCGACCCGCCCCGGGTTGAAACGGCTGGACTTCTCCCTGGCAGGGGTCAAATCAGCGCGACGTTGGGGCGCGCAGCTGGTGTACACGCGTATGTTATGGGTGGCTTTGTTCGCCGGGTTACGGGCGATGCCTTTCGTTTTGGAGATGCACGACCTCCCGTCGGGAACTTTCGGCCCGCATATTTATCGGCGCATCCTGCGGATGAAAGCCCCAAAACTGGTCGTTTACATTACCTCGGCGTTAAAAACACTTGCTGATCAACGCTTTGGGGTGGCTGCCAGGGTTGGTGAATACCTTATTGCTCCTGACGGAGTGGATCTTGAGCGGTATTCTGACCTGCCCAAACCGGCGGCTGCGCGAAAAAAGTTAGCCCTCGAAGAAGCGATGACGGCCGGCTATTCCGGTGGGTTTTACCCTGGGCGCGGGCTCGAGCTGATGCAACAACTGGCGCGCGCTTTCCCGCAGGTGCGTTTCTTATGGATTGGTGGAAATGATGACCAGGTGGAGTGGTGGCGCGCAAGGTTGAAAGAGGCTGATATTCATAACGTGCAACTCACCGGTTTCATCCCTAACAGCCAGTTACCCCTCTACCAGGCGGCCGCGGATATCTTGGTGATGCCATACAGTCGGGCTTTCGGCGGTAGCGGTGGCGGTGATATTTCAGCGGTCAGCAGCCCAATGAAGCTCTTTGAGTACATGGCCGCGGGACGTTGCATTCTTGCCAGCGACCTGCCGGTATTGCGTGAGGTTTTAAATGACCAGACCGCGGCTTTCTTCGAAATCGAGAATTTTTCTGACCTGCGCGAGAAGTTCGCGGAATTGCTCACGGATGGCACCCGGCGGGAGAAATTAGCCAGCGCGGCGAAGAGCGCCGCGAACGCTTACAGCTGGAAAACCCGCATGACGGGCATCATGCGGGTGATGAACAACACCCTCAATCACTGATTACGATTGGGCTGACGGTCTGTTTAGGGCTGCCAGCCGCCGATATCGTTCCAGGCGTACTCGAGGTGAGAAGCCGGTACTTTGCCGGCTTGCTTGCGCACCCTGGCGAATGCCCATGACATCAACTCGTTTCCGCCAAGCTCATGCAGTCTTTTTCCAATTTCACGGGTGCGGATGTGCCGGCACTGGCTGTTGTAACCGTATCCGGGTATTTCTGAAAGGTAATCTTCCTTAATCCCAATACGGATCAATTCTTCCAGAAGAGAATGCACTTCCCGGCTGTTCGCCGCAGAATAAGGACGGGGCTTGAACCAGGTGAAGAAAAAGGGCATAGCAGGCTCCTGAAGAATGAGTCTTAAGCTTTCCGTCAACATTAATTGTACAACTTTTTTTGAAGCGCTGTCGCTTGAACGAAAATCTGGCCTGAATCCTGCATCTAAAAAATGACCCAGCCATGAAAGGGGCTATACTCTATTGTTAGCGATGGATCCTCGATTCTGGTCACAATGGCAAGATACGTTTCGCCGTCACGGGCTGACACCTTTGATGTTAAGCCTGCTTGAAGATGGAGGAATATTTCGCCACTTCATCTCGCAGGCAATGCTAGCGGTTGCGCCATTCTTCAACCACAGTGCTGCTTCCTGGCAGGCGTTCGCCGACATGCTGGAAGACCCGGCCATTGCGCTATCCTTCGCGGAGCACCTGCGCGAGGAGGACGCGTGAAGGCTGAACCTATCCTGGGGTTACTGGTGGTGATTTTCGCCGCCGGATGGATGATCTTTCTCTCTTACCGGAAGAAATCATCCGAAGGACGGGCGACCTTTCGCCGTATCACTGCCATCAATCGCTTGAGGAGTGCGGTGGGGCTTTCTGTGGAAGATGGCAGCCGGGTGCACATATCACTGGGGAACGGCGATCTCAACGAAGCCAGCAACCCTTCTGGGCTGGCCGGAGTAGATACGCTGCAGCGTATCGGTCAATTAAGTTCCGCCAGCGACCAACCTCCTGTTTGCACCAGCGGTAATGGCGGGTTCACTTTGCTCAGCAAAGATGTGTTGCGCATGGTTGCTGGAGAAACCCAATCTACTGAGATGTTTGATGCAGATCATGGGCGAATGGCGGGCGCCACGCCGTTCGCTTATGTGCTGGGCACCCTGGAGGTAATGAATGAACCCGCCGTCAGGACCAATGTGTTTATGGGCAGTTATGGGGCTGAGGTCGGTTTTTTGACCACAGCGGCTGAGGAAAATGGGGCATTTACACTGGCAGCCAGTGACTCAATTGTCGCGCAGTCAGTTTTCTTGGCCACTGCCCGTGAGGTCATGCTTGGGGAAGAGCTGTACGCCGTTCCGGCTTACCTGGTTCACCGCTCTTCACACGTGGCCAGCCTAAAAACGCAGGACCTGCTGCGCCTGATCATTAGCGGAGCATTGCTTTTAGGTCTTCTGCTCAAACTGGCAGGTATCGCGTGAAAGTACTGAATTACCTGATCGCCGCAATTACTGGTCTGATCGTGTTATTGGGGTATTTCTTTCCTGGCACAGGAATTTCACTGGCCCGCTCTCCACTGCTGGATTGGGCAGTCACCCTTAGCGGCGTGGCCGGGTTAGTGGCGATTTTAAACCTGGTGTTTCATGTCCACTGGAAGCGGATTCAGGACAAGCACCCGCGCAGACTGTACAGCGGGGCATTGATTGTGACCTTCCTGCTGACAGTGGTTGCGGGGGTCTTTCTCGACCCTGGCAGCGCTGGTTTTCAAAAGCTCGTCACCCGGGTTCAGGTTCCTGTTGAATCCACACTGATGGCAGTGCTGGCTATCACGCTGGTTTTCGCCAGTCTGAAGTTGTTACAACGTCAACGCAACTGGATGGGTTTTCTCTTCTTTTTAAGCGTGATCATATTTCTGGTACTAAACAGCGGAGTGCTGGCCTTTTCTACGGAGATCCCCATCCTTACCAATCTGCTCTCAGCCTTTCATCGCGTTCCGATGGCCGGAGCCAGAGGGATGCTGCTGGGCATCGCTCTTGGTAGCCTGGCAACGGGAATTCGCGTTTTGATTGGCTCAGAAAAGCCCTATAACGGTTGATTATGGCGGATATTCGCTGCCTTATTTGTAATCGAATGAACGATGCCAGCTCACCACGCTGTTGGTATTGTCGTTCACCACTCCCAGGCTATAAAGAACCACCTGCTCCGGATGAACCAGGTGAAGGTGAGATCCCTGAACCGGAACCATTGGCTGAAATTTCTGGCAGGGTTGAACCCACTGAAGAAAGCGGAGAAAGTTGGGAGGGGGAAGCGCCGGAATGGCTGGCCCGCATCCGGATGCTGAAAGAGCAAGATGAGCAAAAAACCCGTGAAACCTCTGGGTTGGATACCGAAGACTCCGGGCTGCCAGAATGGATTATAAACCTGCGCGCTGCTGAACCGCCAGTAATGGCAGAAAAGACAGCCGAGGAAGCCTTGCTGGAGGATTCTGACGCGAAGGCAACAACCCCGGCAGATACTTATGCTGATTCACGGTTCGAAGAAACTGGTGGCCGGGCGAGTGGCGAATTTACGGGTGAACCGGTAGAGGGTGAAACCACTTCACCCGCGGCGAATGAACCGTTTGAAACCGCTGAGCTGCGCGATGGTCAACCGGCTCATCCAATCTTCGAGGATGATCTGCCTGAATGGTTGTCTGCTGATGCGGGCATGGTGGAAACACATTCTTCTCAGAAAGACCAAACAGCCAGACCCTTTATCTCCAAGGAAGAAAACAAGCTTGCGGATGGCGTGCTGCCCGCCTGGTTGAAAGCCATCCGCCCTCTTGACGCCGTATCGCCGGCTACGCCAGATGCGCTTTATTCTCCTGGTGAAGAGGGCGAAGGTATCCTCGCGGGTATTTCCGGCACACTGCGCTCGCAGCGGCTGGAAGACAGGGAGGTAAAAATGCCTTCCCGCCCCCATGAATTAGTCGTGACCCCCATGCAGCAGAAGAACGCTGAGTTGCTTTACCGGCTGAGTAACCCAGATATTGAGGAAACCTCCCCTGTAGCCATAACAAAAAAAAGCCGTCCTCAAAGGAAAACCCTCAAGATCTTTGCGGCGGTCATTTTATTCTTGGCGGTGCTCCTCCCCTATGGTTTTCGCTCGCTGCCTGTTATCATCCCAGTTTTATTCCCTAAAGAGGTGGTGGACACGCTTGGCGTCATCGAGGGAATCCCCGCTGGAAAGCCGGTATTAATAGCCGCGCAGTTTGAAGGAGGGCTGGCGGGCGAACTTACCTTGAGCTCTGAACCAGTGTTCCAGCATCTGGTTTCCCACGGCGTTCCGCTCGCGCTGATGTCCACCAACGCCAGTGGATATGCCATCCTCGAAGAACAGTTGCGGCGCGCTTCGGCGGGCGTCTCAGGCTACCTGTTTTCTGAGCGGGTGGTCAATCTTGGCTATTTGCCTGGCGGAACGATTGGGCTGATTTCATTGGTTGGCGATATTCGAGCGGCGCTGCCTTATTCAACTGCTCTTGAACCCGCCTGGGAGACCACCCCCATCGCTGGCGCGCGAACCCTGGCTGATTTCGCCGCGATCTTGCTGCTTACCGATAATCCTGAAATCGTTCGCGCCTGGGTGGAACAAACCGGACGAATTGAAAAACCACCAATCCTGCTTGGTGTGGTGAGCGCGCAGGCCGCACCACTCGCTCAACCTTATTATGATAGCGGACAGGTTCAAGGGTTGGTGGCGGGTTCTTCCGGCGCGCTCGCCTATCAGATGATACGCCAGGTGCCCGGTAAAGCCTCCACAACCTTCGCTTCGTACCAATTTGCGCTTTTCATTGCCGCGTTGCTGATCTTCCTGGGAGGGGTTGTCAGTCTCGTCACCACAACCGGTGCCGCCGCGCATAAGAAAGGGAGGGGTTGATGTCCTTCAACACAGAGGTTATCTGGGTGGTCATCAGCTTCATCCTGACGCTGGTCGTGTTTAGTTTCTTATTGGGAGATATTCCCTTCTTCAGATTTGTTTCTGCCGTGCTGATTGGCATGACCGCAGGGTATATGACAATTGTGATCATTTACCAGGTGCTGATCGCGCGCCTCGCGGTGCCATTGCTGCAAGGTTCTCGAGTAGCGTTGATACCTTTGTTGCTTTCCGGCATGTTACTCATGAAGCTCTCGCCCCGCCTGAGCCGGCTGGGGAACCCCTCTATGGCATTGCTGGTAGGGGTTGGGGCGGCGGTGGCGGTAGGCGGAGCAGTGCTTGGCACCCTTTTTGGGCAGGTAAAAGGGGCATTGGTTTTTGTTGATCTCGCCAGGGCTCAAAAAGGACCGACGAGCCTGTTATTGCTCGTCGAGGGCATCTTTTTCCTGCTGGGCACCCTGGCGACTTTGTTTTATTTTCATTTTTCGGCGCGAAAAGTGAAAGGCAAAGAACCACAGGCGCATTGGAGCATCAGGCTGCTGTCATCCGTTGGCAGGGTGTTCATTGCCATCACGCTTGGGGCGGTGTTCGCCGGTGTGATAACCGCCGGACTTACTGCGCTTGTTGAACGGGCTGATTTTCTTCTCGGAACACTGTTGTTTTGGGTGAGATAGAAAAAATGAAAAGCGGGCTTGCGCAACCAATGTCAGTTTTAGGGATTGAAATCGGCGACGTTCATACGCGCGGACACCTGTTCGATATTGTTGAAAACAGTTATCGGCTGATTGCTTCAAGTTCTGCGCCGACCACGTCTTTTTACCCCATTCTGGACATTGGAGACGCTATTTACGAAGTCTTGAGCCGAATCCAGGAGATTTGCGGGCGTACATTGATTGAAAAAAGTGGCGAGCTGATTTTACCCGCGCTGCCCACGGGCGATGGGGTCGACCAATTTTATATCACCACCTCTTGTTTCTCATCGCTCCAGGTGGTGGCAGTCGGATTACTGAACGATGTGTCTCTCGATTCAGCCAGGAAACTTTGTAACGCCACATACGCTAACCTGTTGGAATCCATCGGGATCAATGACAGGCGGTCTTACTCTCAGCAGTTAGATACGCTGCTGACTATCAGGCCGGATCTGGTCATCTTCACGGGAGGAACGGATGGCGGCGCATCCCGCTCTCTCTTGCGAACAGCAGAACTTGTCAGCACTGCGCTGCAATTGCTTCCGCGCGGCACCCGTCCGCAGATTCTTTACTGCGGAAACCAGGTGTTGAGCGCTCAGCTGAAGGATGTGTTTGAGCGTTATACAACCGTACGCAGCGCACCGAACATTCGGCCCTCCTTTGAAGGGGAGAATCTTGAACCTGCCTTGACTGAACTGGATGCGTTGGTCATGGAAAAGATGAATGAAGAGATAGGAGGGCTCAAACGCACATCCCCTCTCTGCACAACCCCACCTCAGTTGAAGAACCAGGGATTCATGCGGATGATCAAGTTTCTGGGTCGGCAGTACGACCCTCTGAAAGGGGTTTTAGGCCTGGATGTCGGCATGAACTATTCTATGGCTGCCTACAGTAATGACCGGGTGTCTATCCTTAATACGTTCAACTTTGGCATAGGCAGCGGTCTTGAAGCATTCCTGCGAAAAGGCGATATCAAAGATATCTCCCGCTGGTTGACCTTTCCTGTGCCTGACACAGTGGTAAGCGATGCCCTTTGGAATCGCTCTTTATTCCCCCTTTCTGTGGCTGCGACCAAAGAAGAAATCGCCATTGAACAGGCGGTATTAAGGCAGATGTTACAGGCGATGATGATTGACCTGGAATCGCGGGAAATAATGCCATCTTTACGGTTTGAGCCCATTGTGCTGAGTGGTTGCACCGTCAGCCATGTGGCCGACCCGGTGCGTTCTTTGTTGCTGGCACTTGATGGCATCCAACCCCTGGGCATCAGCCCCTTGATCCTCGATAAGCACAGCCTTTTACCCTTATTAGGGACGATCGCTGCTCACAACTCGCTCCTGGCAGTGCAGCTGCTGGAATCAACCGCTTTTTCCAATCTGGCGACAGTTGTCAATATTACCAGCAAAACGCGCGCGGGCAGCCCGCTGCTTTACGCGCGGCTGGATTACGCGGATGGCAATTCTTTTGAGGTGGAAGTAAAACAGGGTTCCATCATTTCGCTCCCATTAGCACCGGGGGCGACTGGGCTGCTGCGGTTGCGGCTGACAAGCCGGGCGGAGATAGAAGAGCTGGCGCTCATCCGCGAACCGATCAAGGTGCAGGGAGGGGTTTGCGGGGTGGTGGTGGATGCCCGCGGGCGGCCAATCGTGCTGCCTGAAGACCAGGGCAGGAGAATCGAGTTGCTCAAAGAATGGGAATTCCTGCTGGGCGCGGCATAATGGTACATTTATTGCAACATATAGCGCGGGAGTTTATATGAACGCACAACTGACGCAAATAAACCCATTAACACTTATCCATCGCAACCGGCTGTTACCTGTCCCTGGCTCGGTAAATGTCAGAGAAGGACAAAGGGTCGCTCCTGAGGACATTGTGGCAGAAGCGTCAATTCCGGCGCGTCATTACCTGGTAGATGTCGTCAGGGCGCTATCGGCTAAAACTCTCTCCGCGGCAGAAAAAATGATCACCCGTAAACCTGGCGAGGTATTGCAAAAAAACGACATCATCGCCGAAACGGGTGGGTTGTTTTCTCGCGTGATTCGAACGCCAGGCGAGGGCAGGGTAGTCTCTGTGAACAAGGGCAGGGTGCTCATCGAAGCCGAGAGCACCAGGATTAAAATGCAAGCCGGGCTCGCCGGAAAAGTGACCCAGGTCATTCCTGAACGCGGCGCAACCATTCAATGCTACGGTGCCCTCATCCAGGGGGTTTGGGGAAACGCGTTATTGGGTTGCGGGCCATTAACCACTGATTACGAAAGCCTGTCTGGTGAATTGAAGACCTCAGCCATTGGAGTGACTTCTCGCGGCGCTGTGCTCGCAGGTGGTACCTGCTCTGAGGCGTTTTTAGCCGCCGCCGCGCAAGAGAAGATTGGCGGTTTGATCCTGGGGTCTATTTCCTCTTCTCTGATCTCAACCGCGCTGGAGCTGCCTTACGCGTTGATCATCCTGAGCGGTTTTGGCGACCATGGGATGGATGAACTTTCACGCAGCCTTTTAGCCACTTATATTGGTCGCGATGTTTCGATTAACGCGGTTAAGTGGAATCGCCTGACCGGTGATCGGCCGGAAGTGTACATACCGCTCGAGGGAGAGGCTCATGCTTATGAGGAGCAGGCGATGTACACCTCGGGTCAAACTGTGAGGTTGCAAACAGGCGCGTACGCCGGCCGGATAGGCAGGATCGAAAGCCTGCTGCCGGGCGTCACATTGCTTCCCAGCGGTCTGCGAGCAGCCGCTGCCCGGGTCGTTTTTGGCGAGAATCTCAGGGAGATCATTCCCCTGTCGAATTTGGACGTCATTTTTTCAAATGATCGATTCATCGGCGCACCCGATGAAGGAGGAGTATTATGGCACTGAATAATTTTGACGAAAACCCGTTTGACGAAGAGGCATTCGCAGAGGATCTTCCGGTTGAGCCCGCCAAACGATCCGGCAGAGGGGGTTTTCTGACTGTGATTGTGATTTTGGGAGTGGTGTTTCTGCTGGCGCTGCTTGTGCTGCTCTTTTTGGCTCACAAGTATTTAGCCAACCAGCGCGCGGAGAATATGGAACAGGCCGCTCTGATTAACGCAGCCAACACAGCCACTGCCATGGCAGCGGTTTCAATGGCGAACCAGCAACATACAGCGCTGGCGCTGACTGCTCAGGCGTTGCTGCCAACCGCGGCTCCCACGAAAACACCGGTGAAGGCTGTGGTGGCCAACACCCCGGTGATTGCCGGGATGGGGCTATCAGATGCTGAACTGGCCACGGTCGCCGCGCTGCAAACGCAAATGGCCGGGCAGGGCACCGTTGCGCCTACCGAGTTGCCAGACGCGGGTTTTGCTGATGAGTTTGGTCTGCCCTTGATGGGTGGGATGGCTGTGCTGCTGCTGGTCATCATCGTTTTCAGTCGTAAATTGCGTTTGTCCTCCAGGTAAACTTACCGATTAAAACATGATCCGGGGCGGATCACCTTCAGCCCCGGATTTTTCATTTCTCATTGACCAGGAAATCAAGAAACGCCATCCGCGATGGAGCTGCCAAAGTTGAGCAATTCCTTAACCATCTCGGGGGACCTTCCCTCCGCATACACACGCAGTACCGGTTCAGTTCCTGAGGGACGGATGAGCAGCCAGGAATCGTCGCGGAAAATATACTTAACGCCATCCATGGTGCTCACTTCGCTCAGCTGCTCGCCGCCGATTGATCTGGGTGGTTCGTTGACCAGTTTCGCTACCAATTTTTCTTTCGAAACCGGGTACTTGAGGCGTTGGTCAATACGTTCATAATACACCGGGCCCACCTCGCGCTGCAGATCCTCCACCATGTCGAAGAGGGTTGTTCCAGCGTCGGCGAGCATTTCCACGATTAATAAGCCCATTAAAATACCGTCGCCCTCCGGGATGTGACCGCTGAAGCCTATTCCGCCTGACTCCTCCCCACCAATCAACACCTGTTCCTTCAGCATATAATCGGCGATGTGGTTAAAACCGACCGGGGTTTCGTGCACTGTGAGCCCGTACTTCTTGGCCAGGCGGTCGATCATACGTGTGGTGGAAACCGTGCGCACCACAGAACCGGTCAGGCCACGTTTCTCAACCAGGTAGCGCAGTGACAGGGCCATGATTTTGTGCGGGTCAACGAAATTGCTGCGTTCGTCCATCGCGCCGATGCGGTCAGCATCGCCGTCGGTGGCGATGCCAAAACTACCCATCCCTGCCCCAATCGCGCCAGCCAGCGCGCCGAGGTTCTGGCGGATGGGCTCCGGGTGAACCCCACCGAAGCCGGGGTTCATTTCTCCGCGGATCTCAGCGATTTCACAGCCAGTGCCCTGTAGAAACCCACGCACGATACCCCGTCCTGAGCCGTACATAGAATCAACGACAAAGCGCTGCGGGTTCTCGGCAATCACATCACTTTTAATGAGCGTGCGTAAATGTTCGTAATAAGCCGGGACGGGATTGAAGCGTTGGACCAACTTAAGGGCGCGCGCCTGTTCCATATCCATCAAGTTCGGCCCGCGTGCCAGGGCTTCGTTATCGTTCAGGTAAACTTCTACCCGGCGACATTGTTCCGGCAGCGCTGAACCCCCCGACGCGGATTTTAGCTTGACCCCGTTATAACGCGGGGCGTTATGAGAGGCTGTGATCATGACGCCGCCGATGGCGTTTAAACTGCGCACAGCGTGCGAAATAACCGGGGTTGGCGCGTCTCCCTGCGCCAGGTACACGACAAAGCCGTTGGCTGCCAGTACGCGCGCCACTTCGGCAGCGTAGCGGTCCGAAAGGAAACGCGTGTCGAACCCAACCACCATTTTATGCGCATCGATTTCGGAGCCTATCCGATTGCCGTTGACCCATTCAGGGGTAGCAACCGCGTCGGCGATTGCCTGCGCCACCAGGCGTAAATTGGTAAAGGTAAAAGTATCCGAGATTACAGCTCGCCAGCCATCAGTGCCAAAATGAATCGTCATTGGTTTTCTCCAGTGAAATGTATTTTACCAGTTGGGTGCTGGTGTGGCGGTAAGTAACAGGCTGCGCATAATCCAGCCTTCCCGTCCATCTTCAAGCAGAACGTGCGCCCAGTAAGCGCCATCCACATGTTCAATTTCGGGGAGTACCTGGATCAGCGACTCGTTATCCAGGCTGGTGAGGTATTTTCCATCAAAGCCTGGGGTTTGCCTGACCAACACACCAGAATACGTAGGGCTGAACACCTTTGCCCACACCGGTGTGGGTTGAGGGGTGATGGTGACTGTCGGGGTAAGCGTGGGCATCAGCGTGTTGGTAGGGGCTGTTGTGGCGGTGATGCCGAACGGATCGGGCGTCTGGATTGCCAGCGCGTCTGCCGGAGACAGGCTGGCTGATGGTTCAATCAACGCTGCGGAGGGGACGCCTGTGGAGGTCACAAATGGCGCCAGTTGACGCTGCAGGGCAACACCCAACGCGCTGGAAATGACCAACCCATACAACGCACTGCCGAAAATGGCTGCGGTTAGCAGGTACCCGAAGAAGGTGAACGGGCGTATCTTGAGCACTGCCAGGGTCAGGGTGCCGGCAAGGATCACCCAGGCGATGTGCACGCCAGCCACTATCAGGGCGTTAGGGAACAAACCGCTTGCCCTGGAGGTTAACCCATAGCCGGCTACCGCCACCGGGATGAAGATTTCATAAGCCAGTGGGACGCTCGCCACCTGTGTGCGCTGTTTAGGCATACGTATGGTCAGGTAAACAGCCAGCACAATGCCAATGGTCAACAAAAGAAAATCGGGAATACTGAAATTGGTAAAACGGAGCGACTGTGAAAGTGGCAGGTCTACGAACAGCCTTGAGATCCAGCCCCCCAGCGCACCGCTGGCGAAGACCAGCGCGCACCCGATGAACATAGCCCCGATGGAGCGAGAAAAAAAGGTGAAGGAGCCGATGACGGCTGAAAAACCCAGCCCAATGACCGGCGCCATGAACGGCGCCAGTAAAGCCCCAAGGATGAAGATCGCGGGACTGTCGAGCAGGATGGCCAGGGTGATAACCAGACCAGCCACCAGAGAAAACAAAAAGAATTCAACCCCAGGCACCAGGCGCTGGGCAATTTCGCCGAGGTAAAGGGCGCGTTCACTTTTTCCCCGTGGGACCAGTAATTTACGCGCGCGCCGCCGGCGGCTCTCATCGATACGGCTTGGCGGAATTACAACACCTGGTTCCTGTGAGTAATCGCTCATTGTTATCGCGCTGTTTCCAATCTAAACAAGTGGAAAAAAAATCCCGCCGCGCGCAAAAAAAGTGCTGCCGGCGCGGAGGTGGTACTCGGTTTGCCCTTATGGTGGCGGAGCTCTCTGGCGTTATGGCCAGTTTGGTCGCAAGAAATCATGACATTATTATAATACACTCAATATTGGCAGTAACTAAGGTAAAATACCCCTATGGATCGCCACAATAGACTTCACCTTAAGCGAATCTTATCCCTGCTTTTCATCATTGGACTGCTGATGACAGGCTGCTCGAAACCGACTGACCAGCCGCCAGTACCCAGCGCAACACCGCTTACACAGGAGCCAGTGGATACACCGACCGCCATCCCCACGGCTGCTCCCGCGCGTATGCTGCTGCTGGATCCGTTTGCCGCGGCTACAGCTGAGTTAAACGCATACCTCGCCGGGTTCGCTGAGCAGCATGACCTCACGTTGGAAACCCAGGCCTCACCTGAACTGCCCGCGCTTGGTGCTGAAACCAAAGTTGTCCTTCTATTGGCAGAACTCCCGGGACTGGACGAGCTGACCGCGACCTCACCTGAAACGCAGTTCATCCTTATTGGCAATACGGCGTTGAACCCGGCTGGAAACCTTTCCGTCATCCAGACCAGGGAGTATGATCTGACCTTTATGGCGGGATACCTCGCCCAAAGCATTGCCTGGGACTGGCGCACTGCCGGCCTGATTCCCAGCGACACGGCCTTAAGCGAGCCAAAAACGAACGCCTTCATTAACGGTGCGCGTTATCTGTGCGGGGTATGCACTCCCTTCTACGCCCCAATTGTGTCTTTCCCTATGCTGGCCCAGGAACCCGCGCAGGCAGACGCCGCGACCTGGTCGGGACAGGTGAGCGTGTTCGGGCAGCACTTTGTGAATACTTACTTTGTTGACCCCGCTGTTGCCACCGTTGAAACGCTGGACGGGCTTAAAGGTCTGGAACCGGCCATTTTTAACGATGTGAAACTGATAGGAATCTCCACTACCCCCAACCCCGAGCGTTTTACGGCCTTGATCGGCTTTGACCCTCTTCCTGCGCTTGAACAATTGCTTCCTCAGCTGATCGCCGGTAATGGCGGCCTCAGCCTGGGAGCGCAGGTGAAGATCACTTCCTTCACCGATGATACAGTCATCACCCCGGCGAAAATTGACAACTTCAACCGCGTGGCCGCTGACCTGGCTGCCGGAATGATTGTCCCCCTCAGCATCCCCTAATACGCTTCCAACGTTCTGCAGCGGCCAAACGCAGGATGCCGCTCTTTTGCGACAGGTCCATCAGGCTCGCCTTGCCTGGTTGAGGTAGTTGATAACTCCCACGAGGCTGCTGATGGTCAATTACCACAGTGAATAGCCTTGCGGGTTGTTTTTACCTGTTGAGTGCTTGTATTTGACAGGCAGAATCAGGCAGGTTGCAAGCGAGAAACGACCACCTACCCGAAAACACGGCAAGAGCGAAAGATAAACCGTTATACTGATGGTGAAATAAGTCATTCAAGGAGGCAGCAGCTGTGAACGTTGAGATAAAAATTTCCAAAGACATCACTGAACCATACGCGGTCATCTACACCAACGCGATCACTGAGGAAGTACAGAAGATTCGCAGCGTTTTAGCGTTCCAATCACCGGTCATACCTGTTAGCGATGACGAGAAAATCGTTGTATTGGAACCCGATGAAATTTTCATGATCCGCACAGAGAACACGGAAGTTATCGTTTACGGCAAAGATACCAGGTTCCGGTCGGAAAAACGGCTGTACGAGTTAGAGGACCTTCTCGGGAACGGTTTCTTGCGCATCTCCAAATCCACGATTGTCAACCTGAAGAAGATTGATTATGTGGAACCGTCCTTCAATGGCATGATGGCCATTCGATTAAAAAACGGAGGGAAAGATTACATTTCAAGAAAATATCTACCACAACTTAAAAACTATTTAGGAATATAGGAGGTTTGCGATGAAAAAATTTTTCGAACATTTTCTAAAAGGGATCTCGACCGGGTGCACGATTGGTGTGGTGGTTTTCTTGTTGATCTGGTTGATCAGCGGCGAGGAGACCATTTCAATGCCCACACGAGAATTCTCAACCCACGTGATTGGCAACATGCTGGTAGGACTGGGTTTCTACCTGCCGAGCGCCATTTATGAAAATGAAAAGCTGGCCATGTGGCTGCGAGTGCTGATTCATATGGGCGTCGGGTTCATCGTATTTTTCATCGTTGCATCTGTTGCTGGCTGGATCCCGGCGGCAGGCGGGCCTGGCGCGGTCATTCTGTATGTTTTGCTGGTGTTCGTTATTTCGATGCTGATTTGGGCCGGCCATTACTGGCATTACGCTTGCGAAGCCAAGAAGATCAACGCGCAATTGAAGAAGCAGCAAGAATAGCCGTTCTGCTCTAACTGGCAAGAAGCCTGTCTTGTAGCACACACCCCCCGCGTAAGGGGGGTGTTTATTTGAACGAGGGTTTGCCTGTTCCCATGAACTCTGGCGCGGTGGCGCTTCCTGGGGCGTTGATGCCCTCGCGTTTGAGGGCTTTCCACAGGGTGATGAAGAGAATCTTGATATCCAGCCACAATGACTGGTGGTCTACATACCACACATCCAGCTCGAACTTCTCTTCCCAGCTGAGCGCGTTGCGCCCGTTCACCTGCGCCCAGCCGGTGATGCCTGGCAGCACTTCGTGGCGCCGCGCCTGTTCGGGCGTGTAGCGCTCCAGGTAGGCGGTGAGCAGCGGCCGAGGGCCGACCAGGCTCATCTCGCCTTTGAGCACGTTGAAGAGCTCGGGCAGTTCATCCAGACTGGAGGAGCGTAAAAAACGCCCGAAAGGGGTGAGGCGTTGTTCATCGGGCAGCGGTTTGCCTGAATCATCATAAGCGTCGCGCATGCTGCGGAACTTGTACAACTTGAAGGGGTGCCCGCGCAGCCCTGGTCGCTCCTGGCTGAAGAGCACTGGTCTGCCCAGCTTGAACCGCACCAGCAACGCCAGTATCAGCAGCAGCGGCGAGAGCAAGATAAGCAGCAAGGCGCTTGCGAGTAAATCGAAGAGACGTTTGAGAAAACGCGTCATTGGTTTGATTGTACCAAAATCCATTGTCGAACGCGCGTTCACTGATGACTTTACGTTATAATAGAGCCACTTAACCTCAGGAGCGCTTTCCATGATCATCTCCATTGAATACTGCGTTGTCTGACACTACACCCCGCGCGCCGTCGGTCTGGCGGCTGAACTGTTGGAAGCTTACGAAACCAAAATCAAATCGGTCACCCTTATTCCGTCCAGCGGCGGCGCTTTCGAAGTGAACGTGAACGGTAATCTCATTTACTCCAAATTGCAAACCGGTCGCCACGCTGAAGTGGGCGAGGTTGTGGCTTTATTAAGAAAAAAGATCGAGGAAGGGTAACCATGACCAGCAAAAAAGGACGGGTTTTTTCGGGCGCCAGGCCAACCGGGCGCCAGCATATTGGCAACTACTTTGGCGCCATCCGTAATTACGTTAAGCTACAGGACGATTACGATTGCATTTATTGCATTGTGGACCTGCACGCTCTGACCACGCTGGATACCACCCGCGATCTCCGGCAGAACACCCTCGAAATGGCCTGGGATTGGCTGGCAGCGGGCATGGATCCGAAACGTTCCATCATCTTCGTACAATCGATGGTGCGCCAGGTGACGGAACTGCACACCATCCTTTCAATGGTCACGCCCTTGGGAAAACTTACCGATCTGCCCACGTTCAAAGAAAAGGTGCGCGAAAACCCGAAGAATATCAATTATGGGCTGGTGGGCTACCCGGTGCTGATGAGCGCGGATATCGCCCTTTACCGCGCCGATGTGGTGCCGGTGGGAATTGATCAGGCGCCGCACGTCGAGTTTGCGCGGGAAACGGTGCGCTCGTTTAACTTCCGTTACAACACCAACGCGCTGATCGAACCCAAAGAGAAATTCACCGAATTTCCCAAGATACTGGGTATTGACGGTGTGAACAAGATGAGCAAGAGCCTCAACAACGATATCGAGCTTGCTGCCACTGCGGAAGAGACTACCGCGCGTGTGATGCAGATGGTTACCGATCCGGCGCGCCAGCGTCGCAGCGACCCCGGCAACCCCGATATTTGCAATGTTTTTTCGCTGCATAAGATGTTCACCCCGCCTGAGAAGGTAGCAGAAATAAATATCGAGTGCCGTCGCGCGGGCATTGGCTGTGTGGATTGTAAAAGAATTCTGGCAGCCAACATGAACGCTTACTTCGCCCCCCTGCGTGAAAAACGCCGTGTCTTCGAAAATGACCCCGAGGGCACCTGGGACATGCTGCGCGACGGCGCGGCGCGCGCCAGCCTGCTGGCTGAAGAGACCATGGTGGATGTGCGCGCGGCGGTGGGTCTGCCAGCGCTGCAGAAAGGATAACCGGCGATGCGCGCTGTCATCCAACGGGTCAATTACGGCCGGGTGGTAATTGAAGACCGCGAAACCGCGAATATTGGCAGCGGCATGGTGATTCTGCTGGGCGTAGGCCCGGGTGATGACGAGCAAAAGTCAGCCGCGTTGGCGAAGAAGATCGCCCAGCTGCGCATCATGGAAGATGCGGAAGGTAAAATGAACCTCTCGCTGCTGGATACCGGTGGGGCAGCCGTGGTGGTTTCACAGTTCACGCTTTTTGCTGATACCCGCAAAGGTAATCGCCCCTCGTTTATTGGCGCTGCCCCACCTGAACTCGCCAGCCCGCTGGTCGATCATTTTGTTGCCCAACTACGTTCTTATGGCATTCCAGTGCAGACCGGTGAGTTCGGCGCGCACATGCGCGTGGCGTTGGAAAACGATGGCCCGGTGACCATCTGGATGGAAATGTAAACGCGCTGAATGCCTGTTCGTAACTCACCCCTTTTATAAGTGATGGTTTTTCGTCTCTGGCCTGGCATGAAGAGCAGCGCTGTAGATCCTCATTGTTGAACACGGCGATGGGTGCGCTGTTTACGCCTGTAGCCGCCTGCGGCGCCTGTCAACTTTCATCTCCAGTATAATTACTCCATGGATAATCCTTCTCTCAAACCCTCGGGCAGGCAAATTCGTCTTACCAGCCTCTCGAACTGCGCAGGTTGAGCATCCAAGCTGAGCGCGGAAGCGCTGGCGCAGGTGCTGCGCCCCATGCAGGAGCTTTTTGACCCTGCCGACACCCCTGAGCTGCTCGCCGGGTTGGCTTCGCCTGATGATGCGGCGGTGTGGAAATTGGATGAAGACCGCGCCCTGGTGTTGACCACCGACTTCTTCACGCCGGTGGTCGATGATCCGTTTGATTACGGGCGCATCGCTGCTGCCAACAGCCTCTCAGATGTCTACGCCATGGGGGCTGCGCCTTTCCTGGCGCTGAACATCGCCGCTTTCCCACCTGACCTTGACCCTGCCGTCAGCGGTGAAATTTTTCGCGGCGGGGCGACGGTGGCCAAGCAGGCGGGGGCAGTGATTGCGGGGGGACACTCCATCCAGGATAAAGAACCCAAATATGGCATGGTGGTAGCGGGTATGGTCGACGCGCAAAGGATGTTCAGCAAGGGCGGCGCCAAGCCAGGCGATCGCCTTTACCTGACCAAGCCGTTGGGCTTTGGCACAATCACCACCGCGCTCAAGCGCCAGATGGTGCGCGAGGAAGACCTGGCAGAAGCAGTGAGCTGGATGGTGCGGCTCAACCGCGAAGCCAGCCGAATAGGTATGGATTGCGGCGTGCGCGCGGCGACGGATATCACCGGTTATTCTTTCATCGGTCACGCGCTGGAACTCGCCAACGCCAGTGGTGTGGGGCTGCGGGTGGCGTTTGAGCGCCTGCCTGTGCTGCCAGCCGCCTTCACATACGCATCTCAATTCATCTTCCCGGGCGGAGCGTATGACAACCGTTCGTATTTTCAGCCGTTTGTAGAATTCAGTCGGAAGCTGCCAGAAGACCAGACCATGCTGCTTTTTGACCCTCAAACCAGCGGCGGGCTGCTGCTGGCCGTTCCTGCCCAACACTGCGCGGATTTTGAAGCCGCAATGCAGCAGGGTAGCGCTCCCTGCTGGCAGGTAGGAGAAGTGATCAAAGGCAGCGGGATCATTTTTACCTGACGCAACCGACCGCTCCTCGCTGAGTCCCCGCCCTGTGCTAAAATCCCATTATGGTTGAACTGACTGATCACCTCAAAGGTATTCTGGATACCCTGCCGGTGAAACCTGGTTGTTATATTATGAAGAACGCCTCCGGCGAGGTCATTTACGTGGGGAAGGCGGTCAACCTGCGCGGCCGTGTGCGCTCCTACTTCCAGGAACACGCTGACCACGAACGCAAGGTGCTCAAGTTAGTTTCGCAAATCGCCGACCTTGAGTGGATTGTGGTGGGCTCAGAACTTGAAGCGCTTATCCTCGAGATGAACCTGATCAAGAAGCACCGCCCGCGTTTCAATGTGCGTCTCAAGGATGACAAGCGCTATCCTTATATCAAGGTGCACCTGGCGAGCGATTTTCCCAAGGTTACCGTGACCCGTCAGATGGTCAATGATGGCTCTCGTTATTTTGGCCCCTATACCAGCGTGTGGGCGGTGCACCAAACGCTTGACCTGCTGCGGCGCATCTTCCCCTATCTCACCTGCGATCGTGAGATCACCGGGCTTGACGCGCGACCCTGCCTGTATTACGACATCAAATTATGCAGCGGACCTTGCATCGGCGCGATCGATCGCGCCGGGTACAACCAGCTTATTTCAGACCTGTGCGCCTTTTTGGATGGGCGAACAGACCCTATCGTTTCGCGGCTGCAACGCGAGATGAACGATGCGGCGGAAAGTTTGAATTTTGAAAAAGCCGGTTTACTGCGAGACCAGCTGCAGTCGATCGAGCGGGTGGTGGAAAAACAAAAAGTCATTACCAGCTAACAGATCGATTCAGACGTGCTGGCGATTGCGCGCGCGGATAACGAGGCTTGCGTGCAGGGGTTTTTTGTTCGCAATGGTCGCCTGATGGGACGCGAGTATTTTGTCATGGAAGGCACTGAGGAAATCCCCGACGAACAGGTGATGGCGGAGTTTATCAAGCAGTTCTATACCGAAGCCGCGGTCATCCCAGACCGCGTGCTGTTGCCCAACGAGGTGCAGGAAGCGCAGATCATCCGCCAGTGGTTGAACACCCGCCGTGGCGGCAATAAGGTGGAGTTACGTGTGCCGCGCCGCGGCACCGCGCATGAGTTGATGAAAATGGCCACCGAAAACGCCGTTGAAACCTTGCAGGCGCTGCGCGCGCAGTGGGAGGCGGACAAGAACAAGCAAACCCAAGCGCTCAGCGAGATCCAGCAGGCGCTCAACCTGCCGGAGCCGCCCAACCGCATCGAGTGCTACGATATTTCCAACACGCAGGGCACCACCTCGGTGGGCAGCATGGTGGTGTTCGAACAGGGTACCCCCAGCCGCGCGCATTACCGCCAGTTCAATATCAAGACGGTCAGCGGTGCGGATGACTTTGCCAGTATGGAAGAAGTGCTCAACCGGCGTTTCAAACGCTGGCAATCTGCGCAAGAGAAACAGGGGCTGGGCGCAAAGCCCGACCCCTCGTTCGCTTTACTGCCTGACCTGCTTATTGTGGACGGCGGCAAGGGTCAATTGAGCAGGGCGGTGAAGGTGCTGGCTGACTATAACCTTGCGGGAGTGGTGCCAGTGGTGGGGTTGGCCAAGCAGCAAGAGGAATTATTTCAGCCCGGCAGCAGCAGTTCTGTGATACTACCGCGGCATTCTCAGGGTCTTTACCTGTTGCAGCGCATCCGTGATGAGGCGCACCGTTTTGCCATTACCGCGCACCGCAAAGCCCGTGGCAGGGTGGGTGTGGTGTCTCGCCTAGAAAGCATACCGGGGATTGGACCGGCGCGGAGGCGCGCCCTGTTGCAGCAGTTTGGTGATATTGAGCGCATCCGCCAGGCTTCATTGCAAGAGTTGATGTCAGTTCCGGGGATAAACGAAGAACTCGCCCGGGCGTTGCAAGCTGGGCTTGAGTGAACAACTGAAGAACGGGTGAATTACGGGCCAGAAACCACCGGCAGGCCCTTCGCCATCCAGGCGTTAATGCCGCCGCTGATGCTGGTGGTACGCTTCAACCCCGCTGCGCGCAGCAGGTCACGCGCTTGCCCGCTGCGATTACCGCTGCGGCAAATGATGAGCACGTCCTGATCAACCGGCACTTCTGCCAGGCGAGATTTGAGCTCATCCAGCGGGATGCGCACTGCTCCTGACACATGCGCCTGGTTCCATTCTTCTGCTGTGCGTACATCCAGTAAGAACGCGCCTTCGGTTATTCTTTGAGCAGCTTCGGTTACAGAAATGGTTGACGGAAGACCTTTGGCTGCGTGACCTTCTTTGGCGATGGATAACACCACGCCAATGATCACTGCCACGCTGAGCAGGATCAATGGGAGCAGCCATTTGGTTTGTTTTTGTTGTTTTTTCTTCGACGTTTTTGTTGCCACGCTCCACCTCAATTAAGTTTTCAGATTAGATGTTGGATTTCATGATAAGTGACGGAGTCAACCGCGTTCTGCCAGGGCTTCGATGCCGTTCATCAGGCTGTCCACAATCCCCGGTTCAGAAATGGCGTGACCAGCGTCTGGCACGATGTGCAGTTCAGCCTCGGGCAGATGCTGGCAGAGGTTAATCGCCGAAACCACCGGGCAGATGATGTCATAGCGACCCTGGGCGATCCAGCAGGGGAGATGAGCGATCTTATGCGCGTTGTCCAGCAAGTAGTTATCCTCAGGCAGGAAAAGCCCGTTCACTATGTAATGGCACTCGATGCGCGCGAAAGCCAGCAGTTCATCGGGCGCCATGCGCGGCGCTTCACGCGGCAGCAGGCTGATGAGACTTTCTTCCCATTGATACCAGTGTTCGGCGGCTGCCATCTGCACCTCGCGTCGGGTTGAAGTGAGACGTTGATAATACGCCGCTGGCAGGTCAGAGCGCTCTTCGGGAGGGATGAACGATTGAAAACGCTGCCAGCTCTCAGGGTGAATGCGTGAAGCGCCGTCAACATACAGCCAGTTGTGCTCAGCGCGCGTGCCCAAAAAGATACCGCGCAACACCAGGCCACGCACGCGCTCTGGATACTGCTGCGCGTAGGCTAAAGCCAGCGTGCTGCCCCACGAGCCGCCAAAAACGAACCAGCGTTCAACGTTCACTGCTTGGCGCAGTTTTTCGATGTCTTCCACTAATGCCCATGTATCGTTCTGGCGTAATTCGCCTGACGGGCTGCTCTTGCCAGCGCCCCGCTGGCTGAAGTTGATGACCCTGAAGCGTTCAGGATGAAAGAAACGCCGGTAGAGTGGCTGCGCCCCCACGCCAGGACCGCCATGCAAAAATACCACCGCAACGCCTTCATGGTTTCCCACTTCTTCATAATAAAGCGTGTGCAGGTTCGAAACCTGCAGGCTGTTGGTTTTGTAAGGTTCTATGGCTGGGTAGAGAGTGCGCCTCTCGCTCATCTGTCTGTCTCCATTAAGAACGTTCTTTGCATGCGGCAATTATAGCGGTTTCCACTGCATAATGTGTATTTCAGTTGGTTGTGAAGCATGTAGCGCCAAAAAAAATGATATGATTAACAGGGTATCCTTGAGCACCCATAGGAGTGGTATTGAGTAGGTGGCCCGGTAAGTATGTGATCGGTCTCACCGGTAGCATCGGCACCGGCAAGAGCGTGGTGCGCCGTATGTTGGAACACCTCGGCGCGTACGGTATTGACGCTGACGCGTTGGCCCATCGGGCCATGGCGAAAGGCGCCCCAGGATACGACCCCATCCTGCGAGCCTTTGGGCGTTTCCTGCTGACCCCTGAGGAACAGATCGACCGCGCGCGGCTTGGCCGGTTGGTGTTCAATGACCCCGACGCGCTGGCAGTACTTGAACATATTCTTCACCCGCTGGTGTTGCAGGCGGTTGACCTGCTGGTAAAGCGGGCGCCACACAAGGTGGTGGTGATTGAAGCCATCAAGTTGTTTGAAACTGACCTGGTGAACATGTGCGACAGCCTGTGGGTGGTGTACGCTCCGCTCGAAGCCCAACTCTCGCGCCTGATGCAGCATCGCAAGATGAGCGAAATGGAAGCCCAGCAGCGCATTGCGGCTCAGCCGCCGCAGGAAACGCGTTTTGACCGCGCTTCCGTGATCATTAAAAATATTGCTTCTTTCGAAGAAACCTGGCAGCAGGTCACGGCAGCCTGGCAGCGGTTTGTACCGGTCAAAGCAGTAGGCGCTTTCCCGGTGTCGCAGCCGGTTAAACTGCCGCTGGGAGAGGTGAACGTTCAGCGCGCTGGTCCGCGGCAGGTGGAAGAGATCGTGCGCGTGTATCATCAGGCTGACGCTGGCAATACGGCAGTCGATTCTAACGCGATTATGGCTGCTTTTGGTGATAAGGCTTTCTTGCTGCTTAAAATCGAGAACCGCACCATGGGAGTGCTTGGCTGGCAGGTCGAGAACCTGGTCGCCCGTACAACTGAAATCCTGCTCGACCCGAATGTCCCTGCCGCCCAGTATCTGCCCATCCTCATCCGTGAGATGGAACACGCGTCTACCCAATTGCAATGTGAAATATCGCTTATCTATGTACCACCTCACCTGGCGCGCTATGATTCCCTGTGGATCAGCCTGGGTTACGCGGAAAAGAAGCCCGATGACCTGAACGTGCTCGCCTGGAAGGAAGCCGCCCTTGAATCCATGCAGCTGGATTCGATCTTGTTTGTCAAGCCGTTGCGCCAGGACCGCGTGCTGCGCCCGATTTAATTGCTTTTTACCTGCGCGCAGGTAAAATTAGGATAATATGATTGATCTGTGGAGCGAAATCGTCTACATCTTCCAGCGCATGAACTGGCTCAGCGTTCTGGACCTGTTCCTGGTTGCCGCAGTCGTTTTCGCCGTGTTGTTATTACTGCGTGACACGCAGATCATGGTGTTGTTGCGCGGGGTGGTGGTAATCATCTTGCTGCTGGTGCTGCTGACCACCTTTATTAACCTCCCCGCCTTTTCCTGGCTGGTCACCACTATTGTGCCGGCTTTACTCTTTGCCATTCCGGTTATCTTCGCGCCGGAGATCAGGCGTGGGCTTGAGAAACTTGGGCGGGCCGGTTCGAGCCAGTTGTTGGTACGGCAAACTGAATCGCAAATTCAACTGATGGAAAAGACCATCCGTTCGATCGTCACGGCAGCCTCGCGGCTCTCTGCCAGGGAACACGGAGCGCTGATTGTGATGCAGCGCGGGGTCAGCCTGGAAGAATATGCGCGCACTGGTGTGCGCCTGAATGCCTCAGTGACGCCTGAGCTGTTGCTGCAAATTTTTTATCCTAATACGCCGCTGCATGATGGCGCGGTCATCATCGCGGATAACAAGATTGTCGCTGGTGCCTGCGTTATGCCTCTTTCATCGAGCGGTATCCTCACGCGCTCGCCTGAGCGGCAGATGGGGCTGCGCCACAGGGCTGCCTTGGGCACTTCAGAAGCCACAGACGCGATCACCGTGGTCGTGTCTGAAGAGACGGGTTCGATTTCCATCGCGCATAACGGGCGGATGATCCGCCGTTTGGACAGCGAACGGCTCGAGAATATTCTGCTGGCTTTCTATCAACCGGTTGAACACCCGGTGTTTAAGTTCAAACCCTTTGACTGGTTCAAGAAGATAGTCAGTGTGCAGAAGCGGGAGGAGTGATGCTGGCCAGATTACGCGCGTTCGGCAAATTGATCCCGCTCATCATCGTATCGATGGTGGTGGCGGTTGCGGTATGGATTCTCGCGGTCACTTCTTCCGACCCTTCAGAGACCCGTTTGTATGCGAAGCCGGTGCCGATTGAAGTGGTTGGTCAATCAACGAACCTGGTCATTACCAATCATTTACCCGAATCCGTCACAGTGAACCTGCGCGCGCCGGTTTCTATCTGGGAAAAGATCAATTCAGGAAAAGCGGGCGTGCGCGCTTTCATCGATCTTTCAGGGGTGCCGGAAGGAACGCGCACCACGCAGGTTCAGGTACAGGTGGGTATCAAGCCGGTTGAAGTGATTTCATACTCTCCGCAGATGGTTGACCTGGTACTCGAGAAACTGAGCAACAAGCGCTTTGATATCGCGGTGGTCAGCCGCGGCGCGCTACCGGTGGGGTACCAGACTGAGGACCCCCGGTTGTCAGAAACCTCAGCGGTGGTAAGCGGGGCTGCGTCTTTGGTCGCGCAGGTGGCGGAGGTGCGGGCGGTGGTTGACCTGTCACAGGTGCGTTCAGATATCAATCAGGAGATCACCTTGCAACCGGTGGATGCCAATGGGCTATTGGTGCGCGAGGTCAGTGTGACCCCAGATAAAATCACCTTGCTGCAGGGGGTATCGCAGCGAGGAGGCTATCGTAACGTGGTGGTTAAGGTGGTTACAGAGGGGTTGATCAAAGATGGCTACCGGTTGAAGAGCGTGACTGTCAACCCGCCTACTGTAACGGTTTACTCTTCTGATACCGCCACAGTGGACGCGCTGCCCGGTTATGTGGATACCCGCGTCATCAACCTCGTAGACCGCCAGGAGGGCTTCAGCGTGGATGTAGAACTGAGCCTGCCGGTGGGGCTTCAAGTCATTGGAAGCTCAATGGTAGAGGTGAAGGTGGAAATTGAACCGGTGGTGAGCAGTTTGTCGTTATCAGAAATTCAACTGGAACCAACCGGGCTGGCTTCTAACCTGAGCGCGGACATCGTGCCGAACAAAGCTAACATTATTCTCTCCGGACCGGTACCGCTGTTGAATAGCTTGTTTGTCAACGACTTACGCATCCTGATCGATCTGACCGGTCGCCTGCCGGGGGTTTACTCAATCGATGTGAAACCCACGTTGAATATCCCCGGTCTTGAGATTGAGAGTATTTCCCCCGCCACTTTCGAAGTGACCATTCGTACAAAAAAGTAACGTATTCCGCAGGGTGGCTCTGGATTAAGGGTACAATAGGTCTCTGTATGAGGACTCATGTCTAAACCTGTTGTTGCTCTGGTTGGGCGCCCCAATGTTGGAAAAAGCACTCTGTTTAATCGTCTCTGTGGAGAACGACTGGCCATTGTAGACGATACCCCCGGCACCACCCGCGACCGCCTTTTGGCTGAAGCAGAATGGAGCGGGAGGGTGTTTGATGTGGTAGATACAGGTGGTATTGACCCGCGAGCTGGCAGCCGGGGCGCACCGCTTTCAGTGGGATCTGCCGACTTTATCGAGGAGATTCGTGCGCAGGCAGTGGTCGCCGTGACCGAAGCGGACGCGGTACTTTTTCTGGTAGATGCGATCAGCGGCGTCACACCTGCTGACAAAGAAATCGCTGAAATACTGCGTAAAGCGCAAAAAGTGAAGGAAGGAGTTCCCCACCCTCCCATTCTGCTGGTGGTCAATAAAGCTGACAGCGACAGGCAGCGGGATATGGCGCATGAATTTTATGAATTGGGATTGGGAGATCCGCACCCAATCTCAGCGGGACATGGCACCGGGACAGGCGACCTGCTGGACGCCCTCATCGCTGTTTTACCCCGGCAAGCGCAAGCGGTTGAGGACCCTTCCGTAAAGATAGCCATTGTCGGTAAACCCAATGTGGGTAAGTCCAGCCTGTTGAACCGCCTGGTGGGTGAAGAAAGGTCGATTGTCAGTGATATCCCGGGCACCACCCGCGATGCGGTGGATACCGCCATCACTTATGAAGGCATTCCGGTGACACTCATCGACACCGCCGGTATCAGACGCCGCGGCAAGATTGACCCCGGAGTCGAAAAGTACAGCGTGGTGCGTTCGCTGCGCGCCATTGAACGCTGTGATGTGGCGCTGCTGATGATTGATGCTGTTGAGGGGATTTCTGCCCAGGATACGCACATCGCCGGGTATGTCAAAGATGAATCAAAAAGCACGGTGGTGATTGTGAACAAGTGGGACCTGCTCGAAAAGGACAACTTCACCATGCCGCAGTTCACTGAGCGTATCCGTGATGAACTGAAGTTCATGGATTATGTTCCTCTCCTTTTTATTTCCGCAAAAACCGGTCAGCGGGTTGACCAGGTACTTCCGTTGGCGCTGCGGGTACAAGAGGAAAGGCTGGCGCGGATCAATACAGGTGCGCTTAATCGTATTCTGCAATCCGCTCAAGATAAGCACGCGCCCACTTCGCGTACAGGCTCTTCTATCCGCCTGTACTATGGCACACAGGTACGCAGTGACCCGCCCACTTTTTTAATTTACTGTAATAACCCCAAGCTGGCGCACTTCACCTACATCAGGTTCCTCGAAAATCAGATCCGCAAAGAATATCCATTCACGGGCACACCCATTCGCATCGTGTTGAAGGCGCGGCGTGAGGGATAACCAAACGAAAGCCTGGATGAGCAGATGACCATTGATCTCACACCCACCCCAATTCAGGACGACCATGAAGACTTTCAACATCAGGAACGTGAAAGCCAGCGTTCCCGAAAATCTTTCCTGGTGGAGGTCATTCAAACTCTCGTGCTGGCAGCTTTGCTTTACTTTGCCATCGACGCGGTGTTTGCCAGGGTACGCGTTCTGAATATCAGCATGCAGCCCACCCTGGTGGAGGGCAATATCATCATGGTCAACAAGCTGGCTTATAAATATGGTGAATTTCAAACGGGTGATGTGATTATCTTTCACGCGCCTAATAACCGCAAGGAAGATTTCATCAAACGCCTCATCGGCAAACCCGGCGACACCGTTGAGGTGGTGAATGGACAGGTGTATGTCAACTCGGTCGCTCTGGCAGAACCGTACGTGGCCAGTCCGGCGGCATACAGCGGCTCGTGGCGTGTTCCTGAAGACGCCGTGTTCGTGCTTGGCGATAACCGCAATCAAAGTTCAGATTCGCATGTTTGGGGGTTTGTGCCTGTGGGGAATGTGGTCGGTAAGGCGCTGGTGGTATACTGGCCATTGAACAGTATCAAACTGGTAACGCATCATCAACAACCACCACCTGAGAACTGATAAATAGAACCTTTCTATACCTGTCAATCCAAAAGAAAATGTTACCGAAGGTGCATCGTTGGTTCAAATGATAATGTTACCGACGGGTCCGCCTCCTTGATCAAAGTTTGAAAGATATTTACAGTAACTGTTTTGTCTGAAGTTGGCAGCTGTATAAG
>JAAZNW010000100.1 GCA_012798065.1 Chloroflexota bacterium
CTTATACAGCTGCCAACTTCAGACAAAACAGTTACTGTAAATATCTTTCAAACTTTGATCAAGGAGGCGGACCCGTCGGTAACATTATCATTTGAACCAACGATGCACCTTCGGTAACATTTTCTTTTGGATTGACAGGTACCCGGGTTCGCGGCTTAAGTAAAGAGCAAGGTCAATCCCCCGAGGTGGGTATGGCGTGGTGCGCGGAGCCTCCTCATCCGCGACATTCATCGCGCACCCCGCCGCTTGCCTTTCTTGAACAAATGGTCTATAATCAGCGTGGCGCATCCATACTATAATTAATCCATACCCTTCCAGGAGAAACCCGATGGCAAAAAAAGCCGTGAACCCCACTGAATACAACCCAGTCGACCGCAGTGAACCCATGAGCGAAGCCAGGCGCGCGGTGCTCGATAAAGCGCTGGGCGACATCATCAAGCGCTATGGAGACGGCGCCATCATGCGCCTGGGCGAAGCCCACAATTTGGCGGTGGAGGTGATCCCCACCGGCTCGCTCTCGCTGGATATCGCCCTGGGCGTGGGAGGCATCCCGCGCGGGCGCATCACCGAGATCTTTGGGCCGGAGAGCTCGGGCAAGACCACGCTGTGCCTGCACATCGCCGCTGAGGCGCAGAAGCTGGGCGGCACGGTAGCCTTCATCGATATGGAGCACGCGCTCGACCCCTCCTACGCCGCCAGGCTGGGCGTAGACGTGGAGAGCCTGCTGGTTTCTCAGCCCGACATGGGCGAGCAGGCGCTGGAGATCGCCGAAACGCTGGTGCGCTCGGGCGCGGTAGACCTGGTGATCATCGACTCGGTGGCGGCGCTGGTGCCGCGCGCGGAGATCGAAGGCGACATGGGCGACGCCAGCATGGGCATGCAGGCGCGGCTGATGAGCCAGGCCTTGCGCAAGCTTTCGGGCGCCATCAACCAGACCAAAACGGCGGTTATCTTCACCAACCAGCTGCGCCAGAAGATCGGCATCATGTTCGGCAACCCCGAAACCACCCCCGGCGGACTGGCGCTGAAGTTTTACGCCTCCGTGCGGCTCGACACGCGGCGCATCCAATCCATCAAAATGGGCGCCGAAATTGTGGGCAACCGCACACGGGTGCGCGTGGTAAAGAACAAGGTGGCGGCACCTTTCCGCACGGCTGAGTTTGACATCATGTATAACGAGGGCATCTCGAAAGAAGGCGACATCATCGACCTGGCGACCGCCATGGAGGTGATCACCAAGCGCGGCGCCTTCTTCTCTTACAACGACATGCGCCTGGGGCAGGGGCGTGAAAACGCCAAAGAGTTCCTGCGTCAGAATATCGAACTGTGTGACGAAATCGAGGCGGTGGTGCGCGAGCGCGCCCTGGCGGGTGAATACACCCCCGAGCTGACCGGCGCCGCTTCGGAGGACGCCGACGACGAAGCATGAGGGCAGAGCGGGTGATGCGTGCAAGGTACCTGCGGGCCGTTCAGGCGGCGCTGGCGGCGCTGCTGCTGGCGAGTTGCGCATCTTTGCCGCCGGCCCGTCCAGTGCCAACCGAACAGCAGGGAGCGCCCTTCAAGGCGCCCACGCTGTACGCGTCGCCAACCGCCCCGCTCAACACCGGCGGCGCCGGCGAGCCCACCCAGGTGGCCAACTGCACCAACAACCTGGAATTCATCGAAGACCTCTCCATCCCCGACGGCACGCAGCTGGCACCATCCAGAGAGATCGTCAAAGAATGGAAGGTGCGCAACAGCGGCACCTGCAACTGGAACGCCGATTACTCCGTGCGGCTGATCTCGGGAGACGCGCTGGGCGCCCAGCCGCTGCTGGCGCTGGTGCCGGCGCGCTACGGTACCGAAGCCGTGATCAGCATCGCCTTCACCACCCCCTCCGAGCCCGGCAGGTACAGCGCCACCTGGCGCGCGCACGGGCCTGACGGCAAGCCTTTTGGGGAGTGGTTCACCATTGAAATCGCGGTGATAACACCGTAGGTTCATTCTTGCAGTGACTGCGCCATCAGGGAAAAGAAACCAGCTGGTCCTCTTCAGCATCGCGCTGTGCGCCGCCCTGGCGTTGTTCGCTGGCGCGCGGTTGCGGTTGCCCGGAGAACTGCGCTTGTTCGCGGCGGACCCGGCGGTGCTGCCGCTCACGCCGGTGAGCGGCGCTGCTTACACCCAAACCGCCACGCCCTTCCAACCTCTGCCCACCCGCAGCCCCACCGCCACGCTCACCCCCACCCACACCGTCACCTCAAGCCCTACCGCTACCTTCACCCCGCTTCCCAGCAGCACGCCTTTGCCGCCTACAGCCACCGACGCGCCGCTCTACCCCCTGCCCGATGACCTGCCAGGCGAGGCGCAGATCGAAGGTGTGCACGGCTACGCGCAGGCTTACAACCTCACCTGTGAAGCGCGCTCCGCGGTGGATTGGGCGCGGTTTTTCGGCGGGAACATCAGCGAGATGGAGTTCCAGGCGGCGCTGCCTCTTTCAGACAACCCGGAGGTGGGCTTTGTGGGTTATTACGATGACCCGATGGGACGCCTGCCGCCTCTGGCTTACGGCGTGTACGCCGCGCCGGTGGCGCAAACCCTGGCAGGCTTCGGGGTTGACGCCGCAGCAGTGAGCGGATATTCCCTCAATGACCTGCGACGCCAGGTTGCCAGCGGCAACCCCGTGATCGTGTGGGTGGTGGGCAACACCTGGTGGGACGGCACGCCGGTAGATTACCGCGCGGAAGATGGCAGCACGGTAACCGTGGTGCGTTTTGAGCACACCGTCATCCTGACCGGGTATGACGCTTACGGTGTGACGCTGGTGGATGGCGGGCAGGTGTACTGGCGCAGCTACGACACCTTTTTGGCTTCATGGTCGGTGCTGGGCAACATGGCGGTCATCCGCCAATAAAAACGGAGCCCGGCGGGCTCCGTTCTCTCAACTACGGGTGGTGGTTTAGGTGCCTTCCTGCCAGGAAGCCAGGTAGCGCACCTGTTCAGCGGTGAGCGTGTCAATGCTCACGCCCATGGCCGCCAGTTTAAGCTCCGCGATCTTCTTATCAATCTCCTCGGGGACGGCGTACACGCGCTTCTCCAGTTTTGAGGCGTTCTTCGCCAGGTATTCGAGGGTGAGCGCCTGGTTGGCGAAGGACATATCCATCACAGAAGCCGGATGACCTTCAGCTGAAGCCAGGTTGATCAGGCGTCCCTCGCCGAGGATGAAGATGCGCCGCCCGTCAGGGGTGACGAATTCTTCCACAAAGGGGCGCACCAGGCGCTTGCTTTTGGCGCTTTTTTCCAGCGCGGGGATGTTAATTTCAACGTTGAAATGCCCTGAATTAGCCACAATGGCGCCGTCTTTCATCAGGTCAAAGTGGTGCGCGTCGATGACGTTAATGTCACCGGTGACGGTGCAGAAAATATCGCCGATACGGGCGGCATCTGCCATGGGCATTACCCTGAAGCCGTCCATCACTGCCTCGAGCGCCTTGAGCGGGTCGACCTCGGTGACGATAACGTTGGAACCCATGCCGCGCGCCCTGGAAGCCAATCCGCGTCCGCACCAGCCGTAGCCGGCAACCACGAAGGTCTTGCCTGCCAGCAACACGTTAGTGGCGCGCACAATGCCATCCAGTGTGGATTGACCAGTGCCATAGCGGTTATCAAAGAAATGCTTGGTGAGCGCGTCGTTGATAGCCACGATGGGGTACGCCAGCGCTTTATCCGCTGCCATAGCGTGCAGGCGGATGACGCCGGTGGTGGTCTCTTCAGTACCGGCGACGACGCCCGGCAGCAGTTCACGGCGGTGCTGGTGCAGCACATTGACCAGGTCAGCGCCGTCATCCATGGTGAAATGCGGCTTATGGTCAAGCGCGGCGTTGATGTGCTTGTAATAGGTAACGTTGTCTTCGCCCTTTACCGCGTACACCTCGATCTCATCATGAGAGACGAGCGAAGCCGCCACCTCGTCCTGCGTGGAAAGCGGGTTAGACGCGGTGAGCACCACGTCAGCCCCACCGGCTTGCAGGGTCTTCATCAGGTTGGCGGTCTCAGTGGTCACGTGCAGGCAGGCTGAAATGCGCAGCCCTTTGAGGGGCTGTTCACGGCGAAAACGCTCTTTCACCTGGCGCAGCACCGGCATTTCGCGTTCCGCCCAGTCTATCTTCAGGCGTCCGCCTTCGGCCAGGTGCAATTCTTTTACATCATAGTTCGGCATGATTCCTCCAAATGGTTGTCTTTAAGGTTGATTTAAAATATCCAAAGTGCCGCCGTCATCAAAAAAGGTGCGGTAGCGTGTGATATATTCCTGCTTGGTGTAAAAATGGTTGCTGGGTCCATTCTGTTCCAGGCAATAGGCGGCGGAAAGCGCACCCATTTGACCGCAGGTCTGCAGGTCCAGCCCCAGGCGGTAGCCGCGCAAGAAGCCGCCCCTAAACGCATCGCCCACGCCGGTGGGGTCCGCGATGCGGGCAGCCGGCACCACCGGGATGAGATACTCACGTCCTTCCGCTTTCACTGTAGCACCGTTCTCTCCGCGGGTGATCACCAGCAACTGCACCAGCCCCTCGATCTGCGCGGCTGAGAGGCCAGTATGCTTTATCAGCAGGTCAAACTCATATTCATTGCAAAAAACCGCGTGCGCGTTTTCAACGCCGATCCTCAAGTCGTCATGTGGATTTCTGGCCACCTGCTGCGATGGATCAAACAGGTATGGGATACCCATGGAAACGCATTCGTCAGTCAGTTTACGCATGGCAGCGGGGTCGTTGGGAGAAATGACAAGGTAGTCCACCTCGTCGCGCGGCAGTCCTGTGAGGGTGAATCGCGCCGCGTCAGCCATGGCGCCGGTGTAAAAACTGGCGATCTGGTTATTCTCGAGGTCCGTGTTGACGAAGAAAGAAGCGGTGTATTTGCCGGGTATCTCGCGTATATAAGCGGCATCGATGCCGTTTTGTTCCATCCAGCTGCGGTACTCAGCAAAATCGATGCCGGCGGTGGCGAGCACCTTGGGTTTTTCTCCCAGCAGTGCCATGGAGTAAGCGATGTTCGGCGCGCAACCGCCGCGCTGGCGGGTCATGTTATCCACCAGGAATGAAAGGCTGATCTTATCCAGTTTATCCGGCAGGATGTTCTCGCGGAAATAACCCGGGAAGGTCATCAGGTAATCAAAAGCCACAGAACCGCTAATCACAATTGCCAAATTGATTAATCCATTTTCTGATTATATCTGGATTGCGCCAAGTTTTGCGCAAAAGGCGCGCGGACCACACCGGCCTCGGTAACCCAGGCGCTGATGAGCGCGTGCGGGGTGAGGTCAAAGGCAGGATTGAGCGCCCTGGCAGTTGCTGGGGCGATGGCCTGTCCGTCAACCCGCAGGTTCAGCACCTCTGCAGCGTCGCGCTCCTCGATCGGGATGTACCTGCCTTCAGCAATGGACAGATCCAGCGTGCTTAAAGGGAAAACGCACACCACCGGCACCTGGTTGGCGTGCGCCGCCAGGCTGAGCATGTAGGTGCCAACCTTGTTGACCACATCCCCATTGGCTGCCACACGGTCTGCGCCGAAGAACACCTTGTGAACTCGACCGCTTTGCAAAAAGAACCCCGCGGCATTATCAGTGATGATCTCGTAGGGGATGCCATACTGTTCGCATTCCCAGGCGGTGAGGCGAGAGCCCTGCAGGCGCGGGCGGGTCTCGTCTACCAGCACATGCACACGTTTGCCTTGCTCATGGGCAAAGCGAATGGCGCCAAGCGCGGTACCCCAGTCAACCACAGCCAGCGCCCCTGTATTACAGTGATGAATGATGGTGTCGCCGTCATCGATCAGGCTGGCGCCGTTTTCAGCCAGGCGGAGGTTGGTGCGCACGTCAGCCTCAGCCAGCGCCTGGGCATTGCTGATGATACGCTCCACAAGTTCGCTTTCTGAGTGGGTTTGCTCATCCAGTAGAGACGTGATCTGCTCCACTCCCCAGGCCAGGTTCACCGCCGTTGGGCGGGAGTTTACCAGCATAACCGCAGCGGCGTGCACGAGCGACCGGAGATCCTTTCCACCCGCGCGGTTATACCTGGCTGCCTGCAGCGCCAATCCAAAAGCGCCGGCCACGCCCAGGGCGGGAGCCCCGCGGATGGCCATGGTACGAATTGCTTCCACCATTTGCTCTGGCGTCTGGATGGTGAGGTATTCTAAAGCTGCCGGCAGCCGACGTTGGTCGATCAGCCGAACTTCCCTGCTCTCCGGTAACCATTCGATCGTTCTCAATTCACTAAAAAACGCCCTCGGTCGAGAGCGTCCCTTCCCACTAAGTTTAACATGGAATAAAGGGGAATGCAATATTTTGCCGCGGGATTGGAACCTGATTAAACCAAATCACGTCGAAAAGTCGTATACAATACGGTATCCGCTGGTTGACGCCCAATCAAACCTCCGGTATAAGAGGATTATGATAAAACGAGCCCTGACCTCCATAAGCATCCTGGTGTTCGTGTTGACCTCCTGTACGCTGCCTTTCAATCGCACAGGCGAAAATCGCGGCATCCCTTCTGGCACAAACTCCGCCCCGCAACTTTCGCCGACCCCGACCATCACACCCACCCCTCAGCCCCAAGCGCGCATCACCCTTGGGCAGGCGGACATATTAAATGGCGATTATGAGAAAGCCTTAGCCGAATTTTGGAGCGCCCGTGAGCAATCCACCGACCCGGAAGTGATTCAGGCGGCGCAGCTGGGTGTGGGCAGGGTGTTGCTTTTACAAAACGATATCAACGGCGCGGTCAGCCAGCTCAATTGGCTGCTCACGAATTTCGCCGAGGGAGAGTCGCGCGATACAGCTTACTTCTTCCTGGGGCAGGCTTACGAAAGACTACAACAGTACCTCCTCGCGGCAGACGCGTACCAGAACTATGTGGATGCCAGCCCAGGTCCATTGGATAGCGAGATCCTCGAAATGAAGGGAGACGCGCTGGTGCGAGCCGGCGAATTTGGCGCTGCCAAACTGGCTTTTCTCGCCGCGTTGAAAACCGCGCAGCCCATTCGCGAAGATACCCTGCAACTGAAAATTGCTCAGGCGGCTGCTGAATCTGGCGGAGAGCAGGATGCCATCAGCATCTACTGGGCGCTGCTGGAAAACAGTTCTGCGGACTATATCAAAGCCCAGTCTAACCTTTTACTCGGGCGCCTTTACCTGAAGCTGGGAATGCCGGAACAAGCCTACGCGCGGTTCCAGGATTCTGTTACCCGCTTTCCAACCTACTATGATACTTATTCCGGGCTGGTAACGTTGGTGGAAGATGGACAACCGGTCAACGACCTCATGCGCGGCATTGTTGATTACTACGCGGGGCAATACAGCCTTGCCGTCATCGCGCTTGAAAGATACATGCTGGAAAACCCCGATCACGATGGCACCCCGCTTTACTACAAGGCTTACGGTTATTATCGCCTGGGAGATATTGACCAGGAAATTGCCGCCTGGAATGAATTGATTGAAGAGCACCCATTCGACCAATACCTGGCTACCGCCTACCTTGAAAAGGCTTCCTCGATGTGGCGTTATCAGCAGGATTACGAAGGCGCCACCAATACCCTGCTGCATTATGCCGCACGTTACCCCGATTCTGCGCGGACGCCAGAATTCCTCTTTCTCGCAGGCAAAATATTGGAAATTGGCGGCTACCTGACCAGGGCAGCTGAAACCTGGCAGCGGGTATTCAATGAATACCCTGGAGCTGAACAGGCATACCCTGCTCTGTTCAAAGCCGGTATCGTCTACTACCGCTTACAGCGCTATGAAGATGCGCGCCTGGTCTTTCAGCGTATGCTGGTGCTGTCAACCTCCCCTGAAGATCAGGCTGCGGCGAGGTTCTGGATCGCCAAATGCCTTGAAGCCGAGGACAAAGACGAACAGGCGCTCACCTATTACCAGCAGGCAGCGGACGCTGACCCCACCGGGTACTATGGTATTCGCGGTGGGCAAAAGAGTCGGGGCGAACCCCCCTTCCCTCGCCAGAACAACAATGACATCGCGATGGATACCGATAAAGAAAAGAAAGACGCAGAAAAATGGCTGCGGGCAACTTTTTCGCTTGATCAAGGGGTTGACCTGCATTCGTACAGCGACCTATCGAACAATCCGCTGTTCCAGCGCGGCGAAGAGTACTGGAAGCTCGGCTTGCGCGATAACGCCAGGAACGAATTTGAGCAACTGCGAAAGGAACTGGAAGGGGACGCGGTCAACTTATACCGTTTGATGAACCACATGCTTGACCTTGGCTTTTATCAAACCGCCTCGCTCTCCAGCCGGCAGATACTTGATCTGGCGGGCTTGAGCCAAGACGAAACCCTCACCAAGGCACCGATCTTTTTCAACCACATCCGCTTTGGGGTATTTTATCGGGACCTCGTTGTACCGGCGGCGATTGAACACGGGCTGGACCCGTTGTTGATTTTCAGCCTTATCCGCCAGGAAAGCCTCTTCGACGCCAGCATCACTTCGAGCGCTGGAGCCCACGGGCTGATGCAAATCACCGGCGATACCGGCGAAACGATTGTGAACAACTATGGTTGGCCAGAAAATTACACCGTCGAATCTCTCGATAGGCCATTCATTAACGTAAGGTTGGGTACCCATTTTCTGAAAATATGGATCGACAAGTATCAGGGTGAGATTACCCCGGCGCTCTCGTCGTATAACGCTGGGGATGGAAACACAATTATCTGGAAGGGTTTGGCTGGAGATGATGTTGACTTGCTGGTGGAATTGATCCGCTTTGACGAAACCAGGGATTATATCAAGTACATCACCGAGAACTACGAGATTTACAAGACACTCTATTCCCACCCATGAACAGGCAGGAAGATGGATAAGAAAAACCTCCCTGGCTGTCAGCAGGGAGGTTTTGTATCAACCCGTTTTTACGGTTACTTGCTGCGATGTTTAATCGCAGATTGGGCGGCCGCCAGGCGCGCGATGGGCACCCTGAAGGGTGAGCACGACACATAGTTATTTCCGATGCGATGACAGAAATCAATGGAAGCAGGGTCTCCGCCATGCTCGCCGCAAATACCCACCTCGAGGTTCACTCTCGCTAAACGGCCGTCCTGCACGGCGAGCTGCATTAACTTGCCCACGCCTTCCTGGTCAAGCGTTTGGAAGGGGTTCTTGGGGAGAATCTCCTGTTCGATATAAGTGGTGAGGAAGTTGCGTTCCGCGTCATCACGGCTGTAACCAAAAGTCATTTGGGTGAGGTCGTTGGTGCCAAACGAGAAGAACTCAGCCACTCTGGCGATCTCGCCGGCTGTCACCGCGGCTCGCGGGATCTCGATCATTGTGCCGAATTTATAATCGAACTTAACTTTTTTCTCCTCCATCACCGCTTTGGCGATACGTTCCAGGCGGGGTTGTATCCAGGTCAATTCATTGACGTGACCTGTGAGCGGTATCATGACCTCAGGTTTGGGTGTCATCCCTTTATTGGCGATATTTGCCGCGGCCTCGAAGATGGCGCGCACCTGCATTTCTACAATTTCTGGCATGGCAATGCTCAGGCGCACCCCGCGCATACCCATCATGGGGTTGCTTTCATGCATGGCATTGACGGCATCGAGCATCGTGTCAAGGTCAGCGGTTTCTTTTAGCTCACCGCGGCCAAGCACAAAGTTCGAAAGCCCTCCACCGCTCAAGCGTAAAGCGATAATCTTGGATTGCAGTTCTTCAGCCGAAGGCAGAAATTCATGAAGCGGCGGGTCAATCAGGCGAATGATGACCGGGTAACCATTCATGGCTTCAAACAGGCCTTCGAAATCTCTGCGCTGGTAGGGAAGCAGCTCATCCAGTGCGGCGGTGCGTTCTTCGCTGGTTTTCGCCAGGATCATCCGCTGGACGATCGGTAACCGTTCCGTTTCAAAGAACATATGCTCAGTTCGACAGAGACCGATCCCCACAGCGCCGTATGTGCGCGCCCGTTCCGCATCCCTGGGATTATCCGCATTGGCCCACACCTGCAAACCAGTAGTTGGCCAGCCATCTGGCGCATGGCGAATACCCTTGGTGGAGGAGATCTGGTCGGCCCAACTGAGCAGATTAAGCAAATCAATTTGCTCTTCAAATTTTGGCGTGGTGAGGTTTAACTTACCGATATAGGCTTCACCAGTGGAACCATCAATCGAAATCCAATCACCTTCTTTAATCAAAACGCCATTCGCGTTCATTTCACGTTTATCCAAATCGATCTTCACCGCAGCCGCGCCAACAATACACGGTACGCCAAATTGCCTGGCAACCACCGCTGCGTGCGAGGTCGCCCCGCCTTCGCTGGTTAAAATACCCTTGGCCGCCAACATTCCATGTACATCATCCGGTTTGGTGAAGGGGCGCACCATGATCGTGGATTCGCCGTACTCTTTGGCGCGCCGTTCAGCAGTGTCTGCGTCAAAATACACCTGACCCACTGCCGCGCCAGGAGAAGCGTTCACGCCATGAGCAAACAGGCGGTCTTCTTGAACAGCCAGCTTCTTCGTCTCGCTGGAAAATTGCGGGTGCAAGAGGGTATCCACATCTGTGGGGCTTACCCGCATCACGGCGTCTTCACGGGTGATGATGCCTTCATTCGCCAGGTCAATGGCGATCTTCACCGTCGCCAGCGCAGTACGTTTGCCATTACGGCACTGCAGCATCCACAGCTTCCCATGCTCAATGGTAAATTCAACATCCTGCATGTCCTTGTAATGCAACTCCAGCTTTTTGGCAATCTGCAAGAATTCCTTGTTGGCTTCGGGCAGGTCTCTGCCGAGATGGGCGATCTTTTCCGTGTTGCGGATGCCGGCAACGACATCCTCACCTTGCGCGTTCAGCAGGTAATCGCCGTACAGTTTGTTCTCGCCAGTGGATGGATCGCGGGTGAATGCCACACCGGTGCCGGAGTCTTCGCCCATATTGCCAAACACCATGGTTTGAATGTTAACGGCGGTCCCCAAATCATCTGGGATATGGGTGGCGCGGCGATAATCCACCGCTCTTTTCCCATCCCACGACTTGAACACCGCTTCCGTAGCCAGTTTTAATTGCTCTAAAGGATCCTGGGGGAACTCGAAGCCCATTTCTTCAAAAATGACCTTTTTATAGACCTCAATCAATCCAGTCAGGTCTGATGCGGTCATCTCGGTATCCAATTTATAGCCTTTGACCTGTTTCAAACCATCCAGATGCTTCTCGAATGCCTCGTCTGGAATCCCCAGTACTACAGACCCAAACATCTGGATCAGGCGGCGGTACGAATCATATACAAAGCGCTCGTTCTGCGTGAGTTTGATCATCCCCTTGGCGGTTTCATCATTTAAACCGATGTTTAGAACCGTGTCCATCATCCCCGGCATGGAGAATTTTGCGCCAGAACGGCAAGAGACCAGCAGCGGGTTTCTGGTGGAGCCAAACTT
Organism: Chloroflexota bacterium; assembly: GCA_012798065.1. Taxonomy (GTDB): domain Bacteria; phylum Chloroflexota; class Anaerolineae; order Anaerolineales; family Anaerolineaceae; genus UBA6107. The sequence continues at coordinate 11,413 of JAAZNW010000100.1, forward strand.
CTTTTTAGTTGATTTTTCCACTAATTGCAGGCAGTCAAGCATTTCCTCCCACATCCCCTCTGGGAACTGCTTGGTTTCCTGGTATGCATTACAGGCTTCTGTGGTAACGGTGAACCCCGGTGGCACTGGTAATCCAATCCGCACCATCTCAGCAAGGTTGGCGCCTTTCCCACCCAGTAACCCTCTTACTGCGTCCCAATCTTTATTCACGTACTGCTCAACCTCTTTGATCTGGTTGAACAAATAAACCCATTTCTTATCTGTCATCTTTTCCTCCGAGCCAGGCTCAAAATAACCCGTTAAAACGGGATTCTGTCTCCAAAGTGATAATTTTACCATACGCACTTTCTTTATTTGACTTATTCGGTCAAATTTGATTTTCATTTGCTGAAGAACTGAAAATCACCTACTGTAAATATATTGAAAGGTAAAAAACGTCAATTTGACTTGATAATTATGGTACTTGATAAGCGGTATCTTATGAAAATATTAATCATCGACGACGACCCTTCTGTAACCGACCTGCTCAGATTGATACTCGCTCCCACCCTGGCAGAAATCCAGCACGCCTGTGACGGAGAACAAGGATCTGGTCTGGTCAGGGAGTTCAAGCCAGATATTGTTTTGCTAGACTATATGCTGCCGGGAATAGACGGGCTGGAAACAACGCGTCAAATCAGGAAGATCACCAAAGCCCCCATCCTCATCCTTTCGGTATTGGATGACCCGCTGACCCTGGCCAAAGCGCTGGATGCGGGAGCAGATGAGTATTTGATCAAACCTGTTTCACGCGGTGTGTTGATCGCCCAGATCAACAACCTGGTCAGGCGTTATAGCGAGAAGAGCGTGGATCATTCGCCGCTGAAGGTTTCCTGGCAAACTGCATTACAATAACGCCCCCAGCTCTATTTTTTCAACTCTCCTTCAATCCATCGCCAGGCTTCAGATGCACTGGTGACAGAACCTTTAATCTGTTGCTCCTTGAGTAATTCCAGCAGTTCACCGATAAATGGACCTGGGCTTAGCGAGAAGCGGCGCATTAGATCATCACCATTCAACAAGGGGTCGGGGTTAAGCACCTGCGGCGATTTAAACCAGGCCTCCATCAGTCTAGCGGCCAACTTTAACTGGTACAACCACTGCTCCTGCACAAATTCGCAGCCAACGCGAGAAACTTGCTCCGCCAGGGCAGCGACCGCGGCATCAACACCGCCAGCCGCGGTGGCTTTGAAATACCGATAGATCTCAAGTGGTTCGGGGATAGAGCCGCGGTCGATAAATCCTTGCAGAAGCGGGATGGCAGCCTTAAAATCGCGCACCTGCTTCATTTCCTCAACCGAAAGCGCCAGCGCTCGCACGTGATCTCCCGGTTCCGCCTGTTCGCCAAGAATGACACTCAAAAAAAGCAGCGACCTTCTATCACGCTTCGATGGGTTTTTTGCCAGGTAAAAACGCCGCAAATCTTCCCGAAAACGACCCAGCTCAACAAGCAACGAAGATTGGTAAAAGGCAGTCTGCCGCGCATGCGTTTTCACACCACATAACCAATCCAGAATATCTTCCAGTGACCGGATGCGCGTGACCAGGGGCGGAAAATTCAGCGGAATTGAAAGCGGAAGATAAGGAATAATTCCAAACAGCATGCACAACTGCAGCGCCGTATGCACCTTGTGCCCGGAGAAGATTTTAAACAGCTCGTCTCGTTTTCGTTCAAGTGATACGCGCTGAAGCCCATTCACAGCAGCACGGACCAGGTCAATTATTTCTGGCGCAAGGGTTAACCCCAAATCGACCGTGTAACGCACAGCCCGGATGACGCGCAAAGGGTCTTCTATAAAACTGTCCCGGGAAACCACGCGCAGGCGTTTTTCCAGCAAGTCTCGCCCGCCCTTGAACGGATCAATGATGTGCTCCGGCTGATTGAGGTCAATCGCCATGGCGTTGATGGTAAAGTCACGGTGCGCGAGGTCTTCTAGAATATTCTCCCCTCGCATGATTGCGAAATCGACTATCAAGTCAGGCACCTCTGCGGAGTCGATCAAGACCCGGCAAATAAGGCGCCCTTCATCCAGGATAAAATAATTGCCGTGGTTCCTATTGGCAAAAGCCCGAGCCATTGGCCGGGGGTCTTGTGCGCAGACAAAATCAAAATCACTGCAAGGTTTCCCCAGTAATGCATCACGAACCGCCCCACCCACAAGGTAGAGCGGTTTGGATGGTTCGGTCAAGCTGGCGAGCCGTTTAATAAAATCAGGAAATTGCACCCTCAGACCCCTGTTCAGAGCCCTGATATTTTTGAAGGTCTACTACCCCGATGAAAGGCAAATTACGATAGTAATCATCCAGGTCCAATCCGTACCCAAAAACGAACTTATTTGGAATGGTGAAGCCGCGATAGCGAATGGGTACTTCCACTTCGCGCCGCTCTTCTTTATCGAGAAGGACACACACGCTGATGCTGGCCGGCCGCCTGGTGGCCAAAAAATCGATGACCGCTGAAATAGTGTGACCGCTGTCGATGATATCTTCAACTAAAAGGACGTGCTTATTAAAAATATCCAGGTTCAGGTCAAGCGTGATGCGCACCTGACCATTGCTCTCTCTACCGCCCACGCCATACGAAGAGACGGCCATGAACTCAATGGCGTGCGGAATGGTGACCTTACGCATCAAATCCGTGAGAAACAGCACTCCACCGCGCAAGATGCACACAAGCACCAGTTCCCCTTTACCCGCGTAATCCCGACTGATCTGCTCCCCGAGTTCGGCAATCCTGCGCTGCAGTGCGTCTTCCGTTATCAGTACTTCGCTCAGGTAATAGTGATAATCCTGCATGTGGCCTCCGGCGTGATCAGTCTTTTGGAACTTCGTGATGCTTACGGCAGCGGGCTTCATACATTTCAGACGCGCCGATAATGACAACCGGGTCATCATATCTCGCGGGTTTTCCATCAACCAGGCGCTGGGTGCGGCTGGCGGGTTCTCCGCAGACCATGCAGATCGCCTGCAACTTATCTACCTGCTCGGCGCGCGCCATCAATGCGGGCATGCAACCGAAAGGCTCACCTTTAAAATTCATATCCAATCCGGCGATCACCACCCTGAGTCCACGCGTGGCCATTTCTTCCACAACCTCAATGAGCTCGTCATCAAAGAATTGAGCCTCGTCCACTGCGACCACCGTGGTTTCTGGTTTGAGCAGCGGGATGATCTCACTGGAAGAACGGATTGGTGTGGCGCCGAATTCTGAACCAGCATGCGAAGTGACCTTTTGTAAGCCAAAGCGCCCATCAATGGCTGGTTTGAAAACCTGAACCTTTTGTTTGGCGATTGTTGCGCGACGAAGACGGCGTATCAGCTCATCGGTCTTTCCACAGAACATGGAACCGCATATCACTTCAATATGGCCGGGTTTTTTATCCAAGTTTCACCTCCTAAGGGTTAAAAACGATTCTACCTTAATTCTGGCATTTTGATTTGAAGATAGGCAGTGAATAGCAAACTCCCCTGGTTTTCGCCAGGGGAGTTGATCTGTTGACAACCTAGATCACAATTTCTTCTGCGGCAGCGGGCAATTTATACCCCATCTGGCGCAGATTCTTCTTCATATCGATGAGGGACTTGCGACCAAAGCCTTCAATCGCCAGAATAGTGGCTTCACCTTCAGCCAGCTTTTCGAGCAACTGACCGACATTCATCAATCCGGCTTTTTCCAGCGCTTCTGCAGCTTTTACCGTAATGCCAATATCCTTCACGGAGCGTTCAGGCGAAGTCTTGGCGGCAAGCTTCGATTTCTTCTCTTCGACATAGTCCTGACGGGCCTGCAGTTTCTTGTAAAAGCGGTCCACCTGACCTTCAATATCGATAATGCGTTGCTGTTCCCCGGTGAAAAATGGGTGACATTTGGAGCAGACTTCTGTACGAATCTCTTTACGGGTAGAACCGGTTGTCCAGGTGTTGCCGCATGAGCAGGTGACCTTCGCTTCCGGGTAGTATGTTGGATGGATACCTTTTTTCATTATCGCTGACCTTCCTGATTATGGTTTTTTACAATTGTCAATTTCCGACGGATTTGTAAAAAATATATTTACTTGGTTTCAACTGGTCTGACATGGACCTGTTTTTGACCGCTCGGCAGAGTTTCGTATTCCACAATTCCGTGCGCTACGGCAAAGAGCGTGTCATCGGTGCCCACTTTAACGTTCAGCCCTGGTTTAATCCTGGTGCCGCGCTGGCGGACGAGAATATTTCCGGAGAGCACCTGCTCACCGGCGAATTTTTTTACGCCCAACCGCTGGGAGTTGCTATCGCGGCCGTTACGACTTGAACCACCACCTTTTTTATGTGCCATTTCTCTTACTCCA
>JAAZNW010000101.1 GCA_012798065.1 Chloroflexota bacterium
ATTTCACCGGTGGGTCATGGTGGCTTGCTTTATGGGGTAATGCGTGGGTTCGATGCGCTCTTTTCAGCCGGATTGATTGGCAAGAGACCTTTTTATATTGGGGTTCAAGCAGAAAACTGCGCCCCGCTGGTTCAGGCTTACAGGCAACAAAAACTAAACCCGGTTAAAGTGGAAATTTCTGCCTCCCTGGCAGAGGGAACACATGTTTCTTGCCTGGCGCGGGGAGCCCAGATACTGGAACGAATGCAAAATCACCAAGGGAGAATGGTAATGGGCTCTGAAGCGCAACTGGTAGCGCTCTATCGGCTCTCAGCACGATCGGGTTATTTTTATGAACCGACCTCTTGCTTATCCCTTGTGCCGTTACTAGATGATAAAATTGATCTTGTTGAACCGGTTGTGGCTATCATGACAGGCTCAGGCTATAAAACAAATATCATCTTACAGTAGAATAATGTGATCGCGAGCTCCTCTGAAAAGAGAGGTTGGCGCTCCCCTTATTCGTGGAGAAAACGCTTGACTCAAATGCATAACGAGTGTAACAGAGAAACCCCCGAAGAACTGGCTGCCAGAATCTTTCCCAACTTGACCGATATCCTGCTGTTAAGCAGAGCATTGACCCATCGCTCTTACTTAAACGAACATCCTGAGGCTTTAGAGGACAATGAACGCTTAGAATTCCTGGGTGATGCGGTTCTTGATTTTGTGGTGGGTGACTGGTTATATAACAGGTACCCTGAAATGCCAGAAGGCGATTTAACACGCATGCGTTCGGCTTTGGTACACACCGCTCAACTGGCAGATTTTGCGCGTAGCATTCAATTGGGCAGGGCGATGCGACTGGGCAAGGGGGAAACCCAGGCGGGCGGATGTGAGCGCCCAGGGTTGCTGTGCGACACCTTTGAGGCAGTCGTTGGAGCAATCTACCTGGAAATGGAGGTTGAAGGCGTCAAACGTTTTATCTACCCCATGCTTGAATCCTGCGCTGATGACATTCTGATTAATCACAAAGATGAAGACCCCAAAAGCAAGCTGCAAGAATGGGCGCAAGGAAACGGTTACCCGGCGCCGGTTTATACCACCCGTGACGTTTCAGGACCAGACCACTCAAAATTCTTTGTCGTGGATGTGATCGTAAACGGAAAAACCTGCGGCACAGGTTCAGGTACCAGCAAACAGGCTGCTACCAAGCAGGCGGCTGCAGACGCTCTTAATAAACTTCACCTTTCAGATTGGAAACCAACTCAGCGATGAAACCGAAACTAAGATCACTGGAGCTGCATGGGTACAAAACTTTCGCTGGCAGAGCGTTATTCGAGTTCCCGGGGAACATCACCGCGATCGTCGGTCCAAACGGGTCAGGAAAATCGAACATCGCAGACGCTGTACGCTGGGTGCTGGGTGAACAATCGTATACTTTGTTGCGCGGCAAAAAGACAGAAGACATGATCTTTTTGGGTTCTGACCAACGCCCAAAAGCAGGAATGGCTTCAGCCACGATTACTTTTAACAACGAAGAAGGCTGGCTGCCGATTGACTACAGTGAGGTCGCGGTCGCCCGAAGAGCGTATCGTGATGGCAGCAACGAGTACTTGTTAAACCGGCAGCGAGTGAGGCTTAAAGACACCACAGAACTACTGGCTCAGTCAGGCCTGGCGGAGAGAACCTATACCATTATCGGCCAGGGCCTGGTAGACGCTGCCTTGTCTTTACGCCCTGAAGAACGCCGCAAATTCTTTGAAGAAGCCGCCGGAATTGGACTATTCCGATCTCGCCGAGAGGAAGCGATCACCAGGTTGGATGCTACCCGCCGCAACCTGGAACGGGTGACGGATATTCTGGGTGAGCTTGAACCTCGTCTGCGCAGCCTTGAACGTCAGGCGAAGAGAGTGGAAGAATATGACCAGGTGAAGGATGACCTTCAGGCGTTGTTGAAGGACTGGTATGGGTTTCACTGGCAAAACACACAAAAAGAACTGCTGCGAAACCGCGAGGTGTTGAAAAACCAGGAAATCAAAGTTGAGGCTGCCAGGACTAAGCGAGGAGAGATCGAAGCAAAAGTTGATGCGGCGCGCCTGCGGTTGCAAGAATTACGCAGTCTACTTAACGCCTGGCATATGGAAACCGCTGAATTGCATCGCCAGCGGGAAAAAATCAGTCGCGATATCGCTGTGCTCGAAGAACGCATCCGCGCATATCAAAACCAGGATATTTCACTCAAGGCTGAGTTGTCACGGAATGAAGATTTAAAACACTCGAATCAAGAAAAATTAACAGCTTTAATGGATGAGGAAGAAAGGATTAAGCTCGAGCTCACCCAGTGCGCGGGACAGCTGGAAGAAATCCGTATTTCTTTTGATGAACGCAAAGCAAATAGAGACCAACTGGAAACGAAGATGAATTTAGCGCGCAAGCAACTGTTGGAAGTTGAAACGCGGCAGGTGCAATTAAAGGCGCATCAACGCGAATTAACTGGACGGGTTGAATCATTCGAAGAAAGCCGGAAAAATCTGCTTCAGAATATTGACCAAAATCAGAACGGGCTTAATAAAACTCAGAAAGAGATGGAAGAGATTAGAGCTGAGCAGGCAAAAATTCAGCAAAGTACAGACACATATGCCCATGATATCGGTATAGCTGAAGAAAAACTGGCTGAACTGGAGCTTCAGGAAAAAGAATTTTCAGGAGAAATCAGTCGCCTGGAGGCTGAGCACGCCCGGGCGAAAGCCCAACTGGAAGTGCTTCACCAGGCAGAACTGGCGTTTTCCGGCTTGAGTGAAGGCGCCAGAAGCCTGCTCACTGCTGCGAGTCAAGGGAAAATCCCTGCCGGGTTACGGACGCTGAGCAGTTACCTGGATGTACCGTATGAACTTGAAACAGCAGTGAGCGCCGCGCTGGGTGACCAGCTTGATGCGGTATTGTTTGGAGAAGGAATTGACCCGGAGAGAATACTTACCTACCTGGAAAACGATGAGTCAGGCCGCGCGATGCTGATTCCACTCACTGCGGCTGGGACAAGCCAGGCTCGAAAATTTGCTGGCCCCGGGATATTAGGCGTAGCTTCTGACCTGGTAAAACCCACTGACCTAAATCGTGGACTGGTGAATTTTCTGCTGGGGAGTGTGATTATCGTCAACAACCGCGCGACTGCCAGATGGCTGCTAAAGGATTTGCCGGTGGATGGCAGAATTGTTACTCTCAAGGGTGAAGTATTTGCTGGCAGCGGCGTCATCATTGCTGGAAAAGAAAATCGGGCTGGGGTTATCAGCCGCCCGCGAGAAAAGAAAGACCTGACACAGCAGGTAAATCGTGCTGCCGAAAAACTGGCTGAGAAAAAGAAGGAACTGGAAGAACTTCAAAAAAACGTTATCTCTTTGCGTAATGAGAAGAGCGAGCTTGAAAAGGCAGCCCGGGAAGAGCAGGCTAAACTTCAACAGGTAAAATCAACCCTCGCGGGAAGAGAACGTGAAGTGGTGAAACTCGTGCAGCAGCTGGAATGGCAAAACAACCAAATCAACACGCTGGTCAACCAGGCCAAATCTGCTGAAATGGATATGGATGGGATCGGAAAAGAGATCGCAGCGAATGAGAACGCCATCAATGAGCTGAATCAAACCATCCGGCAGGATAATGAACAGCTACGGGGCATTCCGATCGATGAAATTCAGCAACAATTGGTGCACTGGAACACCACCCAGGCGGTGACCGAAAGGGCGCTGCGAGAGGTGGTTGGGCGAGTGATTGAATCCAAACAGACCATCGCCCAAAATCAAGCGGTCATTGAACAGGTAAACAGCCGTATTGAAGAGGTGGTGACAGCAACCGCAGAAGTCCGCGCTGCTATCGAGGAAAGCAAAAAGACAGAAGAGTTGGTTAACATAAGCCTGGATGAATTCAGTCAAAAAATTAACCCGGCAGAAAGCGAATTGAGGAAACTTGAAAGTGAGTATTCCGAGTTGCAGCATGAATATTCACAGACCCAGCAATTCGAGGCTAATGCGGATCGGGTTTACACTCAGGCCCAGCTGGAGTATTCCCGCAGCCGCGAAGCATTAGAAGGCCTGCGGAGACGGATTGAAGATGATTTCGGTTTGGTAACCCTCGAATATTCTGATGAGGTCACTGGACCCACTCCATTGCCATTGGAAGGCGTGGGTACACTGGTTGTGCTGGATGAACTCCCCAAGGGGCTCGAAGAATCGATTAATCGGCAGCGCGCGCTGTTGAGGAGAATGGGGGCAATCAACCCGGAGGCTCGCAAAGAATACCAGGAAGTCAAGGAACGCCATGACTTCATGAAAACACAACTGGCGGATCTACAGAAGGCAGATAGTGACCTTCGCCAAATTATCACAGAACTGGATGAGCTGATGAACCGCCAGTTTCGGACGACGTTTAATGAAGTGGCAACGGAATTCAAAGAAATGTTCTCGCGCTTGTTTGGAGGCGGTTCGGCGCGGTTGGTGATGACTGATACAGAGAATCCGACGGAAACGGGAATAGATATTGAAGCCAGGCTGCCAGGCAGGCGTGAACAGGGACTGTCACTGCTCTCCGGCGGCGAGCGCTCACTCACGGCTGTCGCGCTCATCTTCTCATTGCTGCGCGTTTCACCCACGCCATTTTGCATCCTCGACGAAGTGGACGCGATGCTGGATGAAGCCAATGTTGGCAGATTCACTGAGTTGTTGAAGGAACTCAGCCAGGAGACGCAGTTTATTGTCATCACGCACAACCGTAATACTGTGCAGGTGGCAGATGTGATCTACGGGGTGACCATGGGGCGTGATTCTGCCAGCCAGGTCATCAGCCTGCGCCTTGACGAACTGAGCGACGAAATGGTTAAATAAATTACCAAATGAAAACCGCGAGAAGAGATTCTCGCGGTTTTTTTTATCATCTACTGACCTGACGCGATTCGATATTGCGCCGGTATGGCGGGGGTATTCGGGACGACCGATGCCCAGACGTCTTTTTTCTCAATTTTGATATCCGCTTTGGCAGCTTCAATGAAATCAGTGAAGGCTTTCTGTTTCAGTGTCTCCCACTGGCTGTCTGAAAGGGCGCGGACTTCCTTGCCCAACAGCTGAATCACGTGAAAACCAAAGTCAGATTTAACGGGCTGGCTGATTTCACCAATTTTGAGGGCGTAGGCTGCGGTTTCGAAAGGTTCGACCATCTGTCCTCTTGAAAACCAGCCCAGGTCGCCGCCATTGACGCCGGAAGAGGTGTCAGTGGAGAGTTCAGCAGCGAGAGTTCCGAAATCTTCACCTTTCTTCAACCGTTCGATCACAGCATTGGCTTCTTCTTCAGTTGCCACCAGGATATGCCGGGCCCAGACCATTTCCTGTTCGCGGGGTATATCTTTGGTCACTGCTTCGTAAACCTTTTGCTTTAATAAAAGGCTTTTTACATACGCGCGAAAATCCGCTTCAGTAAACGGGAATTGTTCATTGATGCTGGTGAGCATTTGATTGAAAAGCTGTTTGAAACCATCGCGGGTATACGCGGTGGGCGTAGGAGGGATCTGCGTGGCGGTAGGCGCGTTGGTGGGAGTGCTGTCTTCCACCGTGGGGGTGGCGAGCGATGGATCAGCCGTCGCAGTCGGTTCACTTGTGGCGGTGGGTTCCGGGGATGGCGTGGGCGTAATGGTGATGATGGCCAGCTGCTGCGCTGACATGGTTGAGGTTGGCAGGAAGGCGTAGGTAGGTTGCGGAGTGGGCGTGCCGTCAGGGAAGAAACCGAAAACACGTTCAAGTTCTTTTTCGATATCTTCATCTGTAACGGAGATACCCATTTCAGCTGCTTTATGGGCCACAACCGCCTCGTTTATCATTTTCTCCAATACATCGCTGCCGAACTGGAGGTAGTTGTCCAGAGCGTTTTGCATCTGCAGCATTTGCGATTGGAAAAACATCGCGTATCCAGACGCGGCGTAAGAAGTAAAGTTTTCAACATAAGACAAGCGTTCATACTGCACGCGTTTTGCGAACTGGCTTGCTTTTATGTTGGTATCGCCTACCTTCGCCACGATTTTTTGATTCTTAAGAACAGTCCCTTGCAACACCCCGAAACCTACCAGCAAGGTAACCACTGCCACGATCGCGATAAGGACGGTGATCATGATCTTCTTCTGGCGATTTTCACGCTGCAACCTGGCTTCACGCTTTTTAGAAGCAGGCTTTGGTGTTCTCTCGATGTTTTCTTTTGTCATTTGTCCTCTATATCTTATTCGAGCGCAATCTGATGACGATGATTGCGACGAAATTGTGAATAGCAGGTATTGGGTTCTGCGCTATCTGATCGACTCGCTCCAACGTTCACCGGTGAACGGGAGAAGGGCGATGTGGCGGGCACGTTTCACAGCTGATGCCAGCGAGCGCTGATGGCGAGCGCAGGTTCCGGTTTGCCTTCTGGGGCGGATCTTACCGTCTTCGGTGACAAAGCGGCGTAATAGATCGGTGTTCTTGTAATCGATGGCGATATTCTTGTCTGCGCAGAACTGGCAGATCTTCGGGCGTGCCACAAAACGACGCTGACCAGAAAATCGTTCGCTTTCGTTTGTAATTTCTTCTGACATTTTTTACTCCATTAGAACGGATATTCATCATCCGCTTGAAAATCGGTTTCCTGAAGGTCCCCGTTGGATTGAGCATTTTCTTTCTTCTCGCCCAAGATCATCATTTCAGATGCCACAATTTCCACGTTGCTGTGTTTGACTCCTTCAGAATCTTCCCAGCGGCGGGTTTGCAGGCGGCCTTCGACATAAACCTGTTGACCCTTGGTGAGATATTGTTTGCATATTTCAGCCAGGTTTCCCCAGGAGACCACGTAGAACCATTCAGTTTCTGAATGACGTTCACCATCTCCAGTATTCCAGGAACGGTTGGTGGCGACTGTAAAAGTTGTTACAGGCCGACCAGAAGGGGTGAAACGCATTTCGGGGTCGCGCCCCAAATGACCAATGATCATAACTTTGTTTAAATCACGACCCATTTTCTAACTCCTCATTCTTCCTGCAGCTTTTATTACGCCACCACAGTGATCATATAACGGATCACGGGTTCGTGAAAGCGCAGGTTACGGTCAAGCTCTGAAGTGAGGGCGGGGTTCATTTCTGCAGTGAGAAGGAAGTACTGTCCTTCGCGCTGTTTGCGAATAAGGTAAGCAAGACGTTTCTTGCCCCAGTTATCCACTTTGGAAATACTGCCGCCGCCCGCTGTGATCCAGCCTTTCACCTTGTCGAGAGCCTCATTGAGAGCATTCTCGTCCAGTTCCGGATGGAAGATCAATACGAGTTCGTATGTGCGCATGGTGATTCCTCCTTTCCTCGGGTTTGCCCTCGAACAGCACCGTTGGTGCGGTCAAGAGCGGAAAGGTAGCAGTAACTTGCTGCGTACCAGACGTAGTATTTTACCACAGGTTCTTTGAAATCTATGGTGAATTAATCTCGTTATCTTGCCGGGTACAAAAAAGATCAAGGGGTTGATTTGAAACGAAACCAATCGGATGGTTGGTTCAGGTGTGAGCGTGTTTTGCGAGCGAGTAAGAGCGTTGGGGCAGAATACGGTGAGTGGTCATTCTCACTATTTATGAGCGCTTCCAATTATTGTTGAGTTCATCATTCGTTCGTTTAAAGACAGAGAAAACCAGGAAATGAGCCGTATTTATGGTAAAATACTGACCGTTGTTGGGGGCTCGTCTAACGGCAGGACAGCTGACTCTGGATCAGTAAGTAGAGGTTCGAATCCTTTGCCCCCAGCCAAAGAGAGAAGGGTCTTCGAAGTCGAAGGCCCTTATTTATTTCAGTGTTGGAAAAAGACACTGTGTATCTTCTCGCGTCTCTGAAAAAGTATGAGCGCCTGCATGGAGGATTTTTGTGATGCCTTCATGGACCAACGTCAGAAATCAATTTGACCAGCGCGTTAAACCTTTTGGACCAATCATTTTGTTTGGCAAATTGGATGTAAGTATCGGCGCGCTCCTTTAATGGCTGATAATTCATCAAAGCCGTCAAGAATTCTTCATATGAACTGCATAAAAGTGCCGGCGATGCGATTTGTTCTATTTCATCCCATTTTGATGCTACCACTGGTAAACCACAGGCCATATACTCGTAAAGTTTCACCGGGCAAATCGCATTGACCAATGTGGGGAAATCCCGCCGATTGAATGGAATAATGCCGATATCCGCGTAGCAAAGAAAGGCTGGCAGTTCAGAATGAGGAACTGGACCGGTCAAAATGAGGTTTTTCACTTTGACAAATCTCGAACCGAAATTCTGGTTGGGACCAATTATGACAAAGGTGAATTTTGGCAGGGCAATGGCTAAACGATTGATAAGATCAAAGTCGAACCAGAAATCAATTGAGCCGGCGTAAACGATCAAAGGGCGGGAACAAGATCGATAGAGCTCAGGGATGGCTTTCACTTTTTGGAAATGTTCGAAATCAACTCCGTTTGGCAGGAAAACGGCTTGCTTGGGTTGTAATTGCCTGACACGATTTTCTAATTGATGAGCAGAATAAGCAACCAGATCAACCTTGGAGGCGATCTTATGCTCAGCTTGTGTATAAAAAGGGTTGTAGGAAGAAAAGCCAGAGTCGTTATCTGCCACCCGAAATACTTTCTTTTTGGCGTTGATTAAATCCAGCAAATACCCCTGCAAAGGATCGCGAATATGGAGCAAATCCACATCCAAAAAACCTTTTACTGCCAGGTTTTTCTTAATGTTCGGGAAAATTGTCTTGTGCCAGTACTGAAAAACCCATTTTTTCGCCAAAAAAATCTCGTTTTTCGGAATCACCGCGGCAAATGGTACAAAAGAACAGATTATGCCTTTTCCATGCGTATACCATCGCCCATTGGACAGGCAGGTGGAAAACCGCCTTTTAAACGAATTATTGTCTCTTGCAACCAAATGCCAAGGGGTGATGGGTTTGGAGATAAAAATCACTTGCCAACCATTGGACGCAAATTGCCTGGCTAATTGATGGTCGCCTACTTGAATAGGCGACTCATAATCAACAGACGTAATAAACACGGCTTTTCGAATGGGGTCTGTCATCTCATTACGCGTTCTGCGTTCTCAATAAAAACTGGTGATAAGTTGATGCATTGGACTTCAGGTCAACGAGATCCTTATACTTAAATTACATACCTGTAACACCGTCTTCGATCAATTTACGGGTCGCCGAAGAATCGGAGGTAATAGCAGGTATCCCATACCTTGCGGCTTTCTGAACCACCGATCCCTGTGCTTCATACCATCTGGAAGGAAAAGACAATACGCGAGTAACGCTTATTCTTTTCTGAATCTTTCTGAAGGATAACCAGCCTTCGAAGATTGACATGGGATTAAATCCTCTGTAATACGGACATTAAGGTGATGATACCTACTGGAAAGAATTATAAAAGAAAAGCCTTTAATTCGAGCATTTTTTCATCCTTTGCGTTTTTGAAAAGCTTCAGACACATATGAGACAAAAAAGAGCATCGAGTTCTTCCTTCACGGGGACAATCCAATAAAAGGAAGAGTCTCAAGGAAAAGAAAGTAAGTGAAAAGGAGATCAACCTGCTGCTGAGAGGATCAGGCTCGACCGTGGGGCGAATACGGGTAGACCAGAGGAGAAGAAGAGAAAAAAGGAGCAAAAGGAGGGCATGTGCCATACGAAAACCGAAGAATCGTGTGGTCAATGAACCTGGCGACCTGGTTCAGGCGGGCGCTTCAATCATCTGTAAAAGGGAACGCGTCTATAAAGGGACTCGCCCCATCAGGCACTGGACTATCTCATCCCGGCCGAGTATATTTATATGTACCACCCCAGGGTGACTTCGAAAAAGGCCAATATGAATTGAACAAGACCAACCGCTTGTCAACGCAAAACAAGATATGGAGGGATGGAATGAAAAAACTGGCGATTGCATTAATTCTCCTGCTGGCTACCCCTGCTTGTTCGATTTCGAATCAACATTCTGTGGAGATTCAACCGGGCTTGGATGTATCTACGCCAGCCAAGGAGGTGCCGCCACCTGCGCCGCAACCGCTTCCACCCGCGCAACTCAGTGGCGATTTGGTCAGCCCTGACGACTTTGAGTACCTTGGCGCGTTCCGCCTCCCCGGTGGTGAAGACCGCCCGCAGACTTTCGCCTACGGCGGCAACGCCATGACCTATAACCCTGACGGGAACTCGCTCTTCATCATGGGGCATGACCGTATGCCCTACGGCGACCTGCCAGATGGGAATCAAGTAGCGGAGATCAGTATCCCGAAACCGGTCATTTCCAAAAACATCGAAGACCTCAACACAGCGGATTTATCCAAAAATTTTCAAATGTGTTGAAGAGACAATTCAGCGAGTACGACGAAATCCCCAAGGCTGGAATGCAGTACCTCAGCCGTGCCGAAACGGGAGCCAAGATTCATGTTGCGTTTGGCGAGCACCTCCAGTCGGAGCAAATCCCGACGCATGGCTGGTTCAGCCCTACGTTGTCGATCCCCGATTTTCAGGGAACATGGTTCATTGGGAACCAGGACCTGTACAGCGTGAACGGCTACATGTTCGAAATCCCTGCTGAATGGGCAGATACCTGCACTGGCGGAAGACCCCTTGGCACTGGTCGAATGCGCGACGGTGGCCAGGGTGGCATGGGGCCAACGCTCTTCGCTTATCGCCCGTGGAATGCGGATGGCTCTCCCTTGCCTGCCGGGACCCGTCTCGATGAAGTTACCTTGCTCTTGTATGAGAACGCCTACAACACCGAGGAAATAGTCCGCAGTATGGACGGCTACCAGCATCCAGATGAATGGGGCGGCGGCGCATGGCTGACAACTTCAGGCGGCAAAGCAGCAGTTTTATTTGCAGGGACAAAAAGCAATGGCGAAAAATACTGGTATGGGTACATCCACCCCGATGGCGCGAACCTCGCCTGTGTGGATGCGGAAGTCACGGACTTCCCTACCTGTCGTATGGCGGATGGTTCAGTCTGCCCGCAGGAGGATTACACTGCTTGCTGTGATGCCGTTGCGGGAGAATGTGTCTCCAACCGTGGTTGGTGGACAACCCGCTTCGACGCCGAGTTTATCCTCTATGACCCCGCTGATTTGGCTAAAGTCGCTACCGGCCAGCTGGAACCGTGGCAACCACAACCCTACGCCGTTATCGACATTGACGAACACCTCTTTCTGAGTCCGCCCGAATGGGATTTGGTCGAGCTCGGCTGGAGTGATCAGCGCCGAAGCCGCATTGGAGATGTGGCATTTGACCGTCAAAATGGGTTGCTTTATGTGCTTGAGTTGTACGGAGATGGCACAAAACCAGTTGTGCATCTGTGGAAGGTTCATTAGATTAAATGGCGTATTTACCCTGAAGAGGGAAATTCAACTCCAGGTTAAAGAAACTGGTTGCAGATTTGCGATTGGACAATGCCATGCCGCCAGGCAGGCTGGGGAAGCCCTGATGCCCTGGAGTGGAAAGCCTGCGATGTGATCTGCCAGCCACGATACCTAACGATATAACAATTAGATCCCAGATGGTGAGGAACTGCAGCGAGGAAGAGTGTGGTTCAATGATGGTTCGTTGGTCAGGTGGAAATAGTTCTTTCAAGTCAAGTAGCATTGAATTATAATAGGCCTAACCGTAAAGATTACGCAACCTTTTTTCTGTAAATTCGAGTCGGAAATACCCATAGTTCTTTAATAACTTAATGACTTGCCAGCACAATAATGTTTTCCGATCTGCCACTCCTCGCTGATCTCCATGAGTAAGGCTGAGATCAATCTAA
>JAAZNW010000102.1 GCA_012798065.1 Chloroflexota bacterium
ACTGGGAGTTTTGAAGCGGCCATCTCGGAATCCGCCCGGGTGCTGGCAGTGCAGGGAAGTGTCTTGCCGGCAACTCTTAAAAATATCAATCTTGTTGGTGAAGTTGAACTGGCGGAAAATAAAACCATTATCCAGGTGAGGGGAGAAAGCGAGATCAGCCAGGCTGGCGGGCGGGTGCGCCGGGTTTGGCTGGATCCAGGCAATCCGACATCCTACCCGCCGACAATTCAGGCGTTGCTAAACGCTGACCTCATCCTGGTTGGCCCCGGGAGCCTTTACACCAGTATTATCGCCAATCTGTTGGTTCCTGACCTTCTGGAAGCATTCAAAGCGAGCAAAGCCTACAAGTTCTATATTTGCAATATCGCCACACAGCGAGGTGAAACAGACGGGTATACCTGCGAGGATCACGTGCGAGCGATTGAAAAACACGCGGGTCACAGGCTATTTGACGTAGTGCTTGCTAACAACCGGTATGACCATCATATGCCAGAAGGGACGGAGTGGGTTAAGGTTTGTGAGGATGACAACCGCTATCCTTACTACCGAGCTGACTTTGTGAATGTCGAAAAACCGTGGCGGCACGACCCTTCGAAAGTGGCGAAAACCATCATTGATCTCTATATGGAACGTACCGGGCCGCTTGTCTCTAAAGAAGAAAAATCATCCATTTAATTATTTAATCTTGTCTGGACATGGTAAAATTCATCGATATTTTAAATTTTGGAGGAAGTAGATGACAACCAAAGTTGGTATTAATGGTTTTGGCCGTATCGGCCGTCAGGTTCTCAAAGCGATCAATGAGTACCACCCCGGGGAAGTGGAAGTGGTGGCCGTCAATGATTTGTTTGATACAAAAACAAACGCCCATTTATTCAAATACGATTCAAATTACGGTATCCTGCCTGTGCATATCGAGGCGAAAGAAAACGAATTAATCGTGGATGGAAAGAGGATTCAGGTTTTTGCGGAAAAAGACCCTGGAATGTTGCCTTGGAAAGACCTGGGAGTGGATATTGTCGTGGAATCTACGGGCGTGTTTACCGACGCCAAGGGCGACCCAGCCAAGGACAAACCTGGCGCAGTGGTCCACATCGAGAAAGGCGGTGCGAAGAAGGTGATTATCACCGCACCCGCCAAGAATGAAGACCTCACATTGGTACTTGGTGTGAATGATGGCTGGTATGACCCCGCGAAGCACCACGTGATCTCCAATGCGTCTTGCACCACCAACTGCCTGGCGCCAGCCGCGAAGGTGGTTCACGAAAAGTTCGGCATCCTTTATGGCATGATGACTACAATCCATTCTTACACCAATGACCAGGTCATTCTTGATCAAGGACATAAAAAAGAACTGCGGCGCTCTCGCGCGGCTGGCTTGAATATCATCCCCACCACCACAGGCGCTGCCAAGGCTTTGGCACTGGTGATTCCGGAGCTCAAAGGAAAATTTGATGGCTTCTCGCTGCGCGTTCCGACGCCGACCGTTTCCATTGTTGATTTTGTTGCGACCATTGAAAAAACGATCACGAAAGATGATCTGAACGCTGCTTTCATTGAAGCAGCCAACGGTTCTTTGAAAGGAATCCTCGGGTACACCACTGGCGAGTATGGAGACCCTCTCGTGTCGATGGATTTCAAAGGGGATCCGCGCTCTTCGATCGTGGACCTGCCTACGAACATGGTCATGGGCGGTAATTTGGTCAAGGTGGTCGCCTGGTACGATAACGAATGGGGCTACTCCTGCCGTACCGCTGACCTGGCAGCGATGTTGGGAAAAAAGTTATAGAAGAAGTCATCCGGTGATGTTTCCCGGGTAAGCTTGATGAATACGATGCGCAACCGAAAAACCAACGGATTGCGCATCTTACCTTAACCAGGAGAATGAACGATGTTTGAAAAAAAGACAATTCGGGATATTGACATAAAAGGGAAGAAAGTTCTGGTAAGAGTGGATTTTAATGTTCCTCTTAATGAGACTGGTGTTGGTGATGATACCCGCATCAGAGCCGCGCTGCCCACTATCCAGTACCTTTTAGATGGGGGAGCGGCTGTGATTTTGTGCTCGCACCTGGGACGACCCAAAGGAGGGCCGGACCCGAAGTACTCATTAAGACCCGTGGCAGAGCATCTTTCTTCGTTAATAGGGAAACCAGTAAAGTTTTCCTCAGATTGCATTGGCCCGGAGGCCAAGGAGGCTGCCGAAGAACTGAAACCCGGGGAGGTGTTGATGCTGGAGAACACACGCTTCCACGCTGAAGAAGAGAAGAATGATGCTGAAATGGCCAGGCAATTGGCCAGCCTGGCGGACCTTTACGTGAACGATGCATTCGGCACAGCGCACCGTGCGCATGCTTCTACTGAGGGAGTCACGCATTTCTTACCAGCGGCGGCTGGATTCTTACTGGAGAAGGAAATTAAATATCTCGGTCAGGTGATTGCCAACCCGCAGCGGCCCTTTGTGGCGATCATGGGCGGCGCGAAGATCAGCGATAAGATCGGCGTCATCAAGAATCTGCTGACCAGGGCAGACGCCATTCTTATTGGTGGAGGAATGGCGAATACTTTTATGAAAGCGCAGGGGTTGGCTGTGGCCGATTCGCTGGTGGAAGATGACTCGTTAGGAATTGCCCGTGATTTATTCGAAGAGGCCGGCGGAAAAATTCACCTACCGGTAGACATGGTGGTGGCGAATCAATTTGCCGCGGATGCTGAAAGCAAAACGTTGAAAGTCCAGGATGTTCCGGATGGCTGGCGCATACTGGATATTGGCCCCGAGACGGTTAAGGCTTTTCGGGCTATCATTGCCACAGCGCGAACTGTCGTTTGGAACGGCCCGATGGGCGTTTTTGAATTTCCGAAGTTCGCAGAAGGTACCTTTGGAGTGGCGAAGGCAGTTGCGGATAGCGCTGCGGTGAGCGTCATAGGCGGGGGAGAATCAGTGGCTGCCATCCAACAATCTGGGTTGGCAGACAAGATCACGCACATCTCCACCGGAGGTGGAGCATCGCTGGAGATGCTGGAAGGGCTGGAACTGCCGGGTGTGGCTGCCCTGTTGGATAAGTAAATCTCTCAACTCTCAACACGATTATCCCTGTCAATCCAAAAGAAAATGTTACCGAAGGTGCATCGTTGGTTCAAATGATAATGTTACCGACGGGTCCGCCTCCTTGATCAAAGTTTGAAAGATATTTACAGTAACTGTTTTGTCTGAAGTTGGCAGCTGTATAAGC
>JAAZNW010000137.1 GCA_012798065.1 Chloroflexota bacterium
TAGTTCTTTCATGGTACCCTACGGGCAGGCTTCGCACTCTCCTGACCATGAAAGGTGGCTGACCTTTAGGTCTCAAAAAACTGATGACCTGATTATCATAATCGTCGATCAAAGCCAGGAAAACAGGAGACCTGCGGTCAAACCTACTCGCTCGGTCTGGAGACCGGCGAGAACTAAGGACCTACGGTCAAAACCACTCGCATGGTACCCTTCGGGTAGGCTACGCGCTCTGGAGACAGGCGAGAACTGAAGGCAACCCCTGCGGTTACTCCCGTTGGTAGGTGCCCGATTTGCCGCCGCTTTTATGTTCCAATTGCACGCGCTCAATCTGCATGCCGCGGTCGACCGCTTTGCACATATCGTAGACTGTCAGGGCTGCCACGCTGGCTGCGGTGAGCGCTTCCATCTCCACGCCTGTCTTGTACATTGCCTGAACGGTAGCTGTGATGCGCACGCCGTCTGGCGGCTCAGCCGAAAGCTCCACGCCCACAAAGTTGAGTGGAATGGGATGGCAGAGCGGAATAAGCTCGGGCGTGCGCTTAGCAGCCATGATGCCGGCAATACGCGCCGTGGCAAACACATCACCCTTGGCAATGCCGCCGCTTTGGATGAGCGCCAAGGTTTCTGGCTGCATGCGGATGAAGGCACTGGCAATGGCTTTGCGCAAGGTTTCCCCTTTGCTTGAAACATTTACCATGCGAGCGTTGCCCTGATCATCAGTATGGCTTAGTTCCATGGGCGCACATCCCCGGGATGATGCAGCGTGTAGCCGCCCATTTGGGTGAGCCGGCGGGCAAATTCCTCCCCGCGCAGCACCGCGAGCAGCCGCTGCACCATTTCTAAGCTCATCGCGTTTTTTGCAATGAGCAAATCATACTGCTCTTCGCAAATGGGCACAAAATCAAGATTGTAGATGCGCGCCGCCGAAAGGATACCCAAACCCGTATCAGCTGTACCAGCCGCGATCGCTGCTGCTACCGCGGTATGCGTGTACTCTTCGCGCTCGTAGCCGGGGATGAGGCTCGTATCCAAGCCTTCCTGGCGGGCTAAAAAGTCGCACAGAATGCGCGTACCGCTGCCTTTTTGGCGGTTCACGTAACGCTTGCCAACGATATCTTTGAATTTCTTAATGCCCAGCGGGTTACCCTTGGGTACCATCAACCCTTGGGTACGCTGTACGCATTCCACCAGTACCACGCCGCCCTCTGGGAAGTACTTGCGCAGGTAAGGAATGTTGTAGGTGCCGCTGGCTTCATCCAGCAGGTGGATGCCGCCCAAGTGCGCTTCACCGCGCTTGACCGCCATAATGCCGCCCATGCTGCCCACATGCGAAGAGGCTACCGAGCTTTCCAGACACTGGCGCTTAAGAATATCGGTTACCTCATCAAGGAGCGGGTCATGGCTGCCGGTGATTACTAAAGTGCGGTTGATTTCATCCAGGTCACGCACCATCTGCACATTAACCATCTCGCCAGCCTCGTAGCCTTCAGTGTTTTGCGGGATATGAATGATGCCATCTGCTTTCACGAATGAAGTGACCACGCCCGCCCCGCGATTTAGCGGAACTGCCACGATTTTTCCGTTCACATTCCCCAAGCGCGTGCGCACAAACTCATGATATTTGAGCGATGAAGTCAGCCGGCGTGTAATTTGCGCTTGAATGAATTGCGGCTTAGCTGCTAGACGGCGGGTCAGCTGCTCAATGACGGGGCGAAAGAGCTGCTCCAGCACCAAGATGCCCGAGACCGGATAGCCCGGCAGCCCTAAGATTGGCTGCACTCGCTTGTCATCCGCAGATTGAGCATAGGCTAAGATGGCTGGCTTGCCCGGTTTGATGGCTATTCCGTGCAGCACCACTTCTCCCACTCGCCGAATCGCCTCAGCCGAATAATCCTTCTGCCCAGCGGAAGAGCCGGCATTGAGCACCACGGCATCGCATTCCACCAAGGCTTGGCTCAGCGCCGCCTCGATCAGCTCCGCTGAGTCTGGCACGGGCGGGTACACGCGCACCTTGCAGCCCCATTCCTGCAGCATGCCGCTGAAAATGGCCGAATTCGATTCGATAATATCGCCTTCGCGCGGGTTTTCCGTGGGCGGGACAATCTCATTGCCCGTGGGGATGATGCCGACCATAGGTTGGGTGATCACTTCCAGCGAGAGCACACCTGCCTCAAGCAGCGCCCCAATCGCAGCCGGGGTGAGCACACTAAAAGATGGCAGGATCATATCCCCAGCGCTGATGTCTTCGCCAATTTGCCGTACATTTTGCCAAGGGACAGCAGCCTCATAGAGCACAACTGAGCCTTCTTCCTGCACCACGTCTTCTACCATAACGACGGCATCGCATCCTTCTGGCAGCGGGTCGCCAGTATTGATCCACCGGTAGGCACCTGTAGGCAAGCGCACCGGCGTCGTTTCTGTGGCGCCAAAGGTTTGGCTGGCTTGCAAGGCAATACCATCCATAGCGCAAGCATTGTAATGCGGTGAGCTGATGCGGGCGTAGACGGCCTGCGCGGTTACACGGTTGGCAGCTTCTAAGGTTGGCAGCGTTTCACTGCGTGCCGTAAGCCCTGCGGCTAGCAGGGCATCCAAATAATCCTGGCGCGCCTTTTCCAAAGGCACATTGGTTAGATATTCGAAAGCCATATCACCTCTCAAAAAGCGTCACTTCCACGAGTTCGCCTTGCCGCAAACCTTCTTTATCCCGTGGGATGCATAAGAAGCCGTCGGTATTGGCGAGCGTGGTGATCAATCCCGATTTGCTTGCTATCGGCTGGGCTTTGCCCTCGCGGATGACCACCGGCACGTATTCCTCGCGCCCATGGTTGGAAGGCACATTGCGCGCTACTGGCAGGCTCACCTTACGCTCCCCAAAGTACGTACCTAGCATGGAAGCCACCAATGGGCGCACCAGCAAATAAGCCATAAAGTAAGCTGCCACGGGGTTCCCAGGCAAGCCAAACACGGGTTTGCTATCCACCTGGCCAAAGAGCGTGGGTTTGCCCGGCTTGACCGCCAAGCCATGCACCATCAGCTCCCCTAGCTCAGCCACTACTTGCGGGACGGCATCCTTCACGCCCACGGACGTCCCGCCTGTGAGCAGCACGAGGTCATGCCCTAAAAGTGAATTTTGGAGCGCAGCCCGCACTGCCTCCCGGCTATCTGGGATAATGCCGATAAAATCGGCTACCGCGCCTGTGGAGTGAGCGAATGCAACCAACATAGCCGCGTTCACGTCTCGGATCTTGCCCATCGGCAAAGGATCCCCCGGGGCAACGATCTCATCGCCCGTCGAGATCACCGCAATACGGGGAGCTTGGCGCACCCAGACGTTGGTTTGCCCCAGCGCCGCTAGCGCGCCGATATCTGCAACGTTCAGCCGCCGGCCAGCCTGCAAGACCAAATCGCCGGGCTTGACGTCATCCCCGCGGAAAATGAGGTTAGTACCCGGCGAAACGGGTTTATACACAGCGATGGTATCGTCACCTAAGGGTTCAGTATCCTCTAATGGGATGACGCAATCGGCGCCAGCTGGGATTTCCGCTCCAGTCGGGACGTAGACGCACTCGCCGCTATTTATCTTCAACGCAGTATGCTCGCCCATTTTCGCTTCGCCAATTTGCTTGAGGAGCGCTGGGATGGAATCGGAACAGCCAAAGACGTCTTGTGCCCGCACGGCGTAGCCATCTACGGTGGAGCGGTTGAAATTAGGCACAAACTCCTCCGCTAAGTAATCATGGGCTAACACGCGCCCTAGGGCCGCTTCCAGCTGCACTTGCTCTTCGGGCATGGGTAGCTGCCCAAATTTCTCGGCGATTAACTGCTGAGCTTCTGCAACCGTAATCACATTTAACATAGCAACAATGCTCAGAACCTTTCTTTTGCTCTATTCTATCTTAATCAAGCCGAGTAAAAACCCTTACGGGTCATACATACGAAAGGCTAACAGTTATCCCTTGTTGAAACCTAGCGAAAAACGACCTGCATAATTCAGGTAAAATAAATCCACTTCGATTAAATTGGCTTTTTATCCCACCCCTGGGGTCTAAGTGTCTTACTCGGGTCACAAGCTGTGACTATTCAAACTGGAACGCAAAGTAATAGGAGGCAACAACCATGAAAACCGTAGTGGCAGGAGCATTGGGGGAATGTGTCCACGTGGCGGGCGTGATGAATTTTTTACATTTAGCAGAACTCGCCGGCTGGCGCACCGTCTTTTTGGGCCCAGCTGTGCCCATAGAGACCTTTTTGCAGGCTGCCCACGAAGAAAAAGCCGATCTCGTGGGCGTCTCGTACCGCCTGACGCCCGAAACGGGTGAGCGCCTGCTGGCAGAATTTGCCGAGTCAGCCGACGACCTGCGCCAGCAAGGTGTCAAGTTTGTCTTTGGCGGCACGCCACCCGTGGCAGCCAAAGCCGAGGCTATGGCTGGCTTTTTTGAGCGTGTTTTTGATGGCAGCCAGCCCCCTGAGGAAATCTTAGCTTTTTTGAGGGGTGAAAGCGCTGGTCCAAAGGA
>JAAZNW010000103.1 GCA_012798065.1 Chloroflexota bacterium
GCGGTGATACGCTGGAAATTGTGGAACGACCAAATGGCGGCGTATCAGTGGTGATGGCAGATGGGCAGACTTCCGGTCGCGGCGCGAAAACCATCTCCACCATGGTCGTGCGTAAGGTGATCAGCCTGCTGGCAGACGGTGTGCGAGATGGAGCCGCTGCCCGCGCCGCTTCTGATTCGTTGTACACAGAGCGGGATGGGAAAGTATCCGCCTGTTTGAACATTCTTTCTGTTGACCTCCAAACCGCCACCATCGTCATTACCCGCAACAATCCCACCCCCATTTTCCTGGCAAGACACGAGCAAGTGGAGTGCATTACCTCTGATAGTGTTCCCATTGGTACCAACCGCAACATCCGCCCTTCCATAACCGAGTTCCCCCTGGAAAGCGGCATTATCATCGTGATGTATACAGATGGAATCAAATTCGCCGGGGAACGCTCTCGGCAGCCATTGGATATCTGCGCCTTCCTTGAATCCATGTTGGAAGACCAGGAGCCAACCGCCCAGGAAATTGCCGATGGCATCCTGAACCAGGCCATCAGGCTGGATAATAATCGGCCGAACGATGATATGACCGTGGTCGCCCTGCGCTCGATCCCTACTGAGGTTGACCAGATAAGGCGTATGACCGTCAGACTGCCCGTCCAAGACATCCAGAGGTTTTAACCGAGTTTTCAAAGTTCAGGAGAACTCCTCCTCCTTTCCAACCATGAGCTCTATAAGAACTGACCTTTTGATAGGGGTTGTAGGCGTTTGCGCCTCCGGTAAATCCACCTTGATCAAAGGGTTAATTCAACAAGGGTATCGATGCAGGCACATCGCTCAAGAGCATTCTTATGTACCAGACATGTGGTACCGCCTTTCCAGGCCGGATATTCTCATCTTTTTACAGGTATCCTACGAAATCACACTTAAACGCAAGAATCTTAACTGGAACAAGAGCGAATACGAAACCCAGCTGCAAAGGCTTCAGCACGCCAGGCAGAATGCTCACATCATTATCGATACTGACCTCCTGACGCCGGAAGAGCTTGTTGCGAGAACGATAAGTGAGATCCAGTCTCTGACAGGGAATTCTCATTCCAGTTAAGTCAACTTTTATAATGGTTTGAGGTATAATCCCTGAGTTCCCGCCTTTTTTCGGCAGGATTTTAATCGCATTGGAGGTAGAACATCACATGGATCGTCGTTATGCAAATCTGATCCTGATCCTCGTCCTCGTCGCAGCCATTATTTGGGTGGACCTGCCCCGTGGTGAAGGCCAACAGGGCTTAAAGATTGGTAATTTCAAGCGCACACTTAACCCTGTGCTCGGGCTGGACCTGCGCGGTGGAATGCAGGTGCTCCTCAGCCCCCAAAAAGGGATCTCTGCCACACGCCAGGACCTTGAAGACACAAGCAAGATCCTGGAAAGCCGCGCCAACGGGCTTGGTGTGAGCGAGGTGATCTTCCAGGTCGCAGGAGATAAGTATATTCTTGGGCAATTCCCCGGATTGACCAATACAGAAGATGTGATTGCCGCGGTTAAGCAAACTGGTTTACTCGAATTTATCGATTCAGGTAGCACGCAGTTAAACCCTGGCACAGTGGTAGAAACGGATTACGCTGCTGCCCAGTCTGGCGATGAAACTCCAGCAGCCGAAGCGTCCGGACAGGTCTGGCATACGGTAATGACCGGCGTGGATATTAAAAACGTAAACGTCGCTGCAGACCAGGGGATTGGCGGGTATGTTGTCAATTTCGAACTCACTGATAGCGGCACACAGGTATTTAAAGACCATACCGCTGCCAATGTCGGTAAGTACCTGACCATCGTGCTCGACAAACAGGTAATCTCCAGCCCGCGAATCAGCACCGCCATTCCAGATGGAAAGGGGCAAATTTCGGGCAATTTCACAAGCGAATCAGCCAATAACCTGGCAGTAACCCTGCGCTATGGGCGCCTTTCAGTGCCTGTTGAAGTAGTAGAAAGCCGTGTCGTCGGCCCAACCCTTGGGTCAGACTCACTAACGAAAAGCCTTAGAGCGGGCGTCATCGGCTTTATCATTGTAGCCCTGTTCATGTTAATTTATTATCGTGTTCCAGGGGCTATCGCTGTTGTCGCTATCGCTATTTACGCAGCGCTCACGTTCGCCTTATTTAAACTGATTCCTGTCACCCTCACGCTTCCCAGCATCGCAGGCTTTCTCTTATCCACCGGCAGTGCGCTGGACGCCAACATTCTGATTTTCGAAAGACTTAAGGAAGAACTCCGTAACGGGCGCACCCTGAAACAGGCCATTGATCTGGGATGGAAGCGCGCCTGGCCTTCCATACGAGATTCGAACATCGCCACGATCATCACCAGCGTCATCCTTTTCTGGTTCGGATCAACATTTGGCGCTACACTGGTGAAAGGCTTTGCCCTCACTCTGGCGCTGGGAGTGATGGTTTCATTGTTCACCGCCGTGTTTGTCAGCCGAACCTTCCTCGGAATAGCGGTCGATTTCATAAAAACCGATAAGATCAAGAATTCATTCGGTTTGTAGAAGGAAAATAATAATGAACATACTTGGTAAAAGATATCTCTTTTTTGCACTCTCCATCCTCATTATTCTGCCAGGGTTGATCATGCTCGCGGTGAATGGAATGCCTTTATCGATTGATTTCAAAGGCGGCACATTGCTTGAAGTGAGTTTTGAGAACGGCGTTTTCCCTTCCACCGAAGCGATAAAAAAGATCTATGACCACAATGGCATTAATGACCTTCAGGTTCAATCGACCACCGAAGGCACTTTGCTTTTACGCTCATCAGAATTAAGTGATAGTGTGCGCCAATCCGTTCTGGATGTCTTGGCAGAAGAAGCCGGCAGCCCGGTGATTATTCTAAAATCAGACACAGTCGGCCCTTCTATCGGTCAAGGGGTCACACAGCGGGCAATCCAGGCGGTCGCGCTTGCAGCTTTGGCGGTGGTAATTTACATCACCTTCGCCTTTCGCGGGGTACCGCACGCTTTTCGTTATGGCGTGTGCGCCATTATCGCCATGGTCCACGATGTGCTCATCGTTCTCGCCTTGACCGGTTACGGAGCCAAGTTCTTCGGTTGGCAAGTCGATTCTTTATACCTTACCGCTCTACTTACAGTCATCGGTTTTTCAGTCCAGGATAAGATCGTGGTGTTCGACCGCATCCGCGAGAACAACCGTATCCTTCGCAAGTTAGACTTCGAGAAGCTGGCGAACCACTCCATTGTGCAGACGCTGCAGCGTTCCATTAACACCCAGCTCATGACGGTTGAATTCTTGTTGCTCGCTTTGGCGCTTTTTGGCGGCGTCAGCCTGCGGGAGTTTGCTGTGATCCTCCTGGTTGGTTTATTAAGCGGAACTTACTCCTCCATCTTCATCGCGGCTCCGCTCCTGGTGGTTTGGGAAAACCATGAGTGGAAGACCTGGTTCACAAAGAAACACGCAACGACTTCGTAAATCAAAAGAGTTCTGGAGCAATCCAGAACTTTTTTACACTAGGCAAGTAAGCAGTCAACCTACTGAACAGGAGGGATGCGCATGCGAAAAGAAGTGGTCTTGGTCACTGGCGCGAATGGAGAGATAGGTCATGGATTGATCAGCTATCTGGGTGAAAAACAAGCAAGCCGGATCATCGCCCTTGATGTTCAGCCCTTGGAAGACAATCTGAAACCTTATTGCGAGCGGGCGATCCAGGGTGACATTCTTGATACCATGCTTCTGGGCCGACTGGTGGCTGATTATGATATCCGCATAATCTTTCATCTGGCGTCCATTCTTTCCACAAAAGCAGAATACAACCCTGAAACCGCTCACCGGGTTAATGTTGAAGGAACGCTGAACCTGCTCAAATTGGCGGTTGAACAATCTTCCTGGCAGGGAAAACCGGTCAAGTTCCTTTATCCCAGTTCAATTGCCGCATATGGGTTACCCACACTCGAAAAGAAAAATCAGTCTGGCAAGATTAAAGAATACGATTGGAACTCACCCATCACGATGTACGGCTGCAACAAGCTTTACTGTGAACACCTTGGCAGGTATTACAACTTTTACTATCGGCAACTGGCAGTGGATGAAGTAAAACATACTATTGACTTTCGTTGCCTGCGTTTTCCGGGGTTAATTTCATCGGTCACTGTTCCAACAGGGGGAACCAGTGACTACGGACCTGAAATGTTACACGCTGCAGCCCAGGGCGTACCCTATAACTGCTTCGTCCGTCCTGATACGCGCTTACCTTTTATGGTAATGCCTGATGCCATCAAATCCTTGCTGCAGCTTGCCGAGGCGCCGCAAGAGAATTTAAAACAGTTGGTTTATAACGTCACCAGCTTCAGCCCTACCGCAGAGGATTTCTTCCATCACGTGAAGAAGGCATTCCCGGACGCTGAGATAAATTTTAAACCGCATATTGCGCGGCAGCGAATCGTGGATTCCTGGCCAGGTGACGTGGAAGACGCCGCGGCCAAGCGAGATTGGGGATGGAAACCTGATTACGACGAAAAACGTGCCTTTGAAGAATACCTTATTCCCTGCATCCGGCAAAGGTACGCGAATTAAAAACCAAAAACGAAAATCAAATCGTTGACATTCGTGCCGGTATGCCCGGTGCGAAGGATGTCTCCGATTCCCTCAAAGAATGCGTAAGCATCGTTTTCGCGCAGGTAGCTTTCAGGGTTAAGGCCTTTTACCAATGCGCGGTTCAGGGTATCTCCTGTCACCAACGCCCCGGCAGCGTCTGTAGGGCCATCTTCTCCATCTGTTGCCAGGCTGATGAGCAGGATGTTCGGAACTCCAGATAATTCTTTCACCGCTCCCAACGCCAGCTCTTGATTCCTGCCGCCCTTTCCACGTCCTTTCACCACCACGGTCGTTTCTCCGCCCCATACCAGCAGAAAGGGTTTGTTCAAGTCGCCCCTGGTCTTCACCATCGAAGCGATCTGCGCCCCTGCTGCTCGCGCATCGCCCGTCAACTCGTTTGTGACAGTCTCAGCTGTAAAACCGAGCGCCTTTGCCTGTGCTACGGCAGCAGCGCTGGCATTCACATTGCTGGCAATGATCGTATTAAAACTTCGCTGGGCATCAGGTTCGATGGGTTTCAACGTTTCAGGTAATTCTCCCCTGCAGCCTCTTTCTAAATGGTGGCGAATACGAGCGGGAATCACGCCGTGTTTCGCTGCACGTTCAACGATCTCCAGAGCGTCCGCAAAAGTAGAAGGATCAGGGTAGGACGGTCCAGAGGCGATAACCTCCAGGTTGTTGCCCACAACATCTGACAGCACCAGTGTCACAACCCTGGCTGGATACGCCAGCCGCGCCAGTCCGCCTCCTTTGAGAAGGTCGAGATGCTTGCGTACGGTATTGATTTCATGAATATCCGCGCCCGCATGTAAGAGGGTCACTGTTAACTGCTGCATTTCCTCAAGGGTTATGCCGCTGGCTGGCAATGTAGCCAGGGCAGACCCACCGCCGGAAAGCAGCAGCAGCACGATATCCTCTTCACCCAGACCAATGACCAGGCTTTTTAATGCTTCTCCAGCCCGCAGGCTGCCCGCGCCCGGTACTGGATGATTTCCAAGGATATAACGGGTACCAGGGAACGGGTTGTCTGTAGAATCAAGGTGTTTACAGATGCATAATCCCTCTCCATAATAGTCGCCAAGCTGGTGGATGGCGCCGGTCAGCATCGCCGGTGCCGCTTTCCCCAGTGCTGCGGTCACGAACCTTGATTTTGGGGTCAGCCGAAAAGCGTTTGGACCCACGCGTAATTCACCCCCGATTTGCCACAAATTATTTCTCACTACCGACTGCGGATCAACTGCCTTCAGTGCTGCCGAGAGAATCTTGATCAAATCACCTTTTCTTGCGAGTGGCGTGGCGGTGTTGTTCAGCGCAGCGGAGATTCTTTCTTCATAGGTTGGTTTATGATGAATATTCATAGATTTGAGGACTTTTGTTTTGCGAAAAGTGGGTAAAATGACAGTTGAATTATTCTATCATTTGTTCAAGACAACCTGATTGATCAATCCAAAAGGAGGAATTTGCTGTGGATAAAACTGGAATTGAAAAGATGCTCAGACCGAAATCTGTCGCGGTGATTGGCGCTTCGGCTACACCGGGGAAGATCGGGTACACTGTCATCAAGAACCTGCTGAAAGACGGTTACAAGGGCAAAATTTACCCTATCAACCAGAAAGAAAGCGAGATTCTCGGTTTGAAGTGCTACCCGGAAATTGGGCAGGTTCCGGGCGAGATCGACTCTGCTGTCATGTGCGTTCCAGCCAAAGTTATGGCGGAAGTAGTTGAAGAATGCGGCCGTAAAGGCGTAAAAGGCGCCCTGGTAATCACTTCAGGGTTTAGCGAGATTGGCCGAAAAGACCTGGAAGATGAAGTGGTCAGAATCGCTCGCCACTATGGTATGCGCATCCTCGGCCCCAACATCGTTGGCACGCTCTCCAATTCCGAAAAGTTTAATGGGTCATTCGCGCCCTGCCTTCCTTTGCCGGGCAAGAACTCACTGGTCACCCAATCAGGCGCGTTGTTAATTGCCATGGACATGGCAACTTACAGCCGCCGGATTGGATACGAAAAAATGATATCTATCGGCAACATGGCCGATGTTGATTTTGCCGACCTGATCGAATGGTTCCAGGATGATGAGGAAACCTCCTGCGTTTCTCTCTACATAGAAGGTCTTCGGGACGGGCGCAGGTTTATCGATGTGGCCAAAAAATCCAACAAGCCCATCATCGCGCTCAAGTCTGGCGTTTCTGCTCACGGCGCGGCGGCTGCAGCCTCTCACACTGGCTCGCTCGCCGGAGGCGCAAAGGTGTACAGCGCAGCTTTTAAACAGGCAGGTGTGATTCAGGCAACGGATCTTGATAACCTCTTCTACCGCGGCCTTACTCTCTCCATGCAGCCGCCGATGAAAGGCGACAATTTCTTGATTATCACCAATGGTGGCGGTAACGGTGTGCTCGCTACTGACGCCGCGGAACGGTTCGGCATCCCGTTGAAATTCGCCCCGGATGACGTTCAAGCCGAAATGAAGAAGCATATGCCCGAGTACGGTTCTGCCAAGAACCCCGTGGATATGACCGGCATGGCAGGCAACGATTGGTATTACGAAACCGTCAAGTTCGCTATTATGAATAAGTGGACGGATAGTGTAGTTGTGCTGTACTGCGAAACAGCCATTACTGACCCTGCAGAAATCGCTGCGAGCATCAAACGGGCTGTGGATGACAGTGGCGTAAAAGACAAACCGATCACGGTATCTTTCGTCGGTG
The DNA here is from genome assembly GCA_012798065.1 of Chloroflexota bacterium. Taxonomy (GTDB): domain Bacteria; phylum Chloroflexota; class Anaerolineae; order Anaerolineales; family Anaerolineaceae; genus UBA6107. The sequence continues at coordinate 7,295 of JAAZNW010000103.1, forward strand.
GTGAAAAATCAGATAAAGCCATCGGTTGGATGGTGGAAAACGGCATCCCGGCGTTCTTCGCCCCTGATACAGCGGTAAACGCGATGGCAGCCCTGCGCGAATACGCCAAATTACAAGAGAACAAGAAATCTGACGGCGCGAAAACCGATGAAAAAGCCAAAAAACTGGCGCTTGAAGTCATTGCGGCTGCGCGAGCTGATGGGCGTACTTCATTGACCGAAATTGAAGCCAAGAAAGTCTTTGAGTTATATGGTATGCCAACAACCAAGATTGGACTGGCGAAAACCGAAGAAGAAGCCGTCAAGTTGAGTAAAGAAATCGGTTACCCCATCGTGATGAAAATTGTCTCGCCAGATATTCTTCACAAATCAGATGCAGGCGGTGTCAAAGTCAATATTAAAACCGAAGCTGAAGCTCGCGAGGCTTATAACACCATCCTCAAGAACGCCAAAGCGTATAAAGCGGATGCGAATATTCATGGTATCGCCGTGCAGGAAATGGCGCCCTGGGGCACGGAGGTTATCCTGGGTTCGGTAAGTGACCCATCCTTCGGCCCAACCGTGATGTTCGGACTGGGAGGCATCTTCGTTGAAGTGCTCAAAGATGTCACCTTCCGTGTGACCCCGGTATCAAAAGCCGAAGCGGAGGAGATGGTGAGTGAAATTCGCGGTGCCCCAATCCTCTCAGGTGTTCGCGGCGAGGCCCCTCGCGATCGTAAAGCCATCATCGAGACCATTATCAAATACTCGAGCATGATCTATGACCTGATGGATGAAATTGCAGAATCTGATGCCAATCCGGTGCTGGTTTACGCGCAAGGCGAAGGACTGCGCGTTGCTGATGCCAGGATCATCCTCAAGAAAAAGTAACTGATCACCCGCGGAAAGAGCTTTTGCCAACAAGCAGAAGCTCTTTTTTATTTTAAATTTCTTGCCGCCCCCACCCAGGGTGTGCCCAGGCGATGGCGTTGCGGCACCACCACTTTGTTGAGTTTTTGCCCTATATAAGCAGTTGTAACTGCAATCGCGCCCCAGTCTTCGCTTAAAAAAGCAATTCGTAGCCTTGAAGCGCTATTACCTGCCCATTCCCATTCCAGCCTGAAACGATCCGCTTTCACCCAGTATCCCCGCTTCTCCCAGGCTTCAACCGAGGTGTCAATATTCGCGGCAATTTCTTCCAGGGCGAGTATCACATAGGCAGTGATATCCTTGGTAAGGTTATCCGGCTCCGATTGTTTCATAAGTTCGCGTAAAGCCAGCACGATTGTTTTCGAAAGTCTGGCGCGTTCTTTTCCGGCGCTATCCGGTGAATAAATTTTTGACAAAAGAGGTACGCTCCTTCTCGTGCATTTTTATACCCGCATCGAACGTGCTTGATTATATTCGATTATTGACGCCTGCCAGACCAGCGCTTATAATTTCAGCGCACACCGGGGAAATGCTGGAATTGGCAGACAGGCATGACTTAGGATCATGTGCCGCAAGGCGTGCGGGTTCAAGTCCCGCTTTCCCCACTTGCAGACGATTCAAGCGAAGTATTGTTGTCCAACCATGATAAGCTGAACACTATGAAAAGAGAAAACGGCAAAATCGCAATCATCTTCATCCTGATCATCCTGGTCATTCTGGCGGTGTTGCTCTTTGCTCTGGCGCCGCAAAACGTCAAGGTGACCGATCCTTTATTCATTGTTCAGTACTGGCAAAACATCACCAGGGCGCTCGCGAACCTCGGCGGTTTTCTTTCACGCTTTCTCCAACCCATCGGAGAGGGTATCGTTAACTTCTTTTCAAATATCGGGCTGCCAAAAATAAAATAACCTGAACCTTTTCCCCAATATCCCCCGAGCTTATTAGAACTTTATATGAAACTCCAGCGAGAGTGCGTTTTTTATCTTAATCGCAGGATTTTGAGTATAATTGGGACGCGTTTTTACTTGCCGCCATCAATGACCGGGGTCATAGACGCAACGCCAGCGGGAGTTCTCACTCCCTCTGCCAGAAAAAAAGTTGAAAAGGATAAGGAAGTTGAAACTAAATATCGAAACACGTGAAGATCACCAGGCTAAGATCATTGCTGAATTTGAACCGAGCGATTTGGATAAATATAAAATCAAGGCCGCCCGCCGCATCGCTTCCAAGAGCAAAATTCCCGGTTTCCGTCCGGGAAAAGCGCCTTACGATGTGGTCTCCAGACTCTACGGAGAACCCGCGATCGAAGAAGACGCCATTGAGTTAATGATGGAAGCCGTATACCCCGAGATTCTGGTTGAAGCCAAGATAGACCCCGCTTCTTCTGGCACCCTCGAAGATGTGGATAAAGGTGATCCAATCAAATTCACCTTTGTCGTTCCTCTCCAACCGACAGTAACCCTGGGAAATTACAAGGAAATCCGCAAAGCCTATGCGCCCAAATCCGTTACCGAAAAGCAGGTCAATGAGTTCATTCAGCACTTGCGCCGCACCTACGCCACAGCAGAGCCCGTTGAACGTCCTGCTGCCAAAGACGACCTGGTCTATATTAAACTGGATGCCACCCTCTTAAAGCCTGACAAAGAAGAAAACCCGGAATTATTAAAAGATAGGCCCTTGCAACTGGTGATTGGCGAAAATGACCCTGAAGAAAATGACTACCCGTACCCGGGCTTCGGCGACAACCTGATTGGGTTAAACGCCAACGACGAAAAGAAAATCAAGTACACCTATCCCAAGGATTCCAAGTTCGAAAAATTACGCGGTAAAGCAGTGGAATTCAACGTTCTTCTCCAGACAGTAAAACAACTCACCCCGCCTGAATTGAATGATGATTTCGCCAAGATGTTTGGAGAATACGAAACCTTTGCGCAGCTCAAGGAAGCCATCCAGGAGCAACTGCAGAATCGTCAGACTAGTGAATATGACGAGATGTATTATGAAGAACTGTTGGATGAGGTGGTGAAAACCGCTACCGTGAAATACCCGCCGCAGGTCCTTGAGCATGAGATGGAACACACCATCGAAAACGTGATCCATGAACTCTCTCACCAAAAAATGGAACTGGATGTGTACCTGAAAACAATCAATAAAGAAAAGGAGGTTTGGCTGGAAGAAGAAGTCAAGCCAGCGGCAGTGAAAAACCTCTCCAAGTCACTCGTTTTGCGTGAACTGGCCAAGGCTGAAGATATAGAACTTGCCAGTGAGGAGATTCAAACAGAAGTCACTGGAATGCTTACTCAGATTCAGCAAACCACCAACCCAAAAGCCCTCAGCAAGCAGCTAAAAAATAAAAACTACCTCAACGCGCTGACAATGGATGCGGCCTCGCGCGCAATGAGCCGAAAAGTGTTTGAACGTTTGAAAGACATCGCCACTGGAAAAACAGCTGAAGTGGCTGGTAAACCCGTAAAAGCCGCTCGTTCAAAAAGCGCAAAAGAAGCAAAGGACTCAGTTCAATCAACTGATGAACAAAAACCTCAGGCGAAGAAAACCAAAGCCGCCGCTGCAAAAGAAGTTACGCCTGCTACCGTTAAAAAAACAAAGAAGGTTGAGAAAACAAGCGAATAGGAGAAAAAATGAATTTACCTGATTTCAAAAACGTCATCCCCATGGTCATTGAATCATCCGGCCGTGGCGAGCGTGCGTATGATATATATTCACTGCTTTTTCGTGAGCGCATCATCTTCGTCGGCACCCCCATTGACGATCAGGTGGCGAATGCCATTGTGGCGCAGTTGCTGGTATTAAGTCGAGAAGATCCCGATGCGGATATCCAGATGTACATCAACTCGCCAGGCGGTCAAATTTACTCCGGGCTGGCCATTTACGACACCATGAAGATGATCCCAAACAAGATCAGCACGGTTGCCGTGGGCGTGACTGCCTCTTTTGGTACGGTGTTGCTCGCAGCCGGGACCAAAGGAAAACGCTACGCATTACCGCATGCAACTATCCACATGCACCAACCACTCGGCGGTGCTGAAGGGCAGGCCTCCGACATTGAGATTCAGGCCCGCGAGATTCTGCGTTTGAAATCCAGGCTGATCAACATCCTCGCTGAATCGACCGGTCAGAAACTGGAAGTGATCGAACACGACACTGACCGCAACTTCTACCTCGATGCTCAGCAGGCGGTTGAATACGGTCTGGTGGATCAGGTGCTCACCCCCCCACAGCCCTGACAAGGCACTCGTTCACTCGAGCCGGGTTGCAGCCGCTATCCGGCTCGTTTTATGAGGATTTATGGATTTTGAAAAACTGAAAAGTGTCAAAGCATTAATAGTAGACATGGATGGTGTTCTTTGGCGCGAATCAGCGCCAATTGGCAACTTACCGTGCATCTTTAATAAAATCAATGCACTGGGGTTAAACTACATTCTGGCAACCAATAATGCAACCCGCACCCCACAGCAATATGTGCACAAACTCGCTGGCTTTGGTGTAAAAATTCCTGTCGAGAAAATTATTAATTCATCAATGGCCGTAGCATCCCTGCTTGCCAAAAAGCACCCCCAGGGCGGAGCGGTTTATATCGTTGGTGAGAGCGGCTTAATAGAAGCACTGGCTAATGCTGGTTTTTATCCATCCGAATCCAACTGCCTGGCTGTCATCGCCAGCATGGATCGATGCGTCTCATTCGAGAAGCTCAAACGCGCCACCCTGTTGATCAGAAGCGGGGTCCCTTTTTACGCTACCAACCCCGATCGAACATACCCCACCCCAGCCGGGTTGATTCCAGGAGCTGGCGCGCTGGTTGGAGCGCTTGAAATTGCCACTGACGTGCATCCAATTATTGCCGGAAAACCAAACCCCACCCTGTATGAGTTCGCGCTTGAAAGGTTGGGAGTTGCACCAGAGGTCACCCTGGCTGTAGGTGACCGCCTTGAAACTGACATTTTAGGCGGTCAAAGATTGGGTTGTAAAACCGCGCTTGTCCTTTCAGGCATCGCCACACGGGAAGAGGCAGAAAAATTCACCCCGCCTGTAGATTTCATCTTCCCTGACCTCGAAAGCCTGCTAGACTGTTATGATGGAAACTGATAAGTATTTGTTTGATCTCAACCAGGATCAACTGAAGGACTATTTCGTATCCATTGGTGAACCACCTTACCGGGTTGAGCAACTATGGAACGCTTCCTATACGCACTTTGCGCAAGATTTCAACCAGGTAACCGCCTTCCCTGTGCGCCTGCGTTCGCAGCTTGCCTGCGACATGCACTTTTCACACCTCAAGACGGTAGAGAGGTTCGCTTCTACAGATGGTGAAACCATCAAAAATCTCTTTACCCTCCCTGACGGTAACCTCATCGAATCTGTTCTGATGCACTATAACGAGCGCAAGACGTTGTGCATCTCGTCGCAATCCGGTTGCGCTATGGGCTGTGTTTTCTGCGCAACCGGTCAGATGGGCTTCAGGCGCAATCTGAGCGCTGGTGAAGTGATTGAACAGGTACTGTTCCTGGGTCGTGAGTTATCCCAAAGTGGTGAAAAGATTACCAACATTGTCATCATGGGTATGGGAGAACCGTTTCATAACTACGATGCGGTTTTAGAAGCCATCGACCGGCTGAATGATCCAAACGGTTTGAACCTGGGAGCGCGGCGCTTCACCATTTCCACAGTGGGTATCGTCCCTGGTATTCGCAGGTTCGCGGCTGAAAAACGGCAGGTTAACCTCGCCATCAGCCTGCACGCGGCAAACGACACACTCCGCAGCGTGCTCATTCCAGCCAACCGCAAGTACCCACTTTCCTCGCTGATGGAAGCCTGCGGCGAATACATCAGGCAGACCAACCGCCGGCTCACTTTTGAGTGGGCTTTGATCAGAGATGTAAACGACTCCGTCGAACATGCGCGTGAGCTCGCCGTTTTACTCAAGGGGCTGTTGTGCCACGTGAACATCATCCCACTGAATCCCACGACCAGCTACCATGGTAAAGCAACCACCGAAGAACAGGCCCAAGAGTTCAAGCGAGTGCTGGAAAACAACGGCATCCCCTGCACCATCAGGGCGCGCAGGGGAATCGATATTGCCGCGGGGTGCGGTCAACTGGCAGCCAGGCGCGCGTAACGCTTAAAACGGACATGTTATAATCGCAAACGATGAGCGCTTTATTCAACAAATGGCGTGAAAGCCTCGAAAAAACTCGCAAAGCCACCTTCGGCAGAATTATTACCGTGTTTGGCGGGTCTGAGATCACCAGAGAAACCTGGGATGAACTGGAAGCCCTGTTGATTCAGGCTGACGTGGGCGTGGAAACCAGTCAGCGTATCATTGAACGTGTCGGTACTGCAATCCGTGAAAAAGGGCTTACCAAAACGAATGAGTTCATCCTGGCCTTGGAAGAGGCCCTGTTGGACCTCCTTCTGCCTTCAACACCACTGGAGCTGGATTCTCATCACCCTGCTGTGGTCACTTTGGTGGGCGTCAATGGCTCAGGGAAGACCACAGCCGCGGCAAAGCTCGGTTATATCTACTCAAATGAAGGGAAGAAGGTCCTGTTAGCCGCAGCGGACACTTTCCGCGCTGCTGCCATCGATCAGTTGCAAGTTTGGGGAGAGCGCCTTCATCTGCCAGTCATCGCCGGGCAACCAGAGAGCGACCCTGGAGCGGTAGCATATGATGCGCTTCAGGCGGGCATCGCGCGGAACATGGATATCGTGCTCATAGATACCGCGGGGCGCCTGCATACCCGTTATAACCTGATGGAAGAACTGAAGAAGGTGCACAGAGTGCTTGCCAAGGCTCTTCCTGGCGCGCCACACGCCACCTTGCTGGTGCTGGATGCCACAACCGGGCAAAACGCCCTCCACCAGGCGCGCGCCTTTCAACAGGCGGTGAACGTCAGCGGGGTCATCCTTTCCAAGTTGGATACTTCAGCCCGCGGTGGAATGGCTTTTGCAATTCAAAGCGAACTTGGACTACCAATTTACTACGCGGGACTGGGCGAAAAGCCACAAGATTTACAACCCTTCGACCGCTATCAATTCGTAAAAAACATCCTTGGGGAAAAAGAGTAGGGTTCATTCATGGAAGAATTAATTGCCACCTTGCAAGTCAATTTAACGACAGTGCATTCTCTCCTGGAGCGTCTTTGACTTACCTCAAAAAGAAAATGAACTCGCCGCTTTAACACTGAAAAGCCAGGATCCCAATCTTTGGGATGATCCCAGACAGGCGCAAATAGTTATGAAGAACCTGGCTGATTTGAGAGATGAAATCTCCACCTGGAAGAACCTCGAGAAGCGCATCAGTGATGCGTTAGAACTGGCAGAACTTGCTGACCCTTCGCTGCAGCAAGAACTTGAAGCGGAATTAACCGCCATCACCAACCAAGTTGCTAACCTTGAAATGACCACCCTGCTGGGCGGGAAATATGACCGAGGAAACGCGCTCTTAACCATCAACACGGGTGAAGGGGGCACAGACGCGCAAGATTGGGCTGCCATGCTCGAACGCATGTACCTGCGCTGGTGTGAACGGCGTGGTTTTGAAACTGAGATACTGGAACAAACTGAAGGAGAAGAGGCTGGTATTAAAACAGTGAGCATTGCAGTGAACGGCCCTTTTGCTTATGGATACCTGCGAGCTGAAAAAGGCGTCCACCGGCTGGTGAGGTTATCGCCCTTTGACGCGGCCCACCGCCGCCATACCTCCTTCGCCCAGGTGGAAGTACTGCCAGAAGCTGTGCAAGAAGACCCAACCGTGGTCATCAATCCTGACGAGATAAAGATCGATATTTTCAGATCGTCTGGCGCGGGAGGGCAAAACGTGCAAAAAAATGCCACTGCCGTGCGCCTTACCCATCTACCCACAGGGATCGTGGTCACCTGCCAGAATGAACGGTCTCAAATGCAAAACCGCGAAAACGCCATGCGTGTGCTGCGGGCGCGCCTGCTTGACCTGGCCCAGATTGCGGCTGACCAGCACCTTTCTGACCTGCGCGGCGCATACCAGAAGGCCGAATGGGGCAGCCAGATTCGGTCATATGTGCTGCATCCATACCAGATGGTGAAAGACCATCGCAGCGGCTACGAAGTGGGCAACTCTCTCGCTGTTCTTGACGGCGACCTGGACGGCTTTATTGAAGCGTATTTGCGCATGAAAAAAGAGTAACGGTGGTTTTTTTATTCAATCCTATCACTATCGGCTTGGATAATCGAATCTGTTCAAGATGGAGTAAAACCAAGCTGGATAAGACCAACTTGCAAATGAAGAACCTGCACAGTTCAAAAATTCAGAGATCGTTTTTCGGCAGTCTCGTCGGGTGCCTGGTTCAGAAATAATCAAGGAGAATTGATGAAATTAAATGGCTTTGCCCTCAAATTGATTGCGCTTGTTCTGATGTTCGGAGAGCATTTCGGTCTCTATTTGGGCGAATTATTGCCTGCACATGTTCCGCTTTATCTTACATACGCAGGGCGCATTGTTGCCCCAATTTTCTTTTTTCTTTCCGTAGAAAGTTATTTCAAAACCAGTAATCGCCGTCGTTATATTATTCGGTTGTTTGCATGGGCATTAGCCATGCAGGCGGGTAATTTTATCATTAGCGGAATTATAAAAAATGCGTATCATGCAGAATTCCCATTAGAGCAAAACATATTTCTATCCATTGCCATCGGTATAAGTATGATTGCTGCTTTTGAATGGGGGCGCAAACAAAGTGGGATAAAAAAATGGGGTGGTTTTGTTTTTGCAGGAATTTTGGCGTTTGTCAGCCTTTTAACAGAAGCATCCTATAACGGTCTTGCAATGTTTATCGTTTTTTATTTCTTTTACAACAAAAAACCTGCCTTATATTTTGCCTATGCGGGTTTGTGCGTTCTCTTTTTCTTGTGGGGTCTTAATAATATCGAGTACTTCTGGGAGTTCGAGTATCAATGGATGATGATTGCGGCTTTACCGTTTATCATCCTTTATAATGGTGAACGCGGACCTCACAGTTTGAAATATTTATTCTATGCCTTCTACCCTTTGCATATTTGGGCTTTATATATAATAAGATATTCAATCCTCGCCTTTTATTATCCTATTCAATAGTGCACATCTTCGAGTAGCTGAGGTATCAGGGCACGGATGTACCAGGGAGAGAATTTCATACAGTTCAACTTTTTCTTAATGCGAGACCCAGAGCTGTACGAAAACATCGTATCCATGGTGAAGAATTCCTGATCTTGTTATATTAAAAAAGCCGTAATAAGAAGGACGGATTATTTCCGGAAAGGTTTCCTGCGTTTGAGCAGGCTCACGATAACCAGCCCTAACGGCAGGGCAACCGAACCGCCGCAGGGCAGTGACCTTCGAAGCCCGCTGCGCGGCTGTTCTTGCTGTTGGGCGGTGATAGGCTGAGGGTTCTCGGCGGCGGTCGTCGGCTGGCCGCCAACCTGGCTGCCCAAAAAGCCCAGGTCGTCAATCCAAACGGTGCCCTTGTTATTCTCATCTGGATTGGCGGACGCGCCAAAACCGATCGCCAGGACGGCATTGGTGAGGGTGAACGGGACGCCACTATTCTCCTCCCACTCCACACGATGGAACGCACCCCAGGGGATCTCGATCAAAGCCCAGCCGCTGCCGCTATCAGGCGGTGTTTCCAGCACGTAAACGTGTGATTCCTGGTTAGCCGGGTCGCCCGCGTAGAGGTTGACGTGGATGACTGTGCCTGCCTGCTGAGCGTGGATGAAAAAGCTAATCCCCTGTTGTCCACTCCAGTTCTGAGGTTGCTCATTGTAAAGCATACAGGTTACCCAACTGTCTGCCGGTACGAAAAATTCCATCTCCATCGAAGCGTTTCCGCTATGCGCCATACTGCTGTCGGGGGCACAGGTGATAATACTTGGCGTGGTTTCGTCTCGGTAGGTCTCCCAGC
>JAAZNW010000104.1 GCA_012798065.1 Chloroflexota bacterium
CTTATTCTTCTTTGCGGCTTTCCATTTCTTTGGTGTGGGCATCGATCACTGCCTGGGCAAGATGGGTGGGCACCACCTCGGTATGGTCGAATTCCATCGAGAACACACCCCGACCCCCCGTCATAGAGCGAAGCGTGGTGGTGTAACGCAGCATTTCCGTCAACGGTACATTCGCGGTAACCACCGAACGACCTTTTTGCGTTTCCATTCCCTGGATACGCGCGCGGCGAGTGTTCAGGTCACCCATAACATCGCCCATGGCGGCTTCAGGCACTGTGATTTTCACGAGCATGATAGGTTCCAGCAGCACCGGGGCCGCGTCTTTAATAGCCAGTTTGAATGCTTCACGCCCGGCAACTTCGAAGGCGACTGGTTTTGAATCCACCGGGTGTTCTTTGCCGTCATACACGGATACCAGCACGCCTGAAACCGGATACCCGGCAATGACGCCTTCCTTCATCACGCCCTGAATGCCTTTTTGGATGGAGGAGGAATAGGATTGCGAAATCGCGCCGCCGAATACATCCCAGGTGAAATCGAATTCTTTATCAGTCAGCGGAGAGACCTTGAGGTGCACTTCGCCAAACTGACCGGAACCGCCGGTTTGTTTCTTGTGGCGGTACATGGCAGAAGCGCTCTTGGTGATGGTTTCCTGGTAGGGAACTTTGGGTTCTTCCATCAGAATCCCAACCTGGAACTTGCTTTCAGCGCGGCGAATGGCGACATCGATATGCTGGTCGCCCATGCCCTGTAAAATGGTTTGTTTCGTGGCGGTCTGGAAGTGCCAGGAGAGCGTCATATCTTCCTCGCACAACCTGGTGAGAGAAGAAGAAATCTTGGTGGAATCCGCCTGCGTTTTGGGTGAAAGGGCAACCTGGTAAAGGGAGGTGGGGTATTCAGGAACAGGCAGGGTGAGGGGATGGTTTTTATCGCACAGCGTGTGGGTGGTGGAAGTTTCAGTCAATTTTGGCACGACACAAATATCACCCGCGTGGATCACTTTAACCGGCAGAGATTCTTTACCGCGAGGAACGTTCACCGACCCCAACCGTTCTTCGATGCCCTTGTTTTGATTCCAAACCCGCGCATCAGGGCTGATGGTTCCTGCGTACACGCGCAAGAAGGTTTGCTTGCCAACGAACGGGTCGGCGGTGGTCTTCCAGACGTAAATGGCAAGCGGAGCGTTATCTTTTGGTTCGAGGATTTCTTCGCCGGCTTTGCCTTGCGCCACAATTTTCGCCGCGGAAAGCGGAGATGGCATGATGTCTACCATGGCATCCAGCAGGCGGATGACGCCGATTTCATTAGAACCCGAGGAGACCAGAACAGGAACGAAATCTCCGGATTGAACGACCAGTGTGAGCCCTCTGATGACCTCTTCTTCTGTCAGGCTGCCGCTTTCCAGATACTTTTCAAGCAGAACATCATCTCCTTCGGCGGCGGCTTCTACCAGTTTCATCCGCGCCTCTTCGGCAGCGTCTTTCATATCCGCAGGAATTTCTTCCGCCGTTTTCCCTTGCGCTTTATACGCCTTCATCGAGAGCAGGTCAATCACACCCTTGAAGTCTTGCTTTTCACCCCAGGGCAGCTGGATAGGTATGAGGCGGGTTTCAGAATAATCTTCGACTGTTTGCAGCGCTTTGCGAAAATTAGCGTTCTCGCGGTCCATCTTGTTTACCAGCAAAAAGCGCGGAAGGTTGAACCTGGTGCAGTAATCCCAGGCGATTTCAGTGCCAACCTCAAGCCCGTTGACCGCATCAATCAGCAGGACCGCGCCATCTGCCACGCGCAGCGCGGAGATCACTTCACCGATAAAGTCAGTGTAGCCGGGTGTATCCAATACATTGATCTTCACATCACGATACTCAACAGGAATCACAGATGTGGAAAGAGAAATCGTGCGTCGAATTTCTTCTTCGTCAAAATCAGAAACGGTAGTGCCGTCTTCGATCCTGCCCATACGGGTTGTTGCCCCGGTGGCATGGAGGAAAGCTTCGCACAGGATGGTCTTCCCAGCACCAGAGTGTGATGCCAGCAAAATATTGCGAATTTTTTCAGTTGAATATTCTTTCATGGACCGGGTCCTTCTGTTAATAGATGATGTAATAACCGCATAATTCTACCGGACGATGCTTTTTCTGTCAAAGACAACGTGTTAGTTCACCTAAAATGTTACTAAGATAACATCGTTAGGCCAAAAGAAAATGTTACTGGAGCCAACGATGTCCGAAGAAGAACCCATGAACGTCAACGAACGCAGGAAGTATATACACAAAATGTGGGGCCGGTAC
>JAAZNW010000127.1 GCA_012798065.1 Chloroflexota bacterium
TGGTAATTGCCAAGTGGAAGAACGCATAGTTCGGGCTGTTCTGAGCGGCAACAAGAAATTGACCGACCTGGTATGAATCTAAAACTGTCATTTCTTCATGGGAATATCGCGGTAATGTGGCTCCATGAGTAGGATTGAAAATCACCAAACCGTATCGGACTGCCTTGTCAAGGGAGGAGTGCAAGATGTTATGAATTACCCTAATCGTCCTAGGTCCCAAACCTTTTTGCAGCAGTCCTGAATAGAACTGCTCGATCTGGATCAAGCGCAAATCCTTGAGTTTTTTATCACCCATTTCAGGCAGGATATGGTTATTGATGATAGCCGCATATTGATGTGCAGTTTTGGGTCTCAAGGAAAGCCGGCGATTTTCCAGCCAACCAGGGAGATAATCCTTCAAGGTGGTAGTGCTTCCTTTGAAGTCATACCCCTTATCCAGCTCGGATTGCATTGTTCTGATCCATTCCAACGCTTCAGCTTTGGTTTCAGTGTTCTTACTAATGCGCTGCCCTTGATGATAAATCTGTGCGCGCCATTTCTTGTTGGGTCGCTGAAAGATTGACCCTTCGTTTCTTCCTCGGTGATTTTTAACCATTTTCTTGACTCCTTTTTACAAAATCAAGAAAAGGCGACCTTGTTTCTTTTTTCGGCTGCTCTATCCAGTTGTTAAGGTGCAAATGGTGCAATTGATAATCATTATATCGAAATCCGATCATGATGTTAATCCTGATGATCACTAATCGACGAAGAGGAAGAAAGGCAAATTCCATTGGATCAATTGTCTGCCGGCTTATGCTTGTTGATGAATTCCTGCAAATCTCTCTCTGAAACGCGGACCGATTTCCCAAATTTGACGACTTTGATATCCCCGCGCTGCATCATGCGATAGGCAAGCGCCCGGCTGATGTTGAGGATCTGGGCAACTTCATGCCCCTTAAGCAAACGATTTTTTGATTCTGTTTCCATTTTCAATACTCCTTTTGATATTTTTGGATAGATAAACACAGACCAGCCAAACCATCCCTTAAGGGATTGGTTGGTCTGGTCTATCGTTAATGTATAGGTAAGACTTATAGGAACCTCGTTTCCCAATTTGTATTCTTGGATCCCGCAACAATTGCGCAAAGGCACGACCAACAGTTCTGGCTCCATCTGGCAGGTTTAGGGTTTGAATCAGATCTTGTTTCATGAATTCTTGGTTTGGATTTGATTGAAGGTAATCAACCAAATCTTGAAAAATACGTTCCTGCTGACCAATTTCCTTTAGTATTTGCGTATTCTCCGTGTCGGAAAACTTCAATGTAATCTTTTGATCCTCTGAGACGAGTTGAAACCTCAAGGGCTTTGGCGGTTCAGCTTCACGCATTTTCTGAGGTTGGATCAATCGCATGGAGTTGGCTGCGGATGAATTTTCATAATTCACAATAATGGCAGTATCCACAGAACCAAGGATGTCCGTGGACCCTCGGACGCGGTATGAAAAGTCGTTGCTGATACCTTTGTTGAGATGATGAATAAGAATAAAGGTTGTACCCAATTGATTGGCGATCTCCCGCATTGAGTTCATCAAAGGGGACATCTCGGCGACCGAGTTCTCGTCTGCGCCGGGAGCGAATTTCGCCATGACATCAAAAATGACCACAGACACTCCCTGGCTTGAAATCCGTTGTTTGAGCGCTAGGACTTCATGCGGTTCTCGCAGACTGAGGGGAGAGAAATCAAAGGTGAGGTTGGCTGGAGGTCGGATCCCACGCGCATTGCAAAGCTTAAGCACGCGTGATCGCATTCCGCGGAAACTGCCATCCAGAAAGTGATAGGTTACTTTTCCGAGCGGCACTGGTTGATCATTCCAGGCGAAACCGGTTGAGGCAATCCCAATGGCCAGGTCCAGGGCAAGAAAACTCTTTCCGGCTGCCGGCATGCCGGCAATCAGATTGATTCCGCCAGCCATGATCCAATCCTTGAGAATCCAGGTTAGTTCCCCTACTTCTGAGGAACAGAGCTGTTCCGCAGAGTAAACCAGGCGTTCGGAGTTACCTGGCAAAATCGAATAACCGGTGACCAGGTTTCCCACATCCTCATGAAGATCCAAAAAGGGTTTTTCGCTGTAAGCATTTTGCACAACCTTCATGGATAGCTCAGCAACCCGTCTTTTATTGGATTTGTCCTTAATAATTCGAGCATATGACTCAGCGTGGAGGGCTGTCGGTGTGTCCTGGATCATTTGAATGAGATAAGCATCTTCCCCAACCTCTTCAAACCAACCTTTGGAATTCAATCCATCAATCAAGGTTAGGTAATCGATGTGCATCCCCTCTTCGATTAAATTACACATTACCTCCCAAATATGACGATGCCTTAGGAGATAGAAATCTTCAGGTTTGATGAATGAAGAGAAATCATTGAAGATCTCCGGCGCAAGAAGAACAGAACCGAGGAAGGCTCGTTCTGCTTCTTTATTGTTAGGTAATTCTGGATCCGACATCAGTAGACTCCTATTGTTTATTGGAGTCGCTGATTTAAAAACGACCTGAAATGGATTTTCCATTCCAAGGTCGCTCTGACGATTTGATTTATGCCCTACGATATCAGCGACGATTTATTGCTTATTCGATCACATAGACCCATTGTACAAATTTAATCTCGCTTATCCTAGGGGGACACGAGAAATTTCAAAACTAATATCCAACTATTTCCTAACGCACAATTAATATAGGAATGATTTAGGCAAATTTCTCAAGACCATATATAATAAATTCAGCTAGGTATTGGCATAGGTGGAATTACATTGATGATCAGCTCATATCACGCAAAATATTATGCATTCGAACTAACACGCCAGGGTGGAGAAGGTGTTGATCGCCTATCCCGCTCTCTTTTTGACGCTTGTGTAGATCTAAATCCGCACCAAATTGAAGCTGCTTTATTTGCTGTTCGATCTCCAGTTTCTAAAGGCGTATTATTAGCTGATGAAGTCGGTTTAGGGAAAACCATTGAAGCTGGTCTGGTTTTATGTGAATATTGGGCTGAGCGTAAACGGAAACTGCTAGTCATTTGTCCTGCATCCATTCGGAAACAATGGGCTTTAGAATTGGGAGAGAAATTTAACCTTCCCACCGAAATCCTGGATGCCAAGTCCTATGAAGAATCCAAAGCTGCCGGTAACCCAATGCCATTCGATTCAAAAGCTCTCGTGATCACATCAATGAATTATGCCAGCAAGTGCGCGGAGGAAATTCGAGCTATCCCCTGGGATTTGGTCGTCATCGATGAAGCCCATAAACTTCGCAATGCCTACCGACAAAGCAACAAGATGGGACAGCGCATTCGTTGGGCAGTGGAAGATCATCGCAAGGTATTACTGACCGCGACTCCCCTCCAAAATTCACTCCTGGAACTCTATGGTCTCACCACTCTCATTGATGATCGCATCTTTGGCGATCTGCCTTCTTACAGGACTCAATATGTGAATACGAACGGAGACTTGGAAGATCTGCGGTCGCGTCTCAAGTTCTTCTGCACACGAACCTTACGCCGTCAGGTATTGGAATATATCAAATACACAGAACGTAAGCTGATCACTCGACCTTTCAAGCCAACCGAGAATGAGCAAAAGCTCTACGAGGCAATCTCAGCATTCTTGCAACGACCTGATACGTACTCGATCCCAAACCAGCAACGCCACCTGACTACATTGATTGTACGGAAACTATAAGCTTCCTCCCCAAGGGCCGTGGCTGGCACTCTCGAAGCAATGCGTAATCGTTTGATCTTGATGCGCGATAAGAAGAATGGAGACATTCCTTTAGTAGAGCAATTGCTTACCGAAGAAGAGATGGATGAAGATTTGCTTGACTCCATCCTCGCCGGCGACAATTTGCTTGAAACGGATCCCATCATTGAAAACACATCGATGGATTCCACTATAGAGGAAGCTACTGAACTCCCTGAACTTGAAGAAAATCAGCCATCTTCTTCGGCTCTAAAAATCAAAATCGATTGGAAAAAACTAAGCACCGAGATTGACGAGCTAGAACGTTATATCCAATGGGCTCGAAGCATTGGTGTGGACACGAAAACTCGATCCTTATTACAAGCTCTCGAGATTGGTTTTAGTCGAATGGTTGAGATGGGTGCTGCTCAAAAAGTAGTCATTTTCACCGAATCAAGGCGAACCCAAACTTATCTCAAAGAGTTCCTGGATGCCAATGGTTTTACCGGAAAGGTTGTGCTCTTCAATGGCACAAACAGTGATGCTGATTCCACCCAGATCTATGAACGATGGTTGGAAACCAATAAAGACACAGGCCGCACATCCGGTTCGAAAACGGTAAATATTCGTACTGCTATCATCGAGCATTTCCGAGATCAGGCCAGCGTCATGATCGCCACCGAAGCGGCTGCCGAGGGCATTAACTTGCAGTTTTGTTCGCTGGTGGTCAATTTTGATCTACCTTGGAACCCCCAACGAATAGAGCAGCGCATCGGACGCTGCCACCGTTATGGCCAGCAACACGATGTTGTAGTGATTAATTTTTTAAATGAAAGCAATGCCGCTGACCAGCGTGTTTACGAACTACTAAACTCCAAATTCAATTTGTTCAATGGCGTTTTTGGTGCGTCGGATGATGTGTTGGGAAGTATTGAATCTGGAGTCGATTTTGAACGACGCATTCTGGATATTTACCAGGAATGCCGATCACTCGAGGAGATCCAGAAAGCTTTTCAACGCTTGCAGGCTGAACTGGATCAAACCATCCAGAACCGGCTGAAGGATACTCGGAAAATCTTACTGGAAAACTTTGACGAAGATGTCCATTCCCGTTTACGAACGAATTTGATGGATACTCGTGAACGTATGGATCGTTTTTCTCAGATGTTCTGGTTGGTAACGCAACACATATTAGATGGAAAAGCTTCTTTTGATAATCAGGCTCTCACTTTCTCTATCCCTTCACCTGGTTTGAATCACTTTTCTTAAGGAAAATATCATCTCATTTCTAAAGATCAACAGAATGTCCCCGGAGATTTCCTTTACCGATTGTCTCATCCATTAGGTGAATATGTTCTGCAAACCGCCAAAAAACAACCCACGCCGGTGGCTGCGATCACTTTTGATATCAGCCACCATCCAGTGAAGATCGCAATGGTGGAAGGCATCAAAGGGAAATCCGGCTGGCTTCATCTGCAACGTCTGTCCATCGATTCTTTTGAGACAGAGGAATACTTGCTCTTTTCTGCGGTGGATTCAACCGGCAATTCCATTGATCAGGAAACCTGCGAAAAGCTTTTCCATTGTATGGGCAACTCTACTGGGATCACCTTAATCCCTGACACTCTTCAACAACGTCTGGATCAGGAAGCTGATAGACATGTCAAAGCAACCATTAGCCGCTCACTTGAAGAAAACAATCACCATTTCAGTGAAGCTCGTGAACGATTGGAAAAATGGGCGGAGGACATGGTCATTGCCGCAGAAAAAGAGCTGAAGGATACAAAGCAGCAGATTAACGTCCTGAATCGGCAGTCACGCCTGGCTTCCACAATGGAAGAACAGCATGAATTACAGGAAAAGATTCAGGACCTTGAGAAAAAGAAGCGCCGGCAAAGGCAGCAGATCTTTGATCTGGAGGACGAGATCGCTCAAAAACGAGATGACCTGATCTCTGCCCTGGAACGCCGCATGACTCAAAAAACGATCTCTGAGCCGCTTTTTACGATTGCCTGGAATGTGGTTTAGGCTTGTGTCTCACTTAGTGTATAATGTGATACACAATCAGATTTGTTTCTCATAAGTGAGATACAAATTCACGAAAACTGGTTCGTCCACGAGGAAGTGATATGGATCCCTATACTCCCCAAAAATTGCCACTCGATCTCAGCAAGCTAAACTGGCAGACAGTTGCAATCAAAATTGGCCAGGCGAATTCATCATTAGCTTATTACAATGGTATTCTCAACTCGATCCCTAATCCAGCCATCTTTTTGTCTCCGCTTGAAACAAAGGAAGCTGTTCTCTCCTCACGTATTGAGGGCACAATTACCACGGTGGACGAAGTATTGAAATATGAGGTCGATCTCAAACCTGAATCGATCCATAAGCAGGAAGATATCATTGAAGTATTAAATTACCGCAAAGCAACCCGCGCTGCAAAAGAATGGCTTAAACGTGATTTGCCCTTCAATCTCACTCTGATCTGCGCCATTCAGAATGAATTGATTGATGGTGCCAGAGGCAAGGATAAACATCCCGGCGAAATTCGCAAAGAACAGGTTTGGATTGGACCCAAAGGTTGCTCAATCGAAAAAGCTGTTTATGTTCCCCCTGAACCATTGGGGTTAAAGCTGCATTTAGATAACCTGATTGACTTCATGAATTTGTCAAACCAGGAGTTTTTAGTCCAAGCGGCAATCATGCATGCCCAGTTCGAGATCATCCATCCGTTCTGTGATGGAAATGGCCGCACAGGGCGAATTTTGATTCCGCTCTTTTTATGGCGTAAAGGATTGATTTCTGCGCCTATGTTTTATATCAGTGAATTTTTTGATGAGAATCGTGATCAATACGTGGATAATCTACGTCGGATAACCAATGAGAATGATTGGGAACGCTGGATCCTTTTCTTTTTAGAAGCAGTCCAAATCCAGGCAAAACGAAATAATGAGAAAGCCACTCAGGTTTTGCATCTTTATAGAGAGATGCGCGACCGGATGGTTGATCTCACAAAATCTCCCTATGCTTTGAAAGTTCTTGATGCTCTCTTTACTGCCCCCATTATGAAAACAGCGGATTTCATCAAGTTCGCAGGATTGGAACCCAAGAGCGCTCATCGTATTATTTCGAAATTAAAAGACGAGAAGATCCTGGCGACAATTCAGAAGCATTCAGGGAGAACATCTGAAATACTTGCCTTTGATCAGCTCTATCAGATCATTCGATGAAATATAGCATCTCACTTTATTAAGTAAGTGTCACACAAATCATTTTGTCTCTCACAAGTGAGACACAAGGAAAAGAAAAATGCCCACACCGTATGAAAAACTAAGCGCACTGCTCAAAGAACTCTTCCAACTGGACCAGGCTGACCTGGATTTTGGCATTTACCGCATCATGAACCAGAAACGGGACGAGATCACGCATTTTCTGGATAATGACCTGCTTCCCCAGGTAAAAGCCGCTTTCGAACAATACCGCCCGGCAGATAAGAAAGTCATTGAAGCAGAGTTACAAAAAGCCATTCATGGTGCAGAAGTATTAGGTGTCGATCCCAATAGCGTTCCCAAGGTGAAAGAAATTCGCGAGCAGCTTGCCTCCTACAGTGTGGATACAGAAGGACTAGAGAACGAGGTCTATTCCCATCTCTACAGCTTCTTCCGGCGCTATTACGATAACGGTGACTTCATCTCGATGCGGCGCTACAAAGAAGGCGTCTATGCCATCCCCTACGAAGGTGAAGAGGTTAAGTTGCACTGGGCCAACGCGGACCAGTATTATGTGAAAACCACCGAGAACTTCCGCGATTATACATTCCGCTTGCCTTCTGGACGACTGGCGCACTTTAAGATCGTGGAAGCCGAGACCGAGAAAGACAACGTCAAATCTGCAGAAGAAAAAGATCGCCGTTTCATTATGGCAACTGAAAACCCTGTGATTGTGGAAGAAGGTGCGCTGGTGATGCGTTTTGAGTACCGTGCTGACCCCGAAAAGCGCGACCAAAAGGTGTTGAATACGCTGGCGGCCGAGACCATTCTGGCAGCCGCGCCGGCGGAATGGACTGCGGACCTAAAGACGCTGTCTCCCACCGAGAGCAACCCCAGGCGCATGCTGCTTGAAAAACACCTGGATGATTACACTGCCCGCAACACCTTTGATTACTTCATCCATAAAGATCTGCGTGGATTCCTGCGCCGCGAGTTGGATTTTTACATTAAGAACGAAGTGATGCGCCTGGATGATATTGAAGACGAAGGCACCCCGCGCGTGGAGCAGTACCTGAGCAAAATCAAGGTGCTGCGTCAGATCGCGCACAAGATCATCGAGTTCCTTGCGCAGATCGAAGATTTTCAAAAGAAACTGTGGCTGAAGAAGAAATTTGTGGTCGAGACCAACTACTGCATCACCCTCGACCGCGTGCCTGAAGACTTGTACCCCGAGATATGCGCTAACGACGCCCAACGTGAAGAATGGGTAAGACTATTTGCGATTGATGAGATTACTGGAAAACAACCCGCACAACCAGAATTAGGAGCAGCCCCCAAACCGGGTTACAGCGTGCCCCTAACAGTGGGATTCTTAGAGGCTAATCCATTTTTAGTATTGGATACTAAGTTTTTTGATTCTGAATTTGTTTATACACTCATGGCAAGTTTTGAGAATTTTGACGAACAAGTAAATGGCTTATTACTTCATAGCGAGAATTATCAAGCACTTATGTTATTACGCGCAAAGTATAGCGAAAAAATTAAAGCGGTTTACATTGATCCTCCATACAATACAGGAGATGACGACAATTTTAGTTATAAAGATAAATTTCGGAGTTCTTCCTGGCTAGCTATGATGAGTGATAGACTTTTTCTCGCTTTTTCGTTAATGAATCAAAAAGGTTTATTAGCCTGCCATATAGACGAGCATGAACATCTATCACTTGAATGGTTAGTAAAACAGTATTTTGGTCAAAATGGCGATCTCGGAAAACTAATTTGGGACAAAAGAAATCCAAAAGGTGATGCAAAAGCGGTTGCATCACAACATGAATACATTCATTTTGCCACAAGCAATATATCGCACTTAAAATCTGACGACAATGCCTTTGTCAGAAACAAAGAAAATGCCGAGACTATCCTTACCAAAGCCAGCCAACTCATTAAGAAGGCAGGAAAAGTAACTGAAGATGTGCGTTTTGAATTCAAAGATTGGTTATCTGAACAAGATTTTTCTGGTGGAGAAAAAGCTTACTGCTTTATTGATAACAACGGGGAAGTATATCAATCTGTTTCAATGGCATGGCCTAATAAAAAGAAAGCACCCAATGAATACTTTATTCCGTTAAAACATCCAAGAACTGGTAAAGATTGTCCAATCCCTGCTAGAGGTTGGAGAAATCCGCCAGAGACTATGAGCGAATTAATTGCACAAGACTTGGTCATTTTTGGCGAAGATGAAACTACACAACCAAGAAGGAAGTATTTCTTAACCGAAAATCTTACTGATTCTGTAGCTTCACTTTATTACATGGGAAGTAGCGATGATGCATTGTTTTCTTCGATGGGTTTTACTTTCGAAAATCCAAAACCTGTAAAAGCGGCAAAATATTTTTTGTCTATTATTGGTCGTCCAAAAGATTCATATGTCATCGACTATTTTGCCGGTTCAGGTACAACAGCTCATGGATTAATTGAATTGAATCGTGAGGACAATGGCAACCGTAAATATATCCTAGTGGAAATGGGCGAATATTTCAACACAGTGCTTAAACCCCGCATCGAGAAAGTGATCTACTCCAAAGATTGGAAAGACGGCAAACCCATCTCGCGCGAAGGTTCCAGTCACTGTTTCAAATACCTGCGCCTGGAATCCTACGAAGACACACTTAATAACCTGACCCTTCAGCGCACCAAAGAACAACAATTGGCGCTGGAAGCTAGCCCGGAATTCAAAGAGAATTACATGCTCTCTTACATGCTGGATGTCGAAAGTAAAGATTCACTCCTCAACATCCAATCCTTTGTACATCCGTTTGATTACCAGCTCAACATCGCCACAGGTACCGTCGGTGAGAGCAAACCCACCAGGGTCGACCTGGTAGAAACCTTCAATTACCTTATCGGCCTGCATGTCGAAACCATGCAGGTGATCCGCGGCTATCACGTGGTCACCGGCAAGAATCCGAACGGCGAACGCACCCTCATCATCTGGCGCGACCTGACAGAAAAGAGCAATGCCGACCTCGAAGAGTTCTTCCGCAAGCAGGACTACAATCCGCGCGACATGGAATTCGACCTGATCTACGTCAACGGCGACAACAACCTGGAGAATATTCGCCGTCCTGACGAGACCTGGAAGGTGCGCCTGATCGAAGAAGAGTTCCTCAGACTAATGTTTGACACTGAAGAATAAACTCATAACCTCATAGGAGCGAACAATGAATAAAGAACTGGCAAATTATGAAGCTTCAGAAGACTGGAAACGGCGGGCAAAAATTTTTAAAGAAAACAAAAAGTATACATGTGAGTTGTGCGGGAATCATATTCTGCTAGAAGTGGTTGAGCTATTCTCGCGTCCAAATCATCCTTCATGGAAAAACCCAGAAATCACTCGCTTTGCAGAAGCAATTCTCGAAGCGGAAGGAGATAAGGATCGATTGATACATGCCCATCACAAATCTTATAAGCATTTAGGGTTCGAAAGTTTTGGGGAAATCATGGTTCTGTGTAAACCTTGCCATACTTTTTTCCATGAAAATACAGATCATGTGAGTTGGGAGAAAGCTTTAGCAAAAACAAAAGCAAAAGTGAACGCTCTACTAATCAATATTAAAAACTCACCGGATGGTCAGAAAGAATTTCGTTTAATTGACGAGAATTTGGGATTGCAAATGATGGCTGATCATGGCCTAATCGAATGGAAACCCGAAAGATGCATTACCGATTTGGACATAGAAAAAAATGAGATGATAGATGAATTCTTTTCGTACGCGAAAGATATATACCGCACAAAAGAAGAATACGACTAAGTTTTTATTTATATAGGAGTAAATCATGACCGGCTATTCCGAACGAATCAAACCCACTGATTTCAGCATCCGATCCTATCTGGAAGACCTGACTCACCAGCGATATCAGATCCCCACCTTCCAACGAGATGTTGTCTGGACGCCTGATTCAGTGAAGAAACTCTGGGATAGTATCTACCGCTTCTATCCCATTGGCAGCATCCTGATCTGGAAAACCGACCTCAAACTACACAATCATCGATCCATTGGCGGTCATCTCATTACTGATGACAGCAAGTTATCAGATTTTAACTATATTCTAGATGGTCAACAAAGAACGACCTCTCTCTTAACATCTTTATACGGTGGTCATATAGAGGGCAGAGAAGGTTTTGATCCCTTGCTTTATATCGACCTGTCCATTGAGGACACTGAAGATATTGATGAGAACAGTTATAAACAACGCTTCCTCTTCTGGAATGAGATTGACGACCGCAGTGGACAAGTAAAGCAGAATACCCCCCGTATGGGCAAATTCCAGCAAGGAATTATTGTAAAACTGCAGGATATTATGCTGAAATTTGGAGAAACAGAACGGTTTCTCCATGAAAATGGGCATTCTGATTTCGAAGATCCAATTCGTCAACGTCTACGTTCTATTTTGGACGTATTGAATAATTATCGCATTTCCTTTATTGAACTTCGTGGAATCGAAGTATCAGAAGTATGCCAAATTTTCGAGCGTATCAATCAGGAAGGCAAGCCGCTGGATATTTTCGATATCGTTGTGGCAAAAACATTTCGTGTTGCCAATAATGAAAACAAAGCCTTCTATCTACGAGAATTGATCGACAATTTTCGATTAGAGACCAAAGGATTCTTTACAGATATTCCAGATATCTGGTACCTTGAGATGCTCACCATTCTCATAATGCGTAACCTCAAAGATACAAACATTTTTAATATCACACCAATTTATCTTAATCGAATCAAGACCGAGCAAATAGAATCTGTCTGGACAAATGCCACAAAAGCCTTCAATCATGTGTTTGACCTGTTTGAAAATCATCTTCATCTAAAAGGTCCGCGCTTGATTCCAAATCGCTATTTCTTCCAGGCTTTTGCCAGCTATTTTTACCTAAACAAAACCCCTGATTATGAATTATTGAAAAAGTTCTTCTGGTTTGTCAGTTTTCATAATGACGACATAATGAACAGTTCCACTTCTTTATTAAAGTTGTCGGAACAATTAAGCAAAAATGAATTAAAAGGCCTTGGCTTGGATCGTTTCTTGATCAATAAAGAACGATTACGCCAGGCATCCTACAATTCAAAAGGTCGTTTGTCTACAGCCATTTTAGCTTTGCTTGCTAACCAGGAACCACGAGATTGGGCGCAAATAGATAAGCTGGTGTTGGCAGATGTTTATTATCAACTTTCAGATAAACCTAATTTACACCATGTATTTCCGGTGGATTTTATAGCTACTCACCCAGGTAAAAACCATGTTGACGTGAATAGTCTGATGAACATCGCCTATATTCCCCAGATCACCAACCTTCAGATTAGCAATAAGAATCCGATTGATTATCTACGAGATTATGACCATGATAATTTTGATCAAGTTTTAGCTGGGCATCTCATCTCTCCTAAATTACTTGAGTGGTCGCGAGAAGCCATGTTGCCTGATACCGGGTTGGACGAGTTCATCGAGTTGCGGGTCAATTCGGTGATCAATAAACTACAGGAAAAACTCGCCGGAATTCCCTTCGAGGTGATCGATACCAAAAGCAACGAAAATGATGAGACTGAATAATTCTCATAGCGACCATTCATAAGAAATCATAGGACCAATTATGCCGAGAACAAGACAACCAGCACTCATTATTGAAAAGCCGATCAAATTTGATCAGAAACTGGTGCTTAACCATTGGCTGTTCAACCTGTTTGAAGTAAAAGACTTGAACAAACTGGCTGAATGGCTCAAAGATCCCGCGCTCGAAGGATTGGACGAGAACAACATCAGTCATTACTGCCATGTATTACGTGCGCAACTTTTCGATCGTAAAGAACTGCCCGGCGACTTGCTTTTGGCGTATGACCAGAATATCGTCCGGCATTGGAAGCGTATTACCGAACACCGCAACCGCCAGGGCAATGCGCTTCACCCCAAATATTTTCAATACCTGGCACTTTTGTTTACAGAAATCTACCTCGATCGCTACTTCAGTGATCCGGAAAAACTGTTGGCTGATCTCAATCAACAGGTCGCGCTATTCAATGAGGGCAAACCGAATTCAAGCCGGGTGGACACCTACAAACTTGAAGAGCTCAATAAGATCGCCTTTTGGATGGCGACCGGCAGTGGTAAAACCCTGCTGATGCACATCAACATCCTGCAATACCAACATTACCTGGAGTTGCATAACCACAATCGCACCATCAACCGCATCATTTTGCTCACCCCGAATGACGGGCTCTCGCGTCAGCATCTGGCTGAATTCGAGCTTTCCGGTATTCAGGCTGAGCTATTCATGAAAGAGGGTCGTTCTCTTTTTGCCGGCAAACATGTCGAAATTATCGACATTCACAAACTGCGCGAAGAAAGCGGCGAGAAAACCATCGCCGTAGAAGCGTTTGAAGGCAACAACCTGGTGCTAGTCGATGAAGGTCACCGCGGTATGTCTGGCAAAGAAACCGGTGAATGGATGAAACGTCGTGAGCAGCTCTGCGAGAATGGTTTTTCTTTCGAATATTCCGCCACCTTTGGTCAGGCCATGAAAGCCAGTGGAAACCGCAGCCTGGAACAAACCTATGCTCACTGCATACTGTTTGATTACTCTTATAAATACTTCTATGCAGATGGGTACGGCAAAGAATATCGCATATTGAACCTAGAAGACGACCACGAAGAAGCAAAACGTAGAAGATATTTAACCGCCTGCCTGCTGGCGTTTTACCAGCAATTGAAACTATATGCCGATAAAAAAGTGGGGTATCGCCCCTACCTGCTTGAAAATCCGCTGTGGATCTTTGTGGGCGGTAGTGTTAATGCGGTTCGCACGGACCGAGGTCGAAAGGTTTCGGATGTGGTCGATATTTTGCTTTTTTTGGCTGATTTTGTCAGTGCAGATCATCACCGGGAAAATATCCAGTTTATCGATGCCTTTCTGAATGGTCATTCAGGTTTGTTGGATTCGCATGGAAATGATTTGTTTGCGAGTTCCTTCTCTTATTTGGTAGCAACTGGATTAACCGCTGAACAGGTATTTAGCGATGTACTGCGCGTGCTTTTTAATGCGGATGCGCCGGCCTCGCTCCATGTGGTCAATCTCAAAGGCACTGATGGTGAAATCGCCCTACGCCTGGGTGACCAGGACGATTTTGGTCTGATAAACGTGGGTGATACTTCCAGCCTGTGCAAGTTATGTGAAGAACACCATGAGCTTGTTGTTGATGAAAAGGAATTCTCAGAATCATTATTCCAGTCATTGAATGAATCTCGAAGCAAGATCAACATCCTCATCGGTTCCAAGAAATTTACCGAAGGCTGGAGCAGCTGGCGGGTCAGCACCATGGGCTTGATGAACATCGGGCGCAGCGAAGGCTCTGAGATCATCCAGTTGTTTGGCCGCGGGGTTCGCCTTAAAGGAAAAGACTTCTGCTTAAAACGCAGCCGACGAATTGAGGGGATTCGATCCCCCAAGGAAATGGAACGCCTTGAAACCTTGAATGTCTTTGGCATTCGGGCGGATTATATGCGCCAGTTCAAAGAATATCTTGAAGATGAGGGGCTACCTTCAAATGAGGATCGCATTGACTTCGTCCTGCCGGTGATTAATGGGCTTGGAAACTTGCACCTCAAGACCGTCCGCTTGCAAGAAGGCGTCGATTTCAAACGCCAGGGTCCCCGCCCTACATTGGACCAACCTGATGAACTGCTCAGAAGGCAAAAAGTGATGCTGGATTGGTACCCAAAGATCCAGGCTTTGGCCAGCAGTGGTGGGCAAGGTCCGTTGCAAGTGGCCGAGAGGAATGTAGCCAAGCTTACTGAAGCCCATATTGCCTTTCTGAATTTAGATGAAATCTTTTTCGAAATGCAGCGCTTTAAGAACGAACGCTCCTGGTTCAACCTTAATTTATCACGCGAGAAGATCCTCGATTTATTGCGTCATCCTGATTGGTACGAGCTCAACATTCCTAAAGATGTGCTGGAATTCAGATCATTTACGCAAGTAGGTCAATGGCAGGAAATTGCCATCACCTTACTCAAAAAATATTGCGACCGGTTCTACAAGTACCAAAAAGCGGCCTGGGAAAATAAGTTCCTAGAGTATTCTGAGTTAACCCTGCGCGATGACAACTTCTTTGCAGAATATCATGTTCTGGTGGAACGCTCGCAGGAAGAAATCATCTCCAAATTGGAGCAGATCAAAACCTTGATCGAGAACAAGCAGCTCCGGGACATTGAAGGGGAAAGATTCCTCTCAATCATGTTTAGCCAGCATCTTTATCAACCTCTGATCTATGCCAACAATAGCTTTATTGAAGTGAAACCAGTGGAACTCAACGAAGGCGAACGCGATTTTGTTGTAGATCTGAAAAAATTCTATGAGGAAAACAAGGGATTGTTTCAAGGAAAAGAAATGTACATGCTGCGAAATCGCAGTCGCGGGCGTGGAATCGGATTCTTTGAAGCCGGCAATTTCTACCCGGATTTTATTCTTTGGTTGGTTATTGGAGATCAACAGCGTATCGTCTTCATTGATCCAAAAGGGATTCGCAACCTAGAAGGGATGGAAGATCCAAAGATCAAATTCCATCAAACGATCAAACAATTGGAAACTCGTCTGGGTGATCCTCAAGTGAAACTGACTTCATTCATCATCTCCAACACTCAATTCGGCTCGGTGGCATTTTGGGGAACATCAAAAGATGAATTTGAAGCGCACAATGTATTATTCCAGACTGAAGATAAGAATGTGTATGTGAAGAAGATATTGGAAAAGACGATTAACTCATGAATTGTTATTTTCCATATTTTCATCACACAGTACTAATGGAGGGAAAACATGGCAGTCATCTATGGACAACCAGGAAATGAAGCAGGTGATCAAAAAGTATACGAGGCTCTTAAAGCATTACCTTCAGAGAGTATTGTTTATGCACAACCTAAATTAGTTTACAAATCTGAGATACGTTATCCAGATTACATTATTGTGAATAAGAATTGGGGTGTTGTTGTATTAGAAGTAAAAGATTGGGTGCAAATACAAAATATAAATAGGAATGGGCTTGAGGTTTTTAGACAGAGTATCAGAAAATGGGAATATGAAACCTGTCCGGTGGATCAGGCAAAGTCTGCAGCTTTCCTACTCCAAAATATGTTGGCTGAGGATAAAGATCTACGAAATCATGCTGGAAAAATTGATTTCTCATATGCTTATGGTGTTGTACTGCCCAATCTTTTTGGAGTGGCTATTCAAAACTGCAATTATTATTGGGGCGAGGGGTATGTTTTAGGAATGCTAGATCTAGCTCCAGACAAGATCTCTGAGAAAATTAAAACCATACCCGTACCATTTAGGCACGTAATGACAGAAAATCAAGTACGGGCAACTTGTGCAATTATCGATCCTATCAATAAATTGATCGATAGAGAAACGGGTCAATTTAAAGGGGTACTTGATCAAATACAAGAATCGATTACAAAAGAACCTGCAATTCCTCAAGTTGTTGACTCTGAAAACAAGCAAACAAGTCAACAACAATTAATGAACGAATTGTTTCCAGCCCCTGAAAGAAGAATTGAGCACTTAGAAAAAGAAATTCCCGCTGAAATTGTTGAATTAAAAAGTAATATGCATGTTCGATTAATAAGAGGGTTTGCTGGGACAGGAAAAACAGATATCCTCATTTTAAGAGCTTTATATCTTACTGAGCAAAATCCAAAATTGAAGATACTCGTCACCACCTTTAACAGAGATTTATTGTATGAGAGATTGAATCCAGAGCTGAAACATAAAACCCAAATTGACGTCAAAACGTTTGATTCATTATGCTCGGCAATCTATAAAAAGCGACATGCAAAGTGGAAACAACCGCAAGAAGTAAAAGGTTTACTTGCATGGATGGCTAAGAATAATGAATCAATTGATAAATGGGGAAGTGATTTCTTGGCAGATGAATTTACATGGATGAAAGAGTCTGGTCGCACAAATAGAGAAGATTACATTTCAAAACCTCGAGATGGTAGAGGTGGAGAAAACGGAAAGATTTTTTCAAAAGAACAAAAGAACGAAATTTACAATATTTTTGACCAGTATCAATATGAATTGAAAGAAAATTCCTCATTTGACTGGGCAGATTTGCATGAAAAAACCATTAAATATCTTGATGAAGGGATAGAAATCGAAAAGAAATACGATGTAATACTTATTGATGAAGCACAACATTTTGCCCCTTGTTGGATGAAAATAATAACTCACTTCCTCAAAGAAGATGGTGTTTTATTTTTGTGTGATGATCCGTCGCAAAGTGTCTATCGCTTTTTTAGTTGGAAACAAAAAGGAATAAATGTTGTAGGAAAAACCAGATGGTTAAAAATCCCATATCGAAACACCAAACAGATTTTTGAGGCAGCCTTCTCGCTTATTAAAATGATCGATTTGCGATGAACCAGCTAACAGAAGATAAATCCTTCAACCTCCCAGATATGGATAATACATTCATTCGTAATGGTCCAAAACCTCACGTTCAAGTTTTTTGCGACATTGATGATGAAGAATTATTTATAAAACAAAAAATTGAAGAATTAATTAAGAAAAATGGACTGCGTCCTAAAGATATTTGCATATTTCATAACAAAAAATTTGTTCTGGAAAGATATAAAAATTACAATGAGAAGGGTATAAACATTAAAGACGCAACCACTCAGACTGGCATGGAATATTCCGCCATTTTTATTCCTCAAGTTCAGAAACTACTTGACCGATCAACAGAATATGATTGGCTAGAAGACTCGAGCAGACAGCATTTACTCATCTACATGATGATGACCCGAGCTAAATCATATTTGTTCATGACCTATCAACAAAAGTGGCCAGCAGTATTGAATAGTCTCAAGGATTATGTAGATTGGTTCGAATTAGAAGAAAGTAAAGAGGAAATTCCGTTCTAAGCGAAGAATTTACCTTCTTTTGAATCTTAAAAAATTTTAAATATTCTTAGAGAATCGAAGCACATGATTAGTAAGGACAAGAACATAAAATACGAAGTCACAAATTCAAAGCGTGTTCAATTGCATTCTTTAGAAGAAATCCATTTGGAAAGGACAATTTCATCCGAAAAGGATTTATTAAAAATAGGTAGATGGAAATTAGATAATTCTAGTGGTGAATGGCGCTCTTGTGGAGGTTTTAGTATTAACACAGATACTTTTTCAATATTCCTCCGAGAATTGATACTTTTTTATCTCTCTGTTCAAAAGCAACGTAAAGTGAGATTTCTATCTTGTCGGGATCCAAATAATTAAACAGTAATTACTAGGTGATAATCAGATCATATTTTTTGTTCAATAAATGATTAATTAAATTGACGGATCAATAATTATGCCTAAGCAAAAATACTACGTCGGTTGGAAAGGCCGCAAGACCGGAGTTTTCACGACCTGGCAGGAATGCTCCGCGCAGGTAACGGGCTTCAATGGCGCTGAATATAAATCCTTTGAGAACTATGAAGCAGCAAATGCTGCATTCCAATCTGCCTATGATGAATACAAAGGAAAGCGTGTGCCTACGATCAGCCCAATGATGCTTGAACTCATTGGTAAACCTGTTGAAGATAGCTATTGCGTTGACGCTTCCTGCATCGGCTATCCCGGACCTCTAGAGTATCAATGCGTCCACTCAACCAGTGGAAAGCTAATCTTCCATCAAGGTCCATTTGAAAATGGGAGCAACAATATTGGAGAATTCCTGGCAATCGTCCACGCGCTGGCATTGTTTAAAAAGCAAGATATTAACGTTCCGATTTACTCAGATTCGGAAACCGCCATCACCTGGGTGAAAAACAAGAAGTGCAAAACGAAATTAGCTCAGGATGACAAAAACTGGGAAATTTTTGACCTGATTACCAGAGCTGAAAATTGGTTGAATAACAATGATTACCCAAACGAATTGCTGAAATGGGATACCAACGCCTGGGGTGAAATCCCAGCAGATTATGGAAGGAAGTAACTCTTTATGTCCTCTACTTCCGACCTTCTCAACCGCCTAAAACTTTTTGTTCAGGCTGAAGCTGATACTCAGTTTGCTGCCCTTGATAAGCAATGGTCCAGACCATTATCCGAACGTGTTTCCAAAGGATGGGCAATTGAAGGGTTAAGTGTAGAGCATTTTGAGAAGGGACTCATTCGGTTACGTTGTGATACAAACGACTCACGTTTTCGTGAGGGAGATTTGTTGGTTTTACACCGGGGGAATCCACAAGAACCAAATGCTTTGCATGTGGAGCTGCAATATGATGCAGAAACGGAACTTGAAGTCAGCTTGATAAATGGCAATCATTTCTTTCTAGAAGCAGATCCCGATGGCTGGCTCATAGATCAAGATTGGTTCGATTCGAGCCCATTTTATCTGGATGCTTTGAATAATGTAGCCGATTCTCTGCGTGGACGTTCGGTTATCCTACCACTGCTTCAAGGATCTTTGACACCAAAACTTGATTATGCGCGTTATGAACGAGCTGTACAGGAATTGGCAGATACCGGACTAAATGACAGCCAAATCGAAGCTGTTGCCCAGGCATACGCATCCGATTTATTGCATTTAATCCAGGGGCCGCCTGGTACCGGAAAAACACTCATGCTAGCCCACCTGGCTAAGTTATTAGTGGATGATGGACAACGCGTATTGGTGACAGCTCTCACCCATCGCGCAATTCATAATGCGCTCAACAAAATTCCAAAAGTTGATGATAGTCTCCCAGTATGCAAGATTGGAGAAAGTCGCCATATCAGCGACCTGGATGTACCTAACTTTGAAAACTTCGACCAATCCCATTTTGGGGATTTAATTAATGGTTATATTATTGGAGCAACTCCGTTTTCTCTACAAACCCAACGCCTTTCAAATGTTGAATTTGATGTTGTGTTATTTGATGAAGCATCCCAAGTGACCTTACCTCTGGCAATTATGGGAATGCTGGCGGCAAACAAATATATTTTTATTGGTGATGAATACCAATTACCTCCCATTTCAATTTTCTCAGAGAAACAAGCGAAGCAAACATCCATTTTTGCCTACTTAGCCGGCCGAGGAAACGAGACCATGTTAAACATCACTTATCGTCTCAACGATGGACTAGTTGATTGGCCAAACCGAACTTTTTACAATAATCTTTTGAAATCCAGTGAAGATGCGAGCAAAAGGCACCTCCAATTGTCGAAGCAACCTACACGTTGGGATTTTGTTCTCGATCCCACCTCGCCGTCTGTTTTTCTTGACCTATGCCACAGAAATACTACCGTCCGCAGCCGTCGAGAAGCAGAGATTGTAGTTGAATTGATCGGAGCACTTCTGGAGCATGATGTGCCTCCCGAAGAAATCGGCGTGGTTGTTCCTTATCGCGCGCAAAGCCGATTAATCCGCAGTCTTTTGCGTCGGACAATTGGAGAAGAAAAGATTTGGTCGAAAATCGTCGTTGATACGGTTGAACGAATGCAAGGTCAGGAACGTGAGGTTGTGTTGGTTTCGTTTGCCACGGCTAGCCCAGCCTTTGCCTCTCAAATGGCTGACTTTCTTTTTCAACCTCAACGGCTCAACGTTGCTGTTACCCGTCCACGTACGAAACTCATCCTAATTGGCAGTCACCATATGCTGGATGGTGATCAATTTGATGAAGAGCATACAGATACCTTTGCATTGTTGAAAGATTTAATCAACAGCTGCCAACAAATCTCACTTCCTGATGGTTCCTTAGTGTAATTATGGCTCACATACTGCCAGAATCTCTACCTCAGGCTCTTCCGATCGAAGTTCTAAAAACTTTTCGGGTTTTGAAGACCCTACCGGATACTTTTTTTATCTGGCACCATCTCGCTCCCTGGCAGCTCAATACACCAGATTTTCT
Organism: Chloroflexota bacterium; assembly: GCA_012798065.1. Taxonomy (GTDB): domain Bacteria; phylum Chloroflexota; class Anaerolineae; order Anaerolineales; family Anaerolineaceae; genus UBA6107. Next base: position 20,844 of record JAAZNW010000127.1, read on the forward strand.
AATGATTACTCAAAAAGGCTGCGCCCTTTTAGTAAAAGTAAGCTCATCCTCGGCGGCACAAGCAATTTCGGCGGCTCAACTTCTTCTACTTGATGACAATCGCCCACCACTAGGAGCTGCAGAGGCAGAAGTATTGTCTTCATTCATAAAAAAACTGGATATACCTGATAACACACCAATCAAAACGCTTACGATCTTTCCGAATATCCCTCATAAACAGGTGCTTGAGAGCCGGATTGTCCGCCAAGACAATGAACCAGAATGGGCCGGAAAAGAGTTGCTCTCATCAGATTCCGGATTGAAATGGGAAGACTATTTCTTACCCACACCTGTTGATAAAGTAATAATTGAGAAAATCCGACAGCAATTCACGCCGGAGATCGTTGTCCCTGCGGAAATGACAGTATGTCCAAGTAATCCTCGTCGAATTCAAGCCGGCTTACAAGATTACCTCCTTGATTATGATCAGGAAGCAGCTGTAAAGATAGACTTAGATATCGAGCCTGAAGGGCAAAACCTCAGTACTGATTTTCGTTTAAACATCGTTAATGGAGTGGCTGGAAGCGGTAAAACGCTAATCTTACTTTATCGGTTACGTTTACTTTATCATCTCTATCCGGATAAACAATTTCTTGTCCTTACCCACAATAAACCCCTTAGCCACGATTTGCAGAGTCGTTTCGCACGTTTGGAAGGTACCTTACCAGCAAGAATTGAATGGTGCACATTTAATGGCTGGTGTTACAGTCATTGGCCAAAACACCCAGCCTGGAAAGAACCTCTTTCGATACGCAAAAGAGAAGAAGTCGTACATCAAGTATGGGGAAAGACCTTGCAGAACTCTACGATCACAGAACACATGCTAATCAGTGAAATTGATTGGCTAAAGGATCAGTTACCAATAGATCAATCTGAATACATAACAATTGACCGCCGCGGTCGAGGATTTGGATTAACTGCCGATCAGCGAATACGAATGTGGAATGCAGTGAATTCTTATCGGCAATTGTTAGAACAACAAGGATCATTGGATTGGGGCGATATACCACGAAACTTATGGCAATTTAGTGAAGAAGGAAAAGTTACTCTTCCGCAATATGATTTCATCCTCGTGGATGAAGCTCAGTTCTTTGCTCCAATCTGGATGAACTTAATTCAAAAAGCACTTAAGCCTCAGAATTCCCATTTATTCATGGTTGCTGATCCAACACAAGGCTTTCTTGGCAGAAGAAGCACTTGGAAATCACTGGGATTGGAAGCACGTGGACATTCTCACCAACTTCGACATAGCTATCGGACTACTCGGGAGATCATGCAGTTCGCAACGCTATTTTATCGATTGCGCCTTCCCGAAGAAAAAGATGATGATGTCCTTACCCCAGACATACTCAACATGCCAAATGGAGCTTTCCCTCAGATAATCACCTTGGCAAGTGCACAAGATGAAATCGCACGTGTAGCTAATGAAGTCGCAGATTTTCTCAACCAGGGATATCCTCGTAAGGACTTGCTAATATTACACGCTAATGGGCAGGGGACAAAAGCGCTTATTCAAGCAATCGACCATAGACTTGGTAAAAATGTCGCCATGGATCCAAAAAATACGTACCCCGGAGATTATGTAAGAGTAACTACATTGAATGCTGGCGCTGGATTAGAGAGTCCAATTGTGTTTTTAGTGGGTTTGCGTGAGCTTTTTGAAGAAGAACAGTCTATTCGTCTTTCCGATGATGAGCGAGAAGAAATCATCCGGGATAATACCAGGAAAATTTACATGGCTACGACTCGAGCAGGACAAAGGCTGGTTTTTACGTATGTTGGAGATTTGCCAAAAGTCTTGTCTCAAATCTTTTCACAACAAAAGTAAGATAATTACGTAACTAATGAAGCTGTCATTATAACTTTTTTACCTCACTGCCCTAAACTGACAACCAACATTGGCCGGCTTACCCAGCATAGTCCAGGATAATCGCTCCACCACACTCCACCAGATTCCTGGAATTTCGTACCACTTCGCACCCTCAACTCCCTTCGGAATATCCGGATCGGATGCGGTAATTTTTGCCAGGGTACCTTCTGGATTAATTGCTACCGCCGTGTACACCACACTGTAAATCGGACCGAGTGTTGCCAGTGAAAGCATCATTCCCCAACCACATCGCGAAGGCGCAACAGTTTTCGCGGCATCGATTCGATCTTGTATAAACTCAACATAGGTCATCCCCTCAGGTGTACCTGGAACTGCCATTGGTTGGTTAGCCTTGTAACTTATAAAGACCAGGCCGGCACAAAGAATGATCACAGTTGAATTCCAGAAAGCTTTCCAAATAAAGTGAATAAACCCCGCAACCATATTTACCTCAATTTTTTTCTAACATCATAGTTGTCTTCTGGTTTCTGACCATCGTTAACCATCAGATTCCTAAATCGGATCTCTTCCCGATACATACGATCAATAGAAACCTCGACCACATCACCTTCACTACGTCCCATATTCACAGAAAGATCTTTCAATTGACGAACACATTCGGTACTTAGTCGAAAGGATCGAACTGCTTTTGTGGATGAGTTTTTTATTGGCATGGCTTTAAACTCCTTTATATAAAATATTGTAATACATTTGTATTACTTTTTCAATAATGAATTTTTCGAAAATTTGTTTCTTTTTCACACACCTTGCCCCCTTAAGACACTATGGGAACAAGCTGGCGAGAACGACTGATCAGGTTATTCCTCCTAACATTTAAATCGGAGTGAAGTATATAATTCGTGTTACTACTTTGCATCAAAGGATGGTTCCCGACAACACATCTGTAATTACTCCCAAGACCTGGATCATTTCTGACACGCATTTCTTTCATGTCAATGTCGGAATATACTGTAATCGCCCCGAAAACTGGCAAGAATTGATTATCAAAAACTGGAATGATCGAATTTCCCCAGAGGACACCGTTCTGCACTTGGGTGATTTTTCATTTGGAAAGAGAAGCAATTTTGATCTTCTAATCGAAACGTCGAATGGAAAAATGATTTTAATCCGGGGTAATCATGACCGACTAAGCAGAACCAGGTATGAATCCTGTGGTGTCGACATTAACAATACTCCAATTCAAGTTGTGTTTAGTAATGACACAAAGATCATCTTTTCACATCGGCCAATTGTTCCTCTTGAAGATGGCTGAATTAATCTTCACGGCCATATTCATAATAGTCCGCCACCTCCTGAAGGTTCTACTCTTGGACTCAACCATATCAACATGAGTATCGAAGTTCGGGATTATCGACCCTGGCGGTTGAGTGAGATTATAAATCTAGCACAATGAACTTATGCAAGGAACGAAGATTCACACCGTTACACTGTTCCCCCTTAAGACTCTAGGGGATCGAAGTGGGAAGAACGATGTGCTACACCATTCCCCGCTGTATGGGTGATATTTATCGCACAAATAAAGCGAGCGATTTGTTTGCGTCAAAGAATAGCCGAGTTACAATCGCTTGATCGAAAAATTTGATCCAGAATATAGTGTTAATCTTGGGAAAAGTGGCAAATTTCCAGCCTTTCTTATTCAGTTGATATTTCCTATCTCACCATCAGAAAGAGTGCCTTAGAAACCCTCACGGTGAATCAACGTCAGCGGCAGGGTCGGCGGTAACGTCTGCGGCGTGTCAGCAATACGTCTGCGTCACGTCAGCAAGGACGCAGACGTTGAATTTTTTGTATATGTAAAAATTATATTTTTCTTGATAGCCAGATTACGCAACCTTTTTTCTGTAAATTCGAGTCGGAAATACCCATAGTTCTTTAATAACTTAATGACTTGCCAGCACAATAATGTTTTCCGATCTGCCACTCCTCGCTGATCTCCATGAGTAAGGCTGAGATCAATCTAA
>JAAZNW010000105.1 GCA_012798065.1 Chloroflexota bacterium
GATTTCTGTTAATGCCGTAATCAGCAGATTGCCCAATGAATGACCGTTTAAGCCCGCTCCGGAGGCGAATCGATATTGAAAAAGCTGGGTCATCATCTCTTCGTCGTTAGATAAGGCCGCAAGGCAATTACGCAAGTCTCCGGGAGGTAAAATACCGATGGATTTACGAATTTCTCCTGACGAACCGCCATCATCCGCCACGGTAACAATCGCGGTGATGTTGCTGGAGTAGCTCTTCAATCCCCTCAAAATGGACGTCAACCCCGTGCCGCCGCCAATGACCACAATTCTCGGGCCTTTTTCTTTGCGTCTGAACTCAGCTACAGTGTCGATGACATCCTTGCCGGGGCGTAAGAAGGGCCGCAACAGGGCGCGGTTTAATCCCGTTATACCAATGCCGATAAGCACCAGACCAAGCCCGCCAAAAATGAACGCGCGCAGGATACGGTTGGGCATGAATTGTAGTGCAACAATCTTGATGAATGGCAGCCACCAACCCTCAGGCGCTGTGCGGTAAACATCCAGCAGGTACACCGCCAAGCCCAACCCCAGCAATGTCGTGCCGGCGAGAATCACCAGTACCCAGCGCTTGATGCCAATACCTGGGACCAGCCAACGCAACTGCATTAGCACAGATTGAATAAATCGACCAAATTTCTTCGAGCGTCGTCTACGCATTATGCTAGATAATAGCAGGGTTTAAGAGGCGCGTCAATAAATTTCTTGGCAGCGGTTGTGAGAGACAAAAGGCTGTTTTTCCACTTACCATGGTTGCCACCATGAACGATAACCTAGATAAAAACTGCAATTTGAGCGCTGATGTTATAATCTCTTTAAGGTCGAATGCAAGGCGCAATAAATCCGCAGTAGTACGAAAAAAATTCAATAACCCCAGGAGGGCGGTGTGAACCCCACAAGATTACCCGGCCAGAAAGCACTCGAGATTATTCAGCGCGACCAGCAGGTGATATCTCCTTCTTACCCGCGTGGTTACCCGTTCGTGATGGACCACGGGAAAGGCGTTTATGTCTGGGATGTGGATGGCAATCGGTTCCTGGATTTTGCAGCCGGTATTGCGGTCAATTCCACTGGCCACAGCCACCCGGACGTGGTAAAAGCCATCCAGGACCAGGCTGAAAAATTCATCCACATTTCTTCGGACTTTTATCACGCTAAGTGGGTGGAACTGGCAGAGTATCTCAATCGTATTGCCCCTTTTAAAGAAGACGCCGTTATTTTCCAGACCAATTCAGGCACAGAAAGCGTCGAGTCAGCGTTAAAACTGGCGCGTTATCACACGGGACGCAGCCAATTCATCTCCTTCATGGGAGGGTTTCATGGACGCACATATGGCGCGGTCACCCTGACAGCCAGTAAAGCCAAATACCACCACGGCTTTTTCCCGCTCATGAATGGCGTCACGCATGTGCCATTCCCTGATCCCTACCGACCGATGCTTCATATGCTGCCGGGTGAAGATATCGGCGATGCGACCATCCGTTTTATTGAGAAGGTTTTCATTCATAACCTCCCCCCTCAGGACGTGGCGGGGATAATCATTGAACCCATACAGGGCGAAGGTGGTTACGTTGTTCCGCCAGACACTTTCATCCTTCAGTTACGTGAACTGTGCAGCCGGCATGGCATCCTCCTCATTGCGGATGAAGTTCAATCAGGTGTTGGGCGTACCGGTCGATGGTGGGCGATAGAAAACTTTGGTGTTGAACCAGACATTGTCACCACTGCCAAAGGAATCGCTTCTGGCATGCCGCTGGGCGCGATGATCGCGCGCAAGAGCATTACAACCTGGCCAAAAGGCGCGCATGGGAATACCTACGGCGGAAATCCCCTGGCTTGTGTCGCCAGCCTTGAAACACTCCGACTGATCGAAAACGGCTACATGCAAAACGCCAAACACGTGGGCAGCTCCTGCCTTGATCGCCTTGCTGAGATGCAGGTCAGGCACCCATCCATAGGGGCTGTGCGCGGCATGGGCCTCATGATCGGCATTGAATTTGTGATGGATCGTGAATCTCGTGAACCGGCCGAGAAAATGCGCGACGCCGTGGTGGACAAAGCCTTTGAACTCGGTCTGCTCACGTTGGGCTGTGGCACCAGCACCATCCGCATCTCTCCCCCGCTGTGCATCACGCGTGAAGAAATCGATGAAGGACTTACTATCCTTGACGAAGCGATCACCTTCGCTGAAAAGTAACACCAGAACCAATCGGCTTCATTCGAAAGCCTGCAGAAACCGCCATGTTACCTGATTTTCGAGTCCGCCAGCGGGATTATCTGTTAGAGATTTCAAGAGCTCTCACCCAGGAGCTGGATCTGGTCAAGCTCCTGGATCGCATATTGCATATTTCATTGGAGATGCTCGCCGGTCAGGCGGGGCTCATCGCGCTGCGTGTTCCTTCAGAAGGATGGCAGATACAGGTCTCCACCGGCCTTCCGCCCGCATTTTTAAGGTTTCTTGAACCTCAACTGGCTCAAATTTCCGAGGAACATGATTCATCCGATTTGGAATTAAAGACCATCAACCACATCCTTGGCAACTTCACCCAGTCCATCAGCCTGGGTCGATTGAGCAGCGTGGGTCTGCCACTGATCACGGGTCAAAAAGTGCTGGGGGCGATCTTTGTTTTTCGTGAATTTGCGGCGTTTTCAGCCAATGACCGGGCGCTGCTGGCCAGCTTTGCAGATCAGGCAGCCATTGCCGTGCAGAATGCGCAGTTATACACCCAGGTTGAGAATGACCGTCGCCGTGTTACCGGGTTGTTGGACTCGGCCGCTGATGGTATCCTGATTCTCACCAGAGCCCTGCGGGTGGAAAGGGTAAACCCTTCTCTGGCGCACCTGGTTGGAATACAGCCCCAGGATTTGACCGGTAAAGAGCATGATGAAGTGATTCGTTGGGTCAAACCGCCGCATGGAATGACCCTGACTCAAGCCATCGCGGATGGTTGGCCGCTCACCCCTCATGCCGCGCTCTATGTGGAAGGCGATTTAGAAAGAACAGGCGGTACGCGCCCTGTTCCAGTGGGCATTACCTACGCCCCTCTGCTTTCTGAAGAGGGAAAGCTCGTGAATATCATCACCACCGTCCGGGATATCACCCGTTTCCGTGAAGCAGATGAACTTAAAGCAACTTTCATTTCAGTGGTAAGCCATGAGCTTAAAACGCCTGTCGCGCTTATTAAAGGATATGTCAGCACGCTCAGGCGCGATGATGCCCACTGGGAAAAAGCGGTGATTAATGACAGCCTGCAGATTATTGAAGAAGAAGCAGATCGTTTGAGTGAATACATTGAAAACCTGTTGGATGTGACCCGCTTGCAGGCAAACGGATTCAACCTTAAGCGCAACGACACCCAACTGGCTGAAATTATCAAGCGCGTGGCAGAGCGCCTGCAAACCCAAACCATCAAGCACACCATTATTGTGGAGATTCCTCAGCCCCTGCCCATCATCGTTGCAGATGATTCACGCATCAACCAGGTCATCTCCAACCTGGTGGCAAACGCAATCAAATATGCCCCTGGGGGTGAGATTCGCATTAAAGCAGTCCAGCGCGAATCCAATATCATCATCTGCGTCAGCGATGAAGGGCCGGGCATCAACCCCAATGATGTGCCGTTTATTTTTGACCGCTTTTACCGTGGTTCAGATGCCAGCCGTCTAACGAAAGGCGCAGGGTTAGGTTTGTTTTTAGCCAAATCGATAGTCGAAGCGCACGGGGGAAGAATTTGGATCGATTCAAAAATTGGTCAGGGTACGCGCATCTGTTTTTGCCTGCCTATTGCCAGCACCGGGTAACCAGCACAAAACAACCGTTTTTCATCAAAAACCGCAGTGGTATAATCACCCTGTTAAATTGATCTTTTTGAATGAAAGAGTGGAACTATGCCAAAAATTCAAACCGCATGCCCTCGCTGTAAACAGCCAATCACCGCTGAGGTTCAAATGCTCTTCGATATGAACACAGACCCTACCGCGAAGCAAAAACTACTTGGCAGAGCCAATAACTTCGCTCACTGCCAGGCTTGTGGTTACGAAGGTCTGATCAGCACGCCAATCGTCTATCATGATCCCAATAAAGAGTTGCTGCTCACTTATTTTCCTGGTGAGCTCGGGTTTCCCTTGAATGAACAGGAGAAGCAGATTGGACCTTTGGTCAACCAGGTAGTAAATGCGCTGCCAGCCGAAAAACGCAAAGGCTATTTATTTCAACCTAATTCGATGTTTACATACCAGTCGCTGATTGATCGCATTCTGGCGGCAGACGGCATTACCAAAGAAATGATCGAAGCCCAGCAGAAACGTGTTAACCTGATTGAACGGTTGTTGAGTTTGCCCAATGAAGAAGACCGCGTTACCGTGGTCAGACAGGAAGCCAACCTCGTGGACGGCGAGACTTTCACACTGCTTTCAACGCTGATCCAATCTGCCTCTGCGCAGGGCGATGAAGCCAGCGCCAAACTTCTCAGCCAGATTCAGGCAGTGCTGCTGAACGAAACCGATTTCGGAAAGAAACTGCTCGCTGACAGCCAGGAAACTCAACACGCCCTCAAGGAACTGGATAAAGCGGGCAAAGAAGGGCTCACGCGCGAAAAACTTTTAGAGGTGTTGTCGTCCTTAAAATCTGAAACCAGCCTAACAACATTGGTGAGCCTTACCCGCTCCGGCTTGGATTACCAGTTCTTCCAAATCCTGAGTGAAAAAATCGAACAGTCAACAGATGAAAATAAGCAGGCGCTCATCTCACTCAGAGACAAGCTTCTCGACCTTACCAGGAAGATCGACAATGAAGTTAAAAAGAGGCTTGAAAATGCCGCTTCCTTGCTTGAAAACATCCTGAAAGAAGCAGATGTCCAGGCAGCCATTGAAAAACACGCGGAAGAAATTGACGAGTTCTTTACGCAGGCTGTCCAGGTTGAGTTTGAAAAAGCGCACAGCGAAAACAACCTCGAAAGAATGGAAAAAATCCAGAAAGTCGTCTCGATATTGGATAAGATGACCGCCCCGCCGCCAGAAGTAGTGCTCATTCAGAAACTGTTAGATGCCAGTGATGACGAAACCCGCAAAAAAATCTTGCAAGAAAATGAAACTTTGGTGAATGACCAGCTTCTTCAAACCATCAACGCCATCATCACCGAAAGCTCAACCAAAAGCCAAGCGCCGGAACTTATCGATACATTAAAAAGCATCTATAAGATGGCTTTACGTGCCCATATGGAAAAGAACCTGAAATCCTGATTTTTCCAACCTTAACAAACAACTCCCCGAGGCTACCCCGTGGCTGCCTTGGGGAGTTGTTTTACCAGTGCTGAATGGTCAAGCAGGAGTCTTCAGGGATTCTCCAGCCTGAGGCCATGACCGCGTACCGTGACGATATATTGATGTTTTTGGTCGAGTTCTGCCAGCCGCTCGCGTAAGCGCCGGATGAGCGCATCAAGCGCCTGGTCGGACACACCGGTCGCTTCATCCTCTTCCCAGGTTTTTCGAATCAACGCTTCTCGTGTAACCACCTCGCCCGCCTGGTTATACAACGTCGCGAGAAGACGGAATTGGGCAGCGGATAAAGGAGGCAGCAATTCTTCTCTGCCAATCCAAACGCGCCTTGAGCGTTCCTCAAGCACGAGTTTCCCGCTACCCTTTAGAAAGGTGGGGTCCAAATCCTCAATGGGCATTGTGGCGTCTGAACTGAAGAAGGCGAATTTCTGGATCAAGGCGATTTGAAAGGTATCTCCGTCACCCAGGCGTGTTGATTCAATGAGGGGTGCACCTGAAAGAAAAGTGCCATTTTTACTTCCGAGGTCCTCAATATAACAGATACCGTTTTCGTTTCGCAACCGGGCGTGATGGCGGGAAACCTGTCGCTCTTCAATACGGATGGCGCAATCTTCATCACGACCTATATCTATCGCCTCACGGATGATCCACCGCCTGCCCTCAAGTGGCCCCTGCAGTGCTACTAAAACGGGAAATTCATGAGTGATAGAGTTGCCGAATGAAGAATTTCTCATGCATTCCTCAAACATGATTATACAAGATTGTCCTCAGGTATAATAGCAATATGGGTAACCAATCCTTCTCTTTCATTAATTCGGTAAGTTCATAAATGATATCACCCCTAAAAAAAGGCAACATCCTGCGTGAAAGGTATACTATCCGCCGCGTTATCGGTCAGGGTGGCATGGGTTGTATCTATCTGGCGGATGACCTCAGGCTGGAGGGCCGGCAGTGCGCGGTTAAGGAAGTCGAACACGATCGAACACTTCCCAAAAACCTGTTAAAAGAAGCTCGCGACCAATTTCAACGAGAAGCCACAGTATTGGCGCGTCTTGACCATCCCAACCTGCCAAAAGTTTCCGATTACTTCTCAATTGAGAACAGTGATTATCTCGTGATGGATTTTGTACCCGGAGAGGATCTACGCACGCTGATGCTAAAACAGCGTGAAAAAAATCAGTTCATACCTGAAAAAGACGTGCTCAACTGGGCATTTCAGCTGGCAGACGCGCTCGAATACATGCACAATCAAAACCCGCCAATCCTGCACCGTGATATAAAACCCAGCAACCTTAAAGTGACTCCAGCAGGGCTTCTCAAACTGGTTGATTTCGGCCTGGTGAAAGTGCTGGCCCCCGGCGAAGTCACCATTACCATCCTTCAAGGTCAAGGAACGGCACTTTATACCCCGTTGGAGCAGTACGGCGGTGATATTGGTCATACCGACGCGCGCAGTGATATCTACGCTTTTGCTGCAACGTTGTACCATTTGCTCACTGCCAAACCTCCAGTAGATGCCCGCCAGAGATTCATCAGCCCAAACGCTTTACAGCCAATCCGTGAAACCAATCAGGCGGTCACCCAGAAAACTGAAAATGCTATTTTATGGGGAATGGCCTTGCATCCGGATGATCGCCCATCCACCATCGGTCAATTTCGCGAAGCCCTGATTGGCAGCCGCCCTGTCGCGATTCCGTCAGGAAACAGGTTGTCAGTGAAAATTCCCACCTTCTACAACCGTAAGATTGGGAAACAATGGTACATTCTGATGGGCTTGAGCCTATTGACCCTGCTGGTGACACTACTGCGCTGAGTGCTATTTGCGCGTTTTCCACCAGTAAAACAAAAAACCACTCCCAAATCCGCAGACCAACCCGATACCTACGAGAATTAATATTTGCCCAGATGCAACCTCGTTGAGCGGTGATTTTGAGCCAGGTAAGCCCAATGCAGCCCAAAGGTACCCCGCATACCCTCCCGCACCAGAAAACAAGATGGTGAGAAAATTCCATTTTGCGCTGAGGTGATTGTGGGTAAAATAACTCAAGCCTAGGCAAAAACCAACGATCAAGATATTCGCCAGTAACCAATCCCAAAAAGCCACTTTTCCCTGTTTGTGCAATTGTATAACCTTGCTCTCTGGTGTAGGTGAGGGCGAAGCTTCCGTCGGGGTGGCTATATCTGAACTTACTGGAATTGGAGTTGGCTCAAAAGAAGTAACGACTCCTCCGGTGTCTGTAATATCAAGCCTCAGGATCTGAGAGATGAATGCAGGGTCTGCAGTCACGCTTAATTGCAGGCTGCCAATACTGGGAATCACATACATCACACGAGCAAAGCCATCGATCGTCCTGGCTTCAAGCTGTTCAACAGAGCCACTGGTTGACCGGGTATCAATAATGAAGCGCACCAGGGTCCCATCTGGCACAGGATTGCCATTGTGATCAACAATCACGCCAGCCTTGATGGGTATCGTATCTCCCGCCTTATAGAGTAACGGTTGGCTGTAACCCGCCAAAGGTGGTGCCTGCGGTTCATCTATTTCGACGGGCGTCTCGATCACCAAAGGGATCATTTGGGTTGGGTCTGGTGAGAGCACGTAAACCAGGTCATATCCGATTCCGGGCACAGACACGGGCAGCTTGCCTGAGGGCGTCAGCTCCTGCATCACCACACGCGAAGCGATCTCATAAAACTCCGGCGTATTGCTATAAAGAGCGTAATAAGCCGTTAATTTTGAAATGTCAGTGGAGTCAAGGAAGTAGGGCGCGTTAAAGGCCAGCCCAATCAGCTTTTTATTTCTTACCAGATCAGGTCTCTCGTCGAACAAGCGTTTATAGGTGGTTGCTTCTACTCTTTCAGCGCCAAATTCAGCGAATGAAAAGATGATCCATGTTGCGGCGTTTAAAGAGACCAGTATATCTTCTGTCCTATCTGCCTGTTCCAGTACCATCCTGAGGTTCTCATAGCTGTAGGCGGTGAGGTGACTCGCCGGAATGGGATCACCTGCGCCCGACCCGTAAAGACGGATGATTGAATTCATCAATCGGGCAGCGGGAAAATCAGTTTCAACCGGGCAACTGCTGCATTGCGCGGTGGTCTGCTCATTTGAGATAAACACAATACGGTCATTTGCTCCTGGAGGGTCCGGAAGAACAGTATTAAGGTCCTCCATCTCAGGGCTGATCAGTGTAACGGCAGATTGCGCGATTTCCATCACGGTTGCTTGAGCTTTTCCTACAGCCTCCAGCTGGTTGTGGGATGTCATCACATCAGCTGAATCAAATGAAGGGTACAATTTCATCTTCATTTGCAAGATTTTTAAAACAGCCTCATCAACACGATTGTGAAACGCGCTGTCTTCTTCATACTTTTGAACAAAATAGTCAATGGTTCTTACTACGGTTGAGTAATTATCTTCATCTCCTGTTGCCAGTATGTTTCCCATATAGAGCAGGTCATTTCCAGCCATGAGCGCGCTGCGAGCAACCTGTCTTGCATCAAACCCGGTGTTCAAAGGGTCTACAAATTTACGAATAGACTCGCTCCCCAAATCGTCACTGACGATCAACCCGCCCATTTTCCTCCAGGGGCTTAGTTCTGGCAGGTTCATGATTTGTTCCACAGCTACTGGGTCAAATGAGATGGGTTTGGTTGAAGAGCGAATATTGCCCTGGAACCCCTGGTAACGAATGTGAGAAAGCAGCAACCCATCCACCACCCCGATGTGACCTTGATCGATTTTTGTTACATTGAAAAAAGGCGCTAATTCTACACGCATCAATTGGTCAAGTGATTTTCTGACCGTGGCGATTTCTTCATCCGGTTGCCTGTCTGAGCTGCCGCTGCCCGGAAAGTGTGTGGCGATCACAGCCACACGGTTCGCGCTGCCAGCTTGAACCCCCTCAATGTAGGCTTTTCCCAGCTTACCCACCCAGTAAGGGTTTCCGCCAAATGTTTTTACGCCCAGGTCGTCTCTGCCCTCGGTATGGATGATATCCAGCACGTCCAATGAAGGCCCAATCAACATATTGATCCCCAACGCTTCGAGTTCTGAGCCCAATACCGACCCAACTGCGCTGGCCTGTTCAGTTTTCCAACTGGCACCAATTGTCATCAAGTTAGGTAGATTGGTAACGCCATGCAGGATTTGTCCATCTACATCCAGGTATCCATTTTGCGTGATCGCAACCAACAGCGGCGCGTAAGACTCCTGGTTTTCCACCATCTGAGCGGCCGCTTGCAGGTCTGTAACCAGTTCTTTTAAAACCCCAATTGTGTTTTCCGGACCGGTAAAATTATCATTATCCTTTCTCAGTACCACTCCGCCAATATGCTTTTCTTGAATAAGTCTGACTATCCGGCTGCCCTCCTGCGCTGAGGACCCCTGGAAAGAGATGAGAAAAACCTGCCCTACTTTTTCCTCAGTGGTCATTTGCGCTAGCCGAGCCTGCGCAGCGGCCAGGCGCGCATTCGTTTGCGCGCGGTCTCCCGCCTGGGCGGTTGCGGTAGGCGCTGCCAGACTTAGGGCAAGAAACAGCAGGAAAATTTTTTGCAAGGTTTTCTTCAAGCGATTTAGCCAGCCTTACTTTGAATGAATAATTTCATTAAATAATTCGGACTGAATATTGCCGCCGGTGAGGATCAGCGCTGCAGGAAACAACTGAATTTTACCAGCAAGTCGCGCGGCCAATCCAACTGCTGCTGAACCTTCTATTCTTACTCCATATTTCTTCCAGCAATACCGGATGGCTAAACGGATTTCTTCCTCGCTTACCAGTACGATATCATCAACAAATCGACGCATCAATGGGATGGTGATTGAATCGTGGGCTATCTCCCCTGCCAGCCCTTCTGCGATACTTTCTGTTTCGGTTACACCAGTTTGCGTGCCTGAATAATAAACCTGGTGAGCATAAGGAGAGGTTTCTGACTGCACGCCAATTAATTGGGGTCGCTCCTTCATATTGCTTAAATACACACCAATGCCTGAGATCAGTCCACCCCCTCCAACCGGAACAAC
>JAAZNW010000012.1 GCA_012798065.1 Chloroflexota bacterium
GTGCCTTCAGCCAGAGGGAAAAGAGTGGCAACGAGAAAATAGGTTTCCTCCTGGTATTGCGGCACACCATAAGGCAGCAGGCTGTAAAATAAACCCAGTGCATCGCCTGCCGCTGCCAGCTCCTTACCGGCACTACGCTTGAGCCTTGCCCGGGAACCGCTGTCCAGATGTTCCAGGCGAGAGATAAAAATTTTTGTTCGAGGTACATCCTGGGTATCACTCATAATTCAACTCCTTTTTTCGCAGGGAAAGCAGGGTATTGTGGCACAATCGCTCTCCGCTAAAGCGTTCATGCAACTGCTTCCCATCCTCCCCAATCGCTGCTGCAGCCTTAGAAAAGCACCTTTTTGCAATATTCGTCACAAGGTCTATCCATTCTTTTCGAGGTTCTTCCGATCCTTTAGCCAGGGATGTTTCTGTAACAAAACTTCTGAATGGGATTGCTAGCTGCTTCCAGTAGTCGTCCATCATGGCGGTCTTTAATTGGGCATAACGAGCGGCATCTTTACCCGGTCCGCCAAATTTTTTTCGAAAGACGCTAGCCATAGTACTGGCACAATCACCCGCGTACCTGATCCCTTCACCAATGATGTAACCGGCATCTTCGTCGCGCAATAAGTTGCCTGGCACCTCAAAACCCGTATCTACCCATTCAAATATTTTGGCTTTCATATCAGTGCGCATACCAACGCATCTGAATGAAATTGAACCAGCATCAACTTCGAGAAGATCGGCGATCTGGTCAAGAAATAAAGGACGAAGAACCTGTGCTTGTCCCCTTCCCTTTAGAAACAAGCTGCTATATTCACGCCAGGTGGCTTTCCCCTCAACTGGGCGGATCGGTATCGGTGGTTTTTTCTCAGGGGTTTTGTAAGCCGCAAATGGGTCAAACCAGGGAGGGGATTCCTTTGGCCGACTCTCGCCCATATCAAAGATCATCTCCCTTACTCCCCAACTTATGGTCTCGCCACAACGGCTGCAGGGACCCATAAACTTCTCGGGGTACAACCTTACCCTCCTGGGCTGGAAGGTGAGACTGTGAAGGTACCCCACTTTGACCACCTCCGAACTTCTGGGGATCAAGGGTTCTCTTTTCCACCAAGCCAGGTCAAGGTCCACCGATCGCATTTGTGGCTGGTAGCCAGGTAAGACCAGCGAAAGCAACAGGCTTTCAAGCAGGTTTTTTCCGCATGGGATCACATAGGTCGGCGGCACTCCATTGATCGAGGGTTTTATCCCTTTCCCTCCAGAGGTGGAAAAGGCAGGCAGCGTGACCATCCCTGCCGCAACACACACCGGGCAAAAAATCTGGTCTGTTTGAACCCCATGCCGATAATGAGTATGTTCGGTTCCAGACGGGATATCGTGGAATAAGTAAGCCGCCGATTTGATGTTCTCGCCTTTTGCAGGTGTAGATGAAGTATCCATGCTCTGAAAAAATGGTTCCTCTTGGGAAAAAAGGTCAAACCGGTCCCCGTAATTGGCTTGGAATGTCGTAAGCATTTCTGCGGATAACTGTTGCATTGTCCACAGTTGCTTAAGTTCCTCCTCGCTTTCGGGCGAAAATATGTCCTGCAGGATCGCAGTGAGTAAACGATGAATGCCCACCACTACCAGAGGGGATGGGTCAAAGAAACCCCTGAATTCGTGCGAACCAAGCAGGGTGTCCTCTATCCCGAGGCGCACAAACCCGCCATCCAGTTTTTCCAGCCCTATCCAGGGCTGTGTCCAGAGGTCGAAATGAAAGTTCACTTTTTCCGCATCAGTCATGCATTACTCTCCTTTCTTGTTGATCGTTAATCCCATTTGAGGGTCGAGCATCAAGGCATACCTGCCTTTTGAGGTTTCTAATTCTGCCTTGCTGTTTTTCAGCCAGAGTGGAATCACATCGCGTAATAATGCGGATGCAGTGAACAATTCAGGCAGGTTCTCTTTCTGCCGCTCCAGCGCGTCTACTACCTGTTGCGGATTGCTTATCCGGAGCTGGTGTCGAAGCATCTGGAACTGATCCTCTCTGCTCGCTGCCATCCGTTTATTGAACGGTTGATCAGATCCCGGCAAGGTGCAGAAATCGCCGTGGTCTTCAAGAGGAATAAGATTGAGACTTCTTTCTCCCAACCTGGTTTGGGCGATCCTCCAACCAGCTTCTGTTTCGCTCTCGGTGAATACCAGCCGAGCTGCTACTGAAGTGAACAAATCATCGGGGTCTGGTCCTGGCATCAACCGTATGGACGCTTCTTGTCTGGCAAGTTCTTCTTTTTGTTTAAGAGCATCATATGCCTCCTTTTGTTCAACTGTCATATCAACTGGGTTTTCGTCGTACACCTCCTTCACCAGCGTGCGGAAATCTGCAGGTAACACTAATTGACTTAGCCCTTTGATCACCTCCCAAGTGCGCCAGAGAAAGTACTCAGCGTAAACATACTTGTCAATCGTAAGAACTGGGAGGTCGTCAATCATAGGTGCATTTACATACAGAACTGGTTTTGAATGCTTTCCTCGATTGGTTGTTGTTGAATGGCGATGCAACCTGCCTGCGCGTTGCAGCAGCAGGTCGACTGGTGCAAGATCAGATACCATGAGATCGAAATCCAGATCTAGGCTTTGCTCAAGCACCTGTGTTCCGATCACGATCATCTTGTTCGGACGATGTTCTTTTTGAGGGCCTACTTTATCGACTACTAATTTCTCCAGGTCCTCACGCTGGGCAAGTGGGAAACGGGCATGCAGCAAACACACCTCGACATCTGACGTGACCGTTGAATAAACCTGTTGGAAGATTTCTTGAGCGCGGTTGACCGTGTTGGTGATCCAACAGATCACACCACCCTCAGAAACCTGGTCAACGAGCCACTTTGCCTTCTCGGCATTTTCCGCATCCGAAAAATGGAGAAAATCAATCTGAATATGACGCTGAGGTTGCATGGCTGCTGGATTATCCACATAAATAGTCTGGGGGCCTGCTGCAATGATCAACGGGTAATCCATTGGAATATTCTGGACCCCTTCTTCACCATGGAATACGCTGAGCAGTTCTTTCCGTTTTTTTTCCGGCAGAGTAGCAGAAAGAAGAATGACCGAAGTGCCGAGCGAGCGTAACCATTCCAATAGGCGGGTTACGATCGTGGTCATATAGGTGTCATAAGCATGGACCTCGTCGAGGATGATCACCTTGCCTGATAAAGCCGTCAATCGGAGTGAGGAATGCCGCACATTCAGAGCCCCCAGTTCAATTTGGTCAATGGTTCCAACTCCAAAAGGCGCTAATAAGGCTCGCTTTTTGGTGTTGAACCAATCTAGTAGCGTTACATCGCGCACTGGATCTTCGTCATTGGTGAGCGGTCGGATGGGTAAAGCATCCTGCTGCAGGAATGCCTGTCCATGTATCAATTTGACCCCAATGTTGATCTTCAGTTGCTCATCAAGATAGTTTTGAACTCTACCATACATCTGATTTGACGTTGCAGTCGTCGGGAGTGCATAATAGAACTCATCAAACCCATAGAGTTGGGTGATGCGATGAGCGATGGCAAGTGCTGCTTCTGTTTTTCCTTCCCCAGTCGGGGCTTCAATGATGACCAGCACAGGTTCGGTCAACAATTTTTCGGGAATCTTGTCTATCGCAAATTGAAGTGGCCTTGGCTTAAGCAGTGGGAATAAAGACGAAAATGCGGTTGGTGTATCTCTGTTATATTCGTATAAAAATCCATCTTGTGCAACAGCCTGCTCTGCCCGGTTTTTTGAAAACCCAAGGTATGTATCAAGGTCAGTACCTGGAGAGGGGACGAAGAAGCGCTGGTCTGAACCAATCCAGTCACACAGGGTCGTAAAACCAGTTAGTGCCATCACCGCCGCAGACATGTTTAACGGTATCGGGGTTTGAAGAATTGGTACACCAGCAAAGAGCTCGGCTAATACGTTGAAAGCTGTCAACCGTAATTGCTTCCAATCTGGCGGCTCTTCCTTTTGCAACTTTAACCTGACAGAATTCAATTCTCCTGCGCTTATGAATTTACCATGATGTCCCGCTGACACCTCTCCGAGGAGTTTTCGGTTCTTTTCTGCCAAACCATACTCTGGGTCTGAAGGCCATTCATAGCGGATAAAGTTTCTACTTACCTGTGTGTGTAATAGTTCTCTCGAGCGACCAAATAAAAAATGCTCATGTTTGAGACGTTCACATTGTTGAACGTTTATCCTCTGGAAGGAAGCAGAAATCTTCCCAATGTCATGCAAAGCCACAAAGAACGGTATAAATGAACTGATGAAACATTCCTCGGTTGCATAGATGTGGGTGAAAATTTTCATCCATTTCGGAGAACAAGCCGCACCGAGCAACAACTGCGCCACATGGGCGACATCGATCATATGAAAAAGCACCGGATGAAAGACTTGTGGGTCAACCGCTGAAGGGTCTGTTTTCCCCCAGCATTTCAAGACATCACTTATTGGTGCTTGCCCTTTTAGTTCAGAATTCTGATCCAACATCCCCTTCTCTTTGCTGGTTTCTCATTCCTATTTTGATGTGAAATCCATTGACCAGAAGCCATTCTTACTTATGATCAACAGAACGACATCGTTTGGCAATATTTTCTCTCCGGTATAAGGACCAATCTCATTGAGCAGTAATACTCTTTTCTTATTAGTATATGCATAAACGATGAAATTGTCTCTCTCGTGTGTAGAAAATGTAGCTATTTCTGGATTCTCATAAATTACAACCACATTATCCTCCTGTTTGTCAAACTTACCTGGTACATCCATCGCATCCATGTATTTGAAAGAAAGCCCGTGCAGGTTATTTCCTGTATGTTCAATTGCAGGCGATGAGACTCTAACCTTGTTAAACTTTCCTTGCTGTGATAAAATCCCAAGCACATAAAGCCTCTGAACCCAAGAGGAAAACTTTATGAGCTGCAGTCCATAAAACTTGTAATATTCAGGGTTTTTATGTACTCCAGGGGCGCGTGGCTCAGTTGGTTAGAGCGCACGGTTCACATCCGTGAGGTCGTGGGTTCGAGTCCCTCCGCGCCCACCTCACCCCTGAGGCTGGCATTTTCGCCAGCCTCTTTTTTTTTACCTGCCCCGGGTTGTTGCGCAACAACCCGGGTTAACCTCGCAGGTTCAATTCTCCACTTTTTCTCGTATAATAGAAATGGTAACTCGCACTTCATCAATCCCACAATCCTGACCTCAACACCCCCACATCGCTGTTTCTCAATGCCCTTTTTTCTGCTTAGCCTGATCGGGTAGGCAACAGGGAGGTTCACACATGAAAATCTGTCGATTCCTCATTCCATTGATGGGGCTGCTATTGCTGGCTGGCTGTGGTCTGCACACCGGAGGGATCGGGCCAGGCCATGCAATCTGGGTGGATGGACCAGTTGAAAAGGAAACCTACGTGAACACCAGCGTTTCCATCACGGTCCATTCCAACTATGAGTTGAGCGAGGTTTTCATCCAGTACAACCTGCTCTCTTCCAGTGCCGTCCCTTTGGCAACAGTGCCCATGCACCAGGTCGGATCAACGATTTTTGAAGGCGTAACCGTTTGGGTTCCCACCTTACCCGGGGAGTACAACCTGAGGGCGTATTCAGCAGATAGCGTCGTGTCGGGTGCGCGCTATTTAAAAGTGCTCCCCCAACCAACGCCTTCTTCTCATTCCACGCCGACGGCGAAGTCTCTGCCCATGACGGCGGATACCGCCATCCCAACTTCCGCTCCGCCCACCATTTTGCCAGATATCCAATTCAGCGCAGACGCTTACACGCTGACCGCTGGAGAATGCACATTTCTGCGCTGGTCAACGGTTTTTGTTGAAAGCGCCTATCTGAACGGCGAGCGGGTAGAACTGATGCACAGCCGCCAGGTCTGCCCGGTCGCTTCCAGCACATACACCCTGCGCGGAGAATCCCGCGTGGGCAGCATAGAAAAAAGCCTCACCATCTACGTGTCTCCGCCAGAAGTGCCGCCTCCATCTCCGCCAGATACGCAGGGTCCGTCAATCACAGAGATCACCAAATCAGCGGAAAGCATCTTCGATAACACCTCCTGCGGTTTAGCCAGTAATACCATCAGCGCCTCTGTTACAGATGTTTCTGGTGTGAGTGAAGTGGTGTTGTGGTTCCGCGCCAAAAACAGCTCTTCCGCCACCCCCGGAGAATGGCGCAGCCTGACCATGAGCAACACGGGCGGCACCACCTACCAGGCAGCGCTGGGAATCTCACAGCTCGCCAGCAGCCTCTCTTTCTACGCGGACGGCATTGTTGAGTTTTACATCATCGCGAAAGACAGCGCGGGCAACTTCACCCAATCTGGCGTGCGGACTTTCACAACCAAAATGTGCCTGATATGAAGGAGAGAAAATGACCACCCTGCAGCGCAAGAAAACAATTATCAAGCGAATCCTCTGGATCCTCCTGGGGATGCTCCTGCTCGCCCTCCTGTTTGTAGGAGTCCTCTTTTTCATTCACGTCCTGCGCGTCACCTCCAGCCCCTCTATTGATATCCTCTCTCCCGTAAAAGGACAAACTGCGCCATCCCTTACCCCTTTCACCATTCAAGCGATGGCAAAACAACGCCGTGTACCCATCAGACGCCTGGATTTGTACCTGGATGGCTTCCTTTACGGCAGTGTCAGTGGTGAAAGCGATTCTTTACTTGGGAGATGGAATTGGACGCCTGTATTAACCGGAGATCACGAACTCGCTTTTATCGCCACCAATACCCGCGGCGTGATGAACATCGTCCAGCAGAAGATTGAGGTCACTCCTGTCGCTGATACCGATCACGATGGCATACCAGACTCAATCGATGTTTGCCCCGAGGAATATGGTTACAGCGAGTCCCACGGCTGCCTGCACCCTGCGGACATTGATGGAGACGGTTTGATAGGAGACGATGACGCCTGCCCGGAAGTCTTCGGTTTTGCGATCGACGGGGGTTGCCCGCCCGACGCCCGCCCTGATACGGACGGCGACGGCATTCTTGATCGCGCCGACCTCTGTCCAGAAGAGAGCGGCCTGGCTGAGCTCGCCGGCTGCCCGGTGGAATCGTGGTTTGTAGACCGCGATGGTGATGCCATTCCTGACTTCCTTGACCGCTGTCCTGATGAAGCTGGAACAGGAGAAGCGTTGGGCTGCCCGCATGTAACAGAGGGCGATGCCGATGGAGATGGTATCGCGGATGCCGAGGATGATTGCCCGGATGAGCCCGGTGGCAGAAGCACCAGAGGTTGCCCGTTAGAGGTGAGCGAGGACAGCGATGGCGATGGCGTGGCAGATAGCGTCGACCGCTGCCCAGAAGAAGCAGGGGTTGGCAGCGGCGATGGATGCCCAATAGACGATTGGCTCGTGGATACTGACCTGGATTTCATACCTGACCTGTTTGACCTGGCGCCTGATCTGCCCGGTCTTTTTGAGTGGTTGGGGTTGCCCCTGGCAGGCGACACGGATTCGGATGGCGTTCCTGATAGCGAAGACCGCTGCCCTGGGTTGGCGGGGTCACCCGCGGATTGCGGTTGCCCGCGCTTCACTCTCCCTCTGGCAGACATCGCCCGTCAGAATCTTTTTTCTCCTTTTGCTTTCGGAGGGGGTGCTGAACCCGGAGGTGTTGGTGCCGGCTCGAAGGAAGCCGCCTATCCGAATGACATTGATCGTGATGGTGTCCATGATCGATGGGACGATGAATGCGTGGGCGAACATGGTGAGCCCGCTCAGCGCGGCTGCGCTCCAGTTGATGACGACGACCGTGACGGCATACCCAACCATATCGATCGCTGCGATACCATTCCAGGTCTGTATTGGGGAGAATACACAGATACATATATGTTCGGCTGTCCAAGAGAGCCTGCCGGGGAGGTTAATCTCGAGCTATCCATAACGGCAGCCAGGACCCCTACAGAAATGCAGGCTATTTATTGTTTTGCCCATCCCTTTCCAAAATCGCCTGTAGGGCTGGTAAACCGCATTCCACCCCCATACAGAAACTATTCAGTCGACTTCCTTGAAAGGTATGGTTATTACCTGCGCCTGAGAGATTTTCGGCTGAATTTGTCCATCCCAAACGTGAAAGAAACAGAAGTGATTACGCTTTACATCGCATGCTGGGGGCAACCTAAAGGGATTTCGCTTCCCGCCAGGTTCCTGGGTGAGATCTACCGCGAAGTTCCGGTCCAAGACTGGGACTCTCAGGTGCGGTATGCCGGCGGCGTTGGCGATAGCACCATGCTGGAAGTGTTTTACCGGGTATGCCGCAACCATTGCCCATAGCCTGGTCGCAACCCTCCAACTGCCGCCTTGAACAGCGGCAGTTTCTTATTCTCCGCCCAAATGGTGATAAATGTCACATATGCGATTTTTATATGTGTCGTATAATATATTCACATAAACGTATATGTATATATTGGTAATTTACAGGGATAAACAATGAGCGATAATCTGCGCGAGGAAGTGGTAAGGCTGCACGCCCAGGTCTGCAGTGGACTGGCGGACCCTAACCGCATTTTAATTATTTACAACCTCGCCGAAGGTCCGCGGTGCGTAAACGAGATCGCCGCCTCACTCGAGCTTTCCCAACCCACCGTTTCACGCCACCTCAAAGTGTTGCGCGAACGCGGCATCGTGCGTGCCGAACGAGATGGACAGACCATCCATTACCGTCTCAGTGATGCGCGCATCATCCACGCTCTGGATATCTTACGTTCCATCCTGGCCGATCAGTTGAAAGACCAGGTACTCTTAGCACGGCAGGTCAACGAAAAAATCACACCCTAAACCACTACGGAGAAAATGCATGAAGACATTTCTGATTCTCGGCGCCGGTACCGGCGGAACCATGATGGCGAACAAGCTGGTAAAGCGCCTTGATCCAAAAGAATGGAAGATCATCCTGGTCGACAAGGACGAGACTCATTATTACCAGCCTGGTTTTCTGTTTTTACCCTTTGAATACTACAAACCCGAAGAGGTGTACCAACCCAAGAAGAAGTTCGTCCCTTCCGGCGTTGAATTTATCCTTTCAGATGTGGAATTGATCGAGCCTGAAGCCAACAAGGTGACCCTGGCCAAAGATAAAAAGGTCATCCATTACGATCAGCTGCTCATCGCCACCGGCACCGACATTCACCCCGAAGAAGTAGACGGCATGCTGGATGGCTGGAGGCAGAACATCTTCGATTATTTCACCTTCGATGGCGCCATGGCGCTCAGAGAGTTCCTTAAGAATTTCAAGGGCGGGCGCGTTGTGCTCAACATCAAGGAAATGCCCATCAAATGCCCGGTGGCGCCATTAGAATTCGTTTACCTGGCGGATTATTTCTTTACACAAAAGGGCATGCGCAATAAGGTCGATCTCATCTTCACTACGCCGCTTTCAGGGCCATTTACCAAACCCGTGTCCAATAAGCTGCTGGGAGATGTGATGACCAAAAAAGGCATTCACACCGAAGCGGAGTTTGATGTAATGGAAGTCGACGCGGCAAAAAATATCATCCGCGGCTATGATGGGCGCGAGCTCGAATATGACCTGTTGGTTTCCATCCCCACGAACATGGGGTCAGATGTGATCAAACGCTCCGGTATGGGTGACGATCTGTACTTTGTGCCCACAAATAAAGACACCCTGCGCTCAGAAAAGTATGAAAATATTTGGGTCATCGGCGATGCAGCGAATATCCCGGCTTCAAAAGCAGGTTCAGTGGTGCACTACGCCGCCGAAACCCTCATTGAGAATATTCTCGACGCCCTCGAAGGAAGGCCCCTCTCGCACAAGTACGACGGTCATTCCACCTGTCATATCCTTTCTGGGTTCAACAAGAGCCTGCTCATTGATTTTAGCTATGATACTGAACCGCTCACGGGCCTGTATCCCTTCCCTGTCATTGGGCCTTTCCCCTTGCTGAAAGAAAGCTGGTTCAACTACATCGGCAAACTCTCATTCAAGTGGATCTACTGGAATATCATGTTGCGCGGTATCCCCTTCCCGCTGCCGCCTGAATATTCCATCGCTGGTAAAAAACAGGTCGCGGTATCTTGAACCCCCACGCCTGAAATTCTTGAAACAAATTAACTGAATTTTTCTAAGGAGGAACAAACATGGCAACAAAGAAGATCGCAGGGGTTGACGTGCAGGTGAACGAAGAGGGCTTTCTGACCAACCCGGCAGAATGGAACAAAGAAATCGCTGTCGAGCTCGCTAAAGAAGAAGGCATCGAGTTGACCGACGCGCACTGGAAGGTCATCGAATTTTGCCGCAGCGCGGCAGCGGTCAAAGGCGCCGCCCCCACCTTACGCTCCATCACCAATGGCTCAGGCGTGAGCACCAAAGACCTTTTCGCGCTTTTCCCCAAAGGGCCAGCCAAGAAAGTGGCAAAAATCTCAGGGTTAGGCAAACCTGAAGGTTGTGTCTAATCTCATCATCTAAAAGAGAGAGGAAAAAATGTCAGAAGAACCCCGCAAGATCGCATTTATTTGCTCCAAAGGCAACCTGGATATGGTATATCCCGCCCTGGTGATGGGCTGGGCAGCGCTCGGCAACGGCATCGATGTGACCATTTTCTTTACCTTCTGGGGTCTGGATATGATCAACAAGGCGCGCGTTGACCACCTGGAAATCCCGCCTATCGCCAATACCAGTATGAAGATGAACATGATGGGCGTGCCTGGTTACATCGGCATCCCGCAAATTATGGGAATCATCCCCGGTATGACCGCTTTCGCCAGTGCCCTGATGAAAAAGAAAATGAAGGGATTGGAAGTGCCCACCGTGCGCGAATACCTCGAAATGCTCGTGGACGCCGGCGCGAACCTCTACGCCTGTAAAATGTCGGTGGACATGTTCGACTTGAAGAAGGAAGATTTTGTTGATGGCGTCAAAGACATCGTCACCGCGGGTGATTTTATGGACATGACTGAAGGCGCTCAAATCGTCTTCATCTAATCCACCCTTTGTTATACGCATTCCGCCGGGGTGGTCTCCACTCCGGCTTTTTTTGCCTGCCTGACAGATCCAGGCAGACAGGTTAAAATGACACAATGAATCAATATTACCAGTACGCTCCAACACACCCCCATGCAGGAGCAGGAGTACCGCAGCGCCAAAGGCGTCGCAGGCACCCTGTGCGCAACGGCTTTCTTATCCTGCTCATCTTTTTTGCCTTTTTTACGCCTTTCCGGTCAACGCTGCTGATTATCGGCATCGACCGCGCGCCAGAAGAAGGCAGCGTTCTGGGGCGCAGTGATACCATGATCCTCACCACCCTGCCCCCAGTTCTGCCCAAAATGAGCCTGATCTCCATCCCGCGTGACCTGTGGGTCAGCATCCCCGGGTACGGCGAGAACCGCATTAACACGGCGCACTATTTCGCCGAGCTTTACCAGCCCGGAACTGGCATGCAAGCGGCTGCCGGTGTAATCGAAGCGAATTTTGGCATCGCTGTCCCTTACGTTATCCGCCTGCGTTTCGAGGGCTTCAGGAACATCGTCGACGCGATGGGAGGGGTGACCATCCACCTGCCCGAGCCAATGTCCGGGCTGGATGCCGGCACCCACACCCTGGATGGCGCTCAGGCATTGGCTTTCGTGCGCGACCGCGCTGGCAGCGACGATTTTTGGCGCCAGAAGCGCGGACAGATGTTCATCACCGCCGCCATCCAGAACATGCTCAACCCGGTTAAATGGCCGCGCATCCCGGCAGTTATCACCGCCACGCTCCAGGCGGTTGACAGCACCATTCCCTTTTACGCCTGGCCGCGCCTGCTTTACGGCGCCGCGTTTTCAGCTGTTTTCGGCTTTGAGTCAGCCACATTTGACCGCAACTGGGTGACCCCCTGGGTAACTGACGAAGGTGCGCAGGTGCTGCTGCCCAACTGGGAGTTCATCAACCCCTTTGTCAAAGAAATGTATAAATAATCGCTGAACCTTAACCTGAAAAAAGCCTGCCTGTCAGGCTTTTTTTATTGACGCTTTTCTGTCAAAGACGACCAGCCACAAAGCCAATAACAGCGCTACCAACCCCGCGCCATCGAAAATGATGAACCGCGTTACGCTGGAAACGATCAGAGGGTGTCCCTCTTCCAATCCCATCAGTAGCAGAGACTCACCTGCAAACCCAATGAACTGCATGATAACAGCCGTGACAAGTGACAAGAAATGCTTCTGCGGGTCCACCACCGCAAAGAGATAGGGGACGCTCCACATCAAAAAAAGCAAACCCAGCCCCTGAATCATCGCTTCGCCTGGAACGCCGCTCAACTCAAAGCCCCAGGCGTAAGCCCGCGGTCGCAACAAGAACTGCAAGGCTGCCTGAAGATTCATAAAAGTCACCGCCGCAATCAACACCCGGGCGGTCCAGGCGCGTAAAGAGTAACCTCTGGCTTCCATTTATTTATTATAGAACCTTTTTAATTGCAATTCTCATTCCAACCATTTATTCAATATCAAGATGTGGGGGTTGCCTGGTCATCTACCCCAATATCTTCGGTAAATTGCGTGTATATCTGTGGATAAAATGAAATTCAGGCTTGAAAAAAACCAAAAAATCGCTATAATGAAATTGGTTGGTATGACCTCTTACCATTCATTCCTTCTGCACAAGGTGAGCGATGATCGTATGGTCCACTCCGCAAAAACCCGCTGAACTGACCGAAAGCCGGCTGATATCCGCCATTCTGGATGGTAATTTCCCGGTCAACTCTCCCCTCCCTCCTGAGCGTGAACTGGCGCTGTCGCTGGGTGTAACCCGCCCTACGCTGCGCGAGGCTTTGCAGCGTCTTTCTCGCGATGGCTGGATTGAAATCCACCAGGGACGTCCCACGCGTGTACGTGATTACTGGCAGGAAGGCAACCTGCTCATCCTTTCAGCTATCGCCCGCCATCAGCAGCATCTCCCTGCTGATTTCGTGCCCAATCTGCTGCATGTACGCGCCCTCCTCGCACCTGAATACACGCGCCTGGCCATTCACAACGCCTCCTCCGAGGTCATCCGCCTGCTGGAATCCATGCAGAGCCTGCCTGATGCGGCCCCGGTCTTTACCCGGGTTGACCTCGAGCTTCACTGCCGTTTGGCCATTCTTTCGGGTAACCCCATTTTTACGCTTATCCTGAATGGTTTTACAGACCTGTACCAAAGCATGGGGCTGCGTTATTTTCTCTCCCCGTTAACCCGCGATCACTCCAGATCGTATTATAAGAAGCTGCTCTCGGCAGCACTTTCCAATGATATTTTCATGGCCGAAGAGGTCACACGCGCCGTGATGCGCGAAAGCCTTGAACTTTGGCAAGAGATTGAAGGACAAACAAGCTCGTAAAGGCAGAGGAGGGAATTTATGTGGGAAAAAGGTTGGCGCCAGCGCGCCTGGCAAGAGTTAGATCGTAAATGGGACATCCTCATCATCGGCGGAGGTATCACCGGCGCTGGAATTCTGCGGCGCGCAGTGCAGGAGGGGTACCATACCCTGCTGGTGGAGGCGGGCGATTTTTCCAATGGCACCTCCAGCAGGTCATCCAAACTTATCCATGGCGGGTTTCGCTACCTGCGCAATAAGCAATTCAGTGTCACGCGTGAGTCAGTGCGGGAAAGGGAATGGCTGCTCAAAGAAGCGCGGCATCTGGTGACGCCATTGGGTTTTTTAATGCCCTGTCCTGACGACCGCAAGTTAAAGTCGCAATTCGCCGTGGGAGTTATTCTCTATGACCTGTTGGCGCCAAAATGGCATCATAGTCGGCTGAATAGCCGCGAAATGCTCGACCGATGCCCGGTGCTGGATGCCGATCAACTTCACTGTGGCTTTCTCTATTACGACGCCGGCATGGATGACGCCCGTATGGTCTTGCGCCTGATTCGCGAATCCGTCAGCGCTGGCGGCTGCGCCATTAATTACGCGCGAGCAGCGGCGCTTCTCAAAGAGGCGGATGGCAGGGTCTGCGGAGCAGTAATCAAAGACACCGCCGCGGGTGGTTTCCAGGAGAAGGAAGTACAGGCCCGCGTGGTCATCAACGCCACCGGCCCGTGGAGCGATGAGATTCGCGCCGGCGTTAACGCTCCCGCGCGCCTGCGTAAATTGCGCGGTTCGCACCTGGTGTTTTCTCGCCAACGCCTGAACCTGCCTTACGCGGTCACATTGCTGCACCCCCGCGACCGCCGCGCCATGTTCGCCATCCCCTGGGAGGGGGTGAGCCTCATAGGCACCACCGACCTCGACCACACCCTGCCGCTCTCACAGGGTGAACCCTACACCACACAGGAAGAGATCGACTACATCCTGGAAGCAGCCAACGCCACCTTTCCTGGGCTTCAACTCGATCGGGCTGATATCATTTCAACCTTCTCCGGTCTGCGCCCCGTGGTCAATACCGGTCAAGCCGACCCGTCAAAAGAATCTCGCGACCATGTGGTTTGGGAAGAGAACGGCCTGGTCACCATCACCGGTGGTAAGTACACCACTTTCCGCATCATGGCTGAAGACGCGCTGCGCGCAGCCATGCCCGCGTTGCCCCACCCGGCCAACCTTTCACGCCCAAAACCATATTTCTCCCCGCTGCCCACTCGATCTTCCCCACAGGGAGTGGCTGCTGAAACCTGGCTTTATCTGTTGGGTCGTTATGGGAACGAAACCATTCAATTATTTGAAAACGCCGAAGAAGGTGAAAATCAGCCTGTTGGCAGCCTGCCTAACCTTTGGTCTGAGGTTCGTTGGGCTGCCCGCTGCGGCGCCGTTGAGCACCTGGACGATTTATTATTGCGCCGTGTGCGGCTGGGCCTGCTGCTGCCGCACGGCGCCCAGGAGGAAATGGCGCGCGTGCGCGAAATCGTGCAGCCAGAGCTGGGCTGGGACGACGCGCGCTGGCAGGCTGAATTCACGCGCTATGTTGAATTGTATAAAAAAGCCTACAGCCCTTCACCGGCTGGTTTTTAGGAGGCCTTAACCATGGTAAAAGAAAAAAAACACAAACCCAATTGGTACGAAGAACCCGTTCCTCCAGGCACTTATCGTTCACTGTTAAAGTGGGGAGACCCGGCTGCATTCAAGCACCCGAATAGCGGGTTGGTCAAACTGATGATGAGTTCCTTCGATCTTGCGCCCGAAGACTTAGACCAGCCACTTGATCTTGCGCTTGACAGGGTCGAACTGGAGAGACCGGTTCTCCTGGAGAAGAGCCATATAGATGCGTTTACTGCCATTTGTGGCGTTGAAAACATCTCAACCGACACGTACACCCGCATCAGCCGTTCTTATGGTTCCGGCATGATCGACGCGCTGCGCCTGCGTAAAAAAATCATCCAGAATATCCCTGAACTGGTGGTAAGCCCGCGTTCTCATTCAGAGGTCCAGGAAATTATTGCGTACAGCAATCAGCACCAAATCCCTGTTTATGTGTACGGCGCCGGCTCCAGCGTTACCCGTGGAGTTGAAGCGGTCAAGGGCGGTATCGCGCTGGATATGAGTACCCACATGAACCGTGTGGTTTCCTTCAATGAAACGGATCAGACCATTACCGTCGAGACTGGCATGACCGGTCCACAGCTGGAAGAAATCCTCAATCACGCGCCTGAACGCCTTGGCGCGCAGCGCCCCTACACCTGCGGGCATTTTCCCCAGTCCTTTGAATTTTCATCGGTGGGAGGGTGGGTCGTGACCCGCGGTGCCGGGCAAAATTCTACCTATTATGGCAAGATCGAAGATATTGTCATTTCCCAGCGTTACGCCACCCCCCGCGGCGAGCTCAAGACCTGTCCGCATCCGCGCAGCGCCAACGGGCCTGATTTTGACCAAATAATGATGGGCAGCGAAGGCGCGTTTGGCGTGCTCACCGAAGTGACCCTGCGCGTATTCCGCCTTCAGCCCGGAAACCGTCACCGCTTCAGTTACATGTTCAAGAATTGGGACGACGCCTTAGCCGCTTGCCGGGAAATTATGCAGTGCGAGTGTGGCAATCCTTCAGTGTTCAGGCTCTCTGACCCAGAAGAAACCGATGTGGCCATGAAGCTCTATCACATCGAGGGCACCCCGGCCGACACTGTCCTCAGGCTCAGCGGCTACCTGCCCATGCAGAAATGTCTGCTGCTGGGTATGACTGAAGGTGAAGCGGGCTTTTCGCGCAACGTCAACCGCCAGGTCAGGCGCATCTGCCGGCGTCATGGCGCATTCAACATCAGCTTCGCCCCTGTCACCAGTAACTGGGAAAAGAGCCGTTTTCGCGACCCGTACATGCGTGAAGACCTGCAGGATTTTGGTGTGCTCACTGACACACTGGAATGCGCCGTCACATGGTCGCAGATGAAAGAGGTGCATGCCAGCGTGCGTGGTTTTATCAAGAGCCACCCCAATACCATCTGCATGACCCATCTTTCTCATGCTTATCCGCAAGGCGGCAACCTGTACTTTATCTTTATCGCCAAAATCGCTACAATAAAGCAGTATCTTGAACTGCAGTACGGCATTCTATCTGCCATTCAGCAAAGCGGAGCGGCTATCAGCCATCATCATGGCGTAGGCAAGCAAACCGCTCCCTGGCTGGAAGGGCAAATCGGCAGCGCGCAGATGGACATCATCCGCGCCTTAAAAACTCATTTTGACCCGCGCAATATCATGAATCCCGGCGGAACGCTCGGCCTGGATATGACCACGGAACAGAAGGAGCAGCGTTGGAGCAAGGACCTGGAGGGCTGAAGTGAAGGATCATTTACTGGCAATCGACGTCGGCACACAATCCACCCGGGCGATGGTCTTTGACCTGCGCGGCAACCTGTTGGCTATCAGCCGTGTGCCCATTGAACCTTACTATTCACCAGCACCGGGCCTGGCAGAGCAAGACCCACAGGTGTTCTGGAAGGCGATGTGTGAAGCCTGCAACAGGTTGTGGCAGCAACCCGGAGTGGCGAAAGAAAACATCGCCGGCGTGGCGCTCACCACACAGCGCTCCACGCTCATCAACGTCGATAAGGAAGGGAAACCGCTGCGTCCTGCCATTCATTGGCTCGACCAGCGCCGAACCTCCGGTCTCAAACCCGTTGGTGGTCTTTGGGGGTTGCTGTTTAAAATCGCCGGGATGAGCGAAACCGTGGCTTACCTGCAGGCTGAAGCAGAAGGCAATTGGTTGCAAAAACACCAGCCGGAAATTTGGTCAAACACTCATAAATACCTGCTGCTTTCAGGCTACCTGACCATGCGTCTGACCGGCAGGTTCGCCGATTCTGTTGGCTGCCTTGTCGGCTACCTGCCTTTCGATTACAAAAAGCAGGATTGGAGCGCCAAGAACGATTGGAAGTGGCAGGCATTGCCGGTCAACAAGGGGATGTTGCCTGAGTTGGTGAAACCCGCCGAGCAAATTGGTGTGATCACCGCTGAAGCCGCCGCAGAAACCGGTATACCCGAGGGACTGCCGCTCATCGCCGCTGCTGCCGACAAAGCCTGCGAGGTCATTGGCGCCGGTTGTCTCAACCCCGCCATACCTTGCCTCTCCTTCGGCACCACCGCCACCATCAACACCACGCTCGACCGTTATGTGGAAGTCATCCCCCTCATTCCTCCTTACCCTTCAGCCGTGCCCGGTTCATATTCGCTCGAAATCCAGATTTATCGCGGCTTCTGGATGGTCTCATGGTTCAAGCGCGAATTCGGTTTAAACGAAGAACGGCTGGCGGCCCAGCGCGGCGTAGCCGCCGAAGAACTGTTCGATGACCTGGTAAACGCGGTGCCGCCCGGGTCGCTGGGGCTGACCCTGCAGCCTTACTGGTCACCTGGTCTCAAAGTACCCGGGCCTGAAGCCAAAGGCGCCGTCATTGGTTTTGGAGATGTGCATACCCGCGCGCACTTTTACCGCTCCATCCTTGAAGGATTGGCCTATGCCTTACGCGAAGGGGCTGAACGGACCAGTAAACGCACTCATGTGCCGATTGAGGAAGTCCGCGTCAGCGGCGGAGGCAGCCAGAGCAAGGCAGCCATGCAGCTCACCGCGGATGTGTTCGGGCTGCCCGCCAGCCGCCCGCATGTGTTCGAAACAAGCGGGCTGGGAGCCGCCATTGACGCCGCCGTGGGGCTTAAACTGCACTCTGATTTCTCCAGCGCGGTGAAAGAAATGACCCACAAAGGCGAGACCTTCGAGCCGAAACAAGAAAATTACGCCATCTATAACGAGCTTTACCGGCGGGTTTACCTGCGTATGTACAGCCACCTGAAACCTCTGTATGACGAGATTCGCGCTATCACCGGTTATCCGCCAAAGGATTAACCTGTTTTATCGGTTTCACCAGGAGCAGGAGGATTATTTACACCATCCTGCTCTTTTTCATTCCTGCCCAATCAAACCGTTTTTCACCCCCTTGTTTGGTCAATCCTGTATATAATTCCTCTACCTGGTTTATTTATATGGAGGAAAAAATGGCGCACCTGCCAACCGACCACAGTGATGTTCCCATCCGCCTGTTCAAATCTGATTTTCTCGAGTTCTTCTCTCATATCAGCCCCATTACCGTGCTGGTCATCTGGCTGCCAGTTGCCCTGTTCTTCCTCATCTGGTCGATCGCCCACGCCCCTGCTGGCGGTTTTCCGGTGGTTATTCCGCTTGGTTTTCTGGTCGGTCTCTTCCTGTGGACTCTCGCCGAGTATGTGTTGCACCGCTTTCTCTTTCATATGCCGGTCAAAGGCGAAAAAGCCGAACGCATCATCTTTCTCTTCCATGGCGTGCATCACGCCCAACCACAGTTAAAAACCCGCCTGGTAATGCCGCCTGTGATCTCCATCCCCCTGGCGGCCATTTTCTACGCTCTTTTTTACCTCTTTTTCGCGGTCATCCTCAAAGCGGCGCAGTGGGTGGCTCCGGTGTTTTCTGCTTTCATTTTCGGTTACCTCCTTTATGACCTCACCCATTACGCCACGCACCACTTTCCCATGCGCGGCGGGTACGCCAAATACATCAAGCGTTACCATATGCAGCACCATTACAAAACGCCCAACGCGCGGTTTGGCGTCAGCTCGCCGTTGTGGGACAAGGTGTTCAAGACCATGCCGGAGTAAGCCCCCGATAAACAGATGCCCTTCTATCAGGAGAAAACGATGAAACGAGTGAATGGCTGGTATCTTTTTGTGCTCAACGCCTATTGGATTGGTCTTTCCTTCATGTGGAACAGCCTGCACGTTACCATCCTGCCAGCCGTGCTCCTTAAATACGTGCCAGATACCCAGAAGAACACCTGGCTTGGGCTGCTCACCTTCTTCGGCTTGATCATCGCCATGCTTGTCCAACCCGTCTCTGGCGCGGTCAGCGACCATTGGCGATCGAAACTCGGACGGCGCCGCCCGCTGATGTGGTTTGGCACAGCAGGAGACCTGTTTTTTTTGCTGCTCATGGGTTTTATCGGCGGTCTGCCCGCGCTGTTCATCGGCTACATCGGTCTGCAAACCACCTCCAATATCGCTCATGGACCCGCTCAGGGGTTGCTGCCGGATGAGGTTCCTGCTGAAAAGCTCGGGCTTGCCAGCGGCATCAAGACCGCACTGGATATGGCAGGCATTGTGCTCTCCTCCCTGTTGATGGGTTTTCTCATCTCCTCCTCCGACCCAAACCCGCGGCTCGCGGTCACAGTCATCATCGCCTTACTGGTGGTATTTGGTCTCATCACCTTGGTTTTCACTAAAGAAAGTCCCTCCATCGGTGAAGGCAGGAACCACCTGCAGCTGGGCAGGGTGATCAAAGAAACCTTCAACTTCAAGGTCGTTGGAGATAAGCATTACTGGCTGCTCATCCTCAGCCGTTTTCTCTACCTGGTGGGTATCTACGGTTTTCAATCCTTCGCTCAGTATTTCATCCGCGATAAGTTCCCTGAGCAAGATCCCATCATGTTCACCCAGTTCGTCATGGGAACTTTCGTCGTTGTCCTCATCATCTTCAGCCTGTTGGCGGGCACCCTCAGCGACCGTTACGGTCGTAAAAAACTGCAAATCCTTTCATCCATCATCGGTGGTATCGGCGCCATTCTGCTCATTTTTGCCAAAACGCCCGCCCAATTGCTCATCTACGGCGGTTTCATGGGTATCGGGCTGGGTATCTTCCTCAGTGTGAACTGGGCGATTGCCAACGACATGGTCCCCAAGGATAACGCCGCCAAATACATGGGTCTCACCAACATCGCCACTGCTGGTTCCGCAGCCATCGCCAGGTTGGAAGGACCCATGACCGACGCCCTCAATAACGCTGCTCCTGGTCAGTGGTGGGGCTGGACCGCGCTGTTCGCGGTTTCCGCCCTGCTCATGCTCCTCTCCGCGGGCGCTTTGCTCAGGGTGCCTGAAACGAGAAAAGCCTGATTTGCCGCATTCATACCTTATAATCAATTGGTGAAGACAAAATCCTCGTTCGAACTCCAGACGCCTGAGGTGGGGTAAACAGTGAGAGCCGCCAATCTCGAACTCGCCAGCGGTAAGGTTCACTTCCCAGTTTTCCTGCCCGATGCCACTTACGGTGTTGTGCGCACGGTGGACGCCCGTGATTTGGCAGGTATCGGTATCGAAGCGCTGGTTATGAACATGTTTCACCTCACCCAAAAACCGGGGTCTTCCACCATCCAGGCGCTCGGCGGTCTGCACCAAATGACCGGTTGGCACCGACCGATTATCACCGACTCGGGCGGGTTCCAGGCTTATTCGCTCATCCGCCAAAACGCCCGCTACGGCAGCATTAACGACAAAGGCATTTTGTTTTATCCTGAAGGCTCCAGCCGCAAATTTCAGCTCACCCCGCAAAAGGCCATCCAGTTGCAAATGAGCTACGGCGCGGATATTGTTTTCTGCCTGGATGATTGCACGCATGTGGATGAAGACGAGGCTGCCCAGCGCCTTTCAGTGGAACGCACCATCGCCTGGGCGCGTCTCAGCAAGGCAGCGTATCTCAGGCTGGCAGAGCAAAAAGAACAAATGGGTCAGCAGCGACCGCTGCTCTTCGCCGTGGTGCAGGGCGGCGGTTTTAAAGAGCAGCGCAAACGCTGCGCGGATGCGTTGCTGGAGATAGGCTTCGATGGCTTTGGTTTTGGCGGATGGCCATTAGATGGTGAAAACCGACTGCTCACCGAGATCATCGCTTACACTCGCGAACTCATCCCCGACGCGTTCCCCATGCACGCCCTTGGCATCGGTCATCCACAGAATTTACTCGCCACCTATCACCTAGGTTACGACCTGTTCGACAGTGCCATGCCCACCCGCGACGCCCGTCACGGCAGGTTGTACACCTTCACCAACGCGTCAGGGCTTACTGGCGATTGGTTCGCCTACCAGTACGTGGATAACCCGCGCAGCATCCGCTCCAGCCAGCCCATCAGCCAGTGGTGTGATTGCCCCTGCTGCCGCGACTACCCGCTCGGGTATCTCTACCATCTCTTTAAACAGGGTGATCCGCTTTTTATGCGCCTGTGCACCTTGCACAACCTGCGCTTTATGGTGCAGCTCACTGAACGTATCCGGGAACAGGCTGCGCATGGCTGAGCCGGATACCCTGCTTGACGCCCTTGTAGAGCAGGTGCAGCGGGCTGAAAAGTATCGCCATCTCTCTGAGGTTTTGGTACGCTCCGTGCTGACTGCCGAAATGGAAAAAAGGCGCGGCCCAAAAGAAGCAGTCAAAGCCGCGCGCAGTAAACTCCACCAGGTGGCCGCCGCCTACCAGGGAAAACCCATCCCTTATGCAGCCTGGTTAAAAGAGCTCGCGCAGCTTCCACAAGACCTCCATCACCCGGATGTGCTGAGTTACCTTATGCACGCTTTGTCGGCTCACGCGTCTACCCGCGAACGGATACCCATCCAGGCCGTTTTTTTCCAGGAGTGCCTGGCTCCTCTCGGCAGCGTCCATTCCATTTTGGACCTCGCTTGCGGGTTAAACCCGCTGGTCATTCCCTGGCTGCCGCTGCAGCCTGGCTTCACTTACACCGCCTGTGATATCTACACGGATATGCTTGATTTTCTCAACGCTTTTTTCGCCAGGTTTAAGATTGATGGCCATGCAGTACCGTGCGATATTACCCGCGAGTTACCTCCTGTCAAGGCTGACCTCACTCTGGTGCTGAAGACCATCCCCTGCCTGGAACAGATCGATAAGGATGCCGGTCGGCGTCTTCTGGAGATGATCTCATCTCCCAATATTCTCGTTTCATTCCCCGCCCACAGCCTGGGAGGAAAATCCAAGGGCATGGTGCGCAACTACGAGCGGCGCTTTGCAGAGCTACTCGCCGGCAAAGCGTGGCAGGTTACCCGCTTTGAGTTCCCGGGCGAACTCGCGTTTTTAATCCAGAGGTGACGACCCGCGCGCCATGAAGAAAATCTCCGTTTCTCCCACCGAAGATCAATATGCAGCGCTGCTCGCGCGCGTCAGCGCTTCACGTAAGTATCGCGCGCTGGGAATACCTGATACTACGCTGCGAGATCTGCTTGAAAAAACCTTGCGCGCCTGTTCCGACCCCCGCCAGGTGGAAAAAGTATTTCGCCAAAAACTTCACAACCTGTTGGCGACGTACCTGGGTGACCCTGATTACACAATGATGCGCCAGGTGCTGGCGGCTCTGCCAAATCAACCGCACGCTGCTGAGGTAATGGAATGGTGCGCTCAACTGTTGAAAGCCCACGCCTCCACCCGCGAGAGGCTGCCCATGCTATCGCTTTTTTACCATGAGATCTTCAGGTTCACCGGCACTCCACGCGTGGTGCTGGACCTGGCCTGCGGTTTGAACCCTTTCGCGCTCCCCTGGATGGGACTGCCCCGCGAAACAGCTTATTACGCCTACGACCTGCATCAGCCTCGCGTTGACTTGATCGACGCCTTCTTCCAACATATCGGTCAAACTGGCAGCGCCTATCACCGAGACATCCTGGTAGAACCCCCGGAGATGGAGGCGGATGTGGTCTTTTTCTTCAAAGAAGCCCACCGATTTGAACAGCGAGAACGAGGGGTGAACCGCCAGTTTTTTCATCGGCTACGAACGCGCTGGCTGCTGGTCTCTTTGCCCACCGTTTCGCTCAATGGACAGCGTTCGCTGCTAACAAGCGGCCGCCGGCTGGTGGCCGAAGCCTGCGCGCAGCGAGGTTGGCAGGTGAGCGAACTGCTCTTTGACAGCGAAATCGTCTTTTGCATCAGGGCGGACGCATGAGCCAAAAACCTAACAGGCGCCAGCGACCCACAGTTCCGCCCGCTGATAGCGGTGAAATGGCGGCTGCTTACAAACCCCTGCTGACGGAGGAAGAATTTAAGCTGCTGGTGAATGAAATCAACCAGCCTTTGCCGACAGCCATCCGTTTGAACCCGCTCAAGGCCCCGCCCAACCTGGCATCGCGCCTGAGTGAAAAATACGGCTGGCAGTTGGAAGCCGTTCCCTTCTGCCCCGCGGGTTACCGCGTTACCATCGGGGCTGGGCCAGAAGTCAGCGCTGTGCTTGAACACCGCCTGGGCTTGATGTATATTCAGGAAGCAGCCTCCATGCTGCCGCCTGAGTTGTTCAACTTTTCCCCGCAGCGTGAAGAGCTGGTCCTCGACCTGGCAGCTTCTCCGGGGGGAAAGACCACGCATCTCATCAGCCGGCTGGAAGATTCGGGGTTGGTGATCGCCAACGACTCCAGCCAGGGGCGCATTCAGGCGCTGCGCCTTGTGCTGCAACAATGGGGTGCGGTGAATGCGGCGGTCAGTCGTTTCCCTGGAGAGCGCTTTGGCGAGTGGTTCCCGAGCATGTTCGACAAGGTGCTCCTTGATGCCCCCTGCAGCATGCAGGGGTTGCGAACTGCAGAATCACACATTTCCCGACCCGTGACAGAAAAAGAAAGCCGCCAGCTTTCTCGTCGCCAGTTAGCCCTGCTTACCAGCGCCCTGCGCACCCTGCGCGTGGGCGGAGAACTGGTCTATTCCACCTGCACGCTCCTGCCGCAGGAAGATGAGATGGTAGTAGAGGAATTACTACGCGTCTTCGGTTCTGCCGTGGAGATACTTGACGCGCAAACCAAATTGCCCGCGCCCGCGCCTGCCATTACCTCGCTGGATGGTGCCGAACTGCACCCCGCTTTGAGCAAAGCCATCCGCCTGTGGCCCCACCGCTATCACACTGCCGGGTTCTTCGCCTGTCACTTGCGTAAAATAGAGCATACGCCGATGCGCCCAACCTCACCGCCATCTCGTCCGCTCGCCCAGGTGGGTTTTGAAGAATTAACCGCCCGTGAGCAGCGAGCCTTTTGCGAGGAATTTCATAACACTTACGCTTATGACTTGCTCGCGGATATCAGCAGTCATCAGCGTACTTTGGTTCGCCACTTCGAAGAAATGCATTTATTACCCATGCTCTTGCTGGAGAAGTTCCCTACTCTACCCCTGCAATCCGCCGGGATGCTGCTCGGGCAGCAAACAGCCAGCGGTTTCTT
The DNA here is from genome assembly GCA_012798065.1 of Chloroflexota bacterium. GTDB lineage: Bacteria > Chloroflexota > Anaerolineae > Anaerolineales > Anaerolineaceae > UBA6107. The sequence goes on from JAAZNW010000012.1 coordinate 24,383, forward strand.
GCCTTCTCACCAGTGGGCCAGCCGTTTTGGTGCTCGGTGCCAGCGGAACATCGTGCAACTCGATGAGATTGAAAGCCGGTTGTGGCTTTCTGGCGCGGACCTTTTACCACGTGGCAGCCCGGCAAAAGAAACTGACCGCTTTCGTATTATTTTGAACCAGGAGGGACTGTCACTGGGCTGCGGGAAAGTCACCCAATCGGCCCTGAAGAACCTGTTCCCCCGTCATCTGCTTCTGTAGATTCCAGTTCATGCAATACCAGCGCCGCGCTGACCACCGCGGCAGTTTCCATGCGTAAAATACGCCTGCCCAGTGTCACCACGTTGAAACTAGCATTTACCGCCTGCTGTACTTCTCCTTCCGCGAACCCGCCTTCGGGGCCAATGAACAGCGCAACGCTGCCAACTGCTGGGCCAGCCAATGCCCCCTTGAGTGTCCGTGCCTTCTCGCCCTCCCAGGGGATCAGGCAGCGCTGGCAACGTCGAGCCGCTTCCGCAACAGCCTCAGCCAGCCCGGCAGGCGGCAGCAATTCTGGCAGGCGGCTCCTGGCGCTTTGTTCTGCGGCTTCCCAAATGATGGTCTTCCAGCGTTCATACTTGGCAATTGTCTGTACGGGTTGCTGCACCAACGAACGGCTGGTGATCACCGGCTGAAACGTCGAAACCCCCACCTCGGTGCACTTCTGCAGCATCCATTCGAATTTCTCGCGCTGGGTCAGGCTTAACAGCATCAACAGGTCAATCCGTTCCCGTTGCGCTTCAGCCCGCTCTACAATTACCGCCCGGCAGGCACCCGCTTCCACCTGCGTCAATTCCACCAGCAGCTCGCCCCCACGGTTATCCAACACCATGCAATTCTGGCCATTTTTCAACCGCAATACACGCGCGATCTGTCTGGAGCGCGCAGGCGCAAAAACCACTTCCTGCCCCTGGATTTCCTCTGGGTTCACAAAAAAGCGCTGCATTCCTCTCTCCGCTTATGTATGTACTGGATTATACTAAAGGCGTGAGGTTACCCTTCGTGTTTCTGAATCAGCATGGATAAAACCCCTCAGCGTTCCTACCGTTATTTTGACCTGGTGATGGCGCTTTTTGTCACCGTGCTCATCATCAGCAACATCGCTTCATCGGCGAAAATTGTCGATTGGGGAGTGTCCATCTTTAATCTACCGCTTGCCTTTGACGCTGGCACAATTCTTTTCCCCATCAGTTACATTTTCGGCGATGTTCTAACCGAAGTGTACGGCTTTAAACGCTCCCGCCGTGTCATCTGGACCGGGTTCGGCTGCCTGGCGCTCACCGCCGCGGTGTTCTGGCTAGTGCGCGTGATGCCTGGTGAAGCCACCTGGGTGGAGCAAAGCGGTCAGGGCGCTTATAACGCCATACTGGGCGGGCTCACCTCCGGCGGGATCGTGCTCGCCAGCCTCCTCGCCTACCTGGCGGGAGAATTCATGAATTCCATTGTGCTGGCAAAAATGAAGGTCGCCACCAGAGGAAAATGGTTGTGGGCGCGCACCATCGGCAGCACCCTGGTGGGCGAAGCAGTGGATTCGCTGGTTTTTGTCAGTATCGCCACTCTCACCGGCGTCTTCCCCTGGAGCCTTTTCTGGACGCTGACGGTGACCAATTACCTTTTTAAAACCGCCATCGAAGTCCTCATGACGCCGGTCACGTATTGGGTGGTCAGCACGTTAAAAAGACAGGAACAGGAAGATTACTTCGACACGCACACCAGGTTCAGCATCTTTGACTGGAACGGTTAATCCTCCGCGCCGGCAATCACCACAACATACTCGCCCAACAGTTTTTCCCGCGCTAACTGCTCTGATACCTCTTTGAGGGTTCCTCGGTAGACGGTCTCGAATTTTTTGGTCAGGTCGTTCGCCACTGCGCACCTGCGATTGCCGTACACCGCCTGCGCGTCTTGCAGGAATGCCAGCAGGCGGTGGGGGCTTTCATAAAAGATCAGCGTGTGCGGAGAGTCGCAGTCAATTTCCAGCCAGCGCTGCCTGGCAGCGCTCTTGCGCGGCGGGAATCCCCTGAAAGTGAAGCTGTGCACCGGCAGACCGGACAGCACCAACGCCATAATAAGCGCGGTTGGACCAGGCACCGCCGAGACCTCGATTGCTTTTTCAATCGCGCTGCGCACCAGGATGAACCCGGGGTCAGAAATAGAGGGCGTGCCGGCGTCGGTGACCAGGGCCACGGTTTTCCCCAATTCCAGGAACTCCATCACCTTTGGCAGCGCGCGCTGCTCATTATCTTCTCTGAAAGAGATTTGAGGTTTCTGAATGCCGAAATGGTTTAAGAGGAAACCAGTCTTACGGGTATCTTCACTCACCACCACGTCCGCGTTTTCAAGCGCCGCCAACGCGCGTTGCGAGATATCTCCCAGGTTACCGATGGGTGTGGCAACTAAGATCAACATGCTTGATTCACTGATAGGGGCAGTATATCACGCAAACCCCGTTCCTCCGGCCGTACCGCTTATAATGCATTTTATCATCAGCACCACACTTCATGCGAGGTATAATTCGTTCTGGAGACCACCATGGCCAACACACCCACCCGTGACCGTATCCAGCCCGCTCCTTCAGACCCCAGGCCGCGCCGCCGCCCGGATTGGATTAAAGTGAAAGCCCCGACAGGCGAGACCTACGCTCAATTGCAGGCGCTGATGCGTCGAACCTCTCTGCATACCGTTTGCGAAGAAGCCGGATGCCCGAACATGGGAGAATGCTGGGGCAGCGGTACCGCCACTTTTCTCATGCTGGGAGAAATTTGCACGCGTTCCTGCCGCTTCTGCGATGTCAAGCACGGGCGCCCCGCCCCGCTGGATTGGGAAGAACCCGAACGCGTGGCGCAGGCGGTAAAAGCGATGAACCTCAAGCACGCCGTCATCACCTCGGTCAACCGGGATGAGCGCGAAGACGGCGGTGCCCCCATCTTTGCCGCGGTCATTCGTCGTATCCACGAGCTGGTGCCAGGCTGTTCAGTCGAAGTGCTCATCCCTGATTTCAAAGCCAGCCTCCCGGCGTTAAAAATGGTCATGGACGCCCGCCCTGAGATTCTCAACCACAACGTGGAAACCGTACCCTCTTTGTTCAAGAAAGTGCAGCCGCAGGACCACTACGAGTGGTCAGAAGCCGTTTTGCGCCACGCCAAACTGCTCGCCCCGGATGTGCTGACCAAATCCGGTTTGATGGTCGGATTGGGCGAAACCATGTCGGAATTGAAAGCCGTCATGCGCGACCTGCGCGACTGGGGAGTGGATATTCTGACCCTCGGGCAGTACCTGCAACCCAGCCGGCACCACCTGCCCATCGAACGTTATTACACACTGGAAGAATTCGCTGATCTTAAGGAATACGGGTTATCTCTCGGCTTCGGCTGGGTAGAAAGCGGCCCGCTGGTGCGCTCTTCTTACCACGCCGCGGAACAGGTGCGCGCCCTCAACCCAACCTTCAGGTAGTCTTCGTTTCAACCTGCTTGAGACCCACATAAACCCGGCCGTCTCCACCGCCAGCTCGGGGTCGCGCAGGCTGCGCGGCTCACAGGTAGGCGTGCCCGTGTTTACATGCCGCGTGGGCGAAAACACCGCTGCCGGTTCGTGCTAACCGGGCTGCGGGCGCGCCAGAAGATATTCTTTCATCGGTCCATGGCTTCAGGCGTGTCGATGATCCATTCGATATCCGTTACGCCTTTAAAGCGTTCAGTCATCACCGCCAGCGCCTGCGGATTGTTATCGACCAGGACGAACCTGCGCCCCAGTTCCAGGCAGGCGGCGCCGGTGGTGCCACTGCCAGCAAAGAAATCCAGCACCGTCTCGCCGGGGTTGGATGAGGCAGCCACAATGCGCCGCAGAATGCCCAGCGGTTTTTGCGTGGGGTAACCGGTGCGTTCACCACTGTTGGTGGGCACGATGGTATGCCACCAGGTATCTGTGGGGATTTTGCCGCGCGCGGCTTTTTCCGGTCCAACCAGGCCTGGCGCCATGTAGGGAATGCGTTCAATGGCGTCATAATTGAAAGTGTAACGCAGCGGGTCTTTGACGTACCAAAAAATTGTATCGTGCTTGGGAGGCCATTTACGCCGCGTGCGCGCGCCGTAATCGTATGCCCAGATGATCTCATTCAAAAAACATGCGCGCCCAAAAATACTATCCAACAGCACCTTGCAATAATGTGCCTCGCGGTAATCGATGTGAAAATACAGGCTGCCCGCGGCGCTGAGCACACGGTGCGCCTCCAACAGGCGCGGTTCGATGAAAGCCAAAAAATCATCGAAAATGTCATTGTAGCCCAGCGAACCCAGCCGTACCGTCTGGTAGCGCTGCCCCTGAAAGCCCACCCGGTCGCCATTCTCTGCGCGCGTGGTGCGCAGCCGCGTGCGCGCCTGCACCTTGCCGGTGTTGAACGGGGGATCAATGTAGATCAGCTCCACCGATGCGTCGGGCAGCGCGCGCAGCACCTCGAGATTTTCGCCGAAATAAACGCGGTTGCTCATCTCACTCACCAATGATCTTCACCAGCACGCGCTTGGGCCGCCGCCCATCAAACTCGCCGTAAAAGATCTGCTCCCAGGTGCCAAAGTCCAGACGCCCACCGGTTACCGCCACTACCACCTCGCGCCCCATCAGCTGACGTTTCATGTGCGCGTCGGCGTTATCTTCGCCGGTGTCGTTGTGGCGGTACTGGTTCACCGGTTCATGCGGTGCCAATCGTTCCAGCCAGGCGTCGTAATCACGGTGCAAACCGCTCTCGTCATCATTAATGAACACCGAAGCGGTAATGTGCATCGGGTTCACCAGCACCAGCCCTTCGCTGATGCCGCTCTCGCGCAGGCAGGCCTGCACCTGCGGCGTGATGTTCACAAACCCCCGCCGCGCGGGGATGTTGAGCGTGATCTCTTTGCGGTAACTTTTCATTTCGTCCACTCCTTACCGTCTGATTTTAGCCTGAATGCTGTTTTCGCGCAGCAGCGAAAAAATCTCTAGGCAACACAAAACGCGGAGCCGCCCCTGGCGGCTCCGCGCTCCATTTCCTTCCGTACACCGTTACTGCGCCGGGTTTTCCCAGACCTTCATTTCGTCAAATTTCACCGTGTACTTGGGGGTGGTCACCGAGCGCACAAAAGCGCCGACAAATCCCGCCGGGTAGGTCGAATCGCTCACCTCGCCCTGCGGAATCCCATTCATATAGATGCGCAGGCTTTTGCCCACCGCCATCACTCCCAGGCGGTTCACCTGGTTGGCGCCGGTCTTAATATCCATCGACTCTTTCCAGTTGATCAGAACGTCAGCCTCGCCTTTGGGTTTGGCTTTACCATTCCATTCCCACAGGCGCAGGTAACCATCGCAGGTGACCTCATACAAGTAGCCCTGTGTCGGTTCTTTGAACACTGGCACGCGGAAAATGATGCCGTACGAATCCTTTCCCTGGCAGGCGCCTGAGTTGACGGTAAGTTCAATGTAGCTGTTGGTCTGCTGCGCCAGCATCGGCAGGCGCCAGCCCGCCATGGTGGTCAGCCCGGTCATTTCCAGAAAGCCGTCTTTAAAGTTTACCTTGAGGTAATCATCGCTGCCTGTCGGCCAGGTCCACTTCTCATAGCTGTCCAGCGGGTCGCTGTGGGTGGGGTTGCCCAGTTTGCGCGCCGGGTCGGTTTCCGGCAGCGCTGGTGTCACCTCGGTTGTGGGCGTGCCGGCTTCCTCGGGGAGCAGGGTTTCCTCCACCACCACGGGGGTCTCGGTCGCCGGCAGCGCTGCCGGCTCCTGCGTGGCGGGTGCCGCGCTGGGCTCAGGCGGAGCCTCGGTGGCGGCCTGCGGCGTGGGCGTGGGCGGAAAGACCATCTCGGTAGTGGGGGTGGTCATGGTTGAAAGCAGTTCCGCCACACGCGTGGCCATCTCGCTATCGCTCATGTCCTCTTCCGTTCGTCCCAGCGGTAAGTTGCCACAGGCGGTCAGCACCAGGCTGAGAATGATCAGTACAGGAATTAATTTTTTCATCTTTGGCTCCTTGTGTTCCAGGCGGCGCCTGCGCGTTACCCGGCCTTGTATCCTATTCGACGTAAAAAGTCCACACGCCAGCGCACGTCTTCCGGGCTCTCAAACCCCTTGGGCTTTTCGCCTTCCACAATGCACATGATGCCGCGCCCATACCCGTTATCGTAAATCACCACCTCAGTGGGATTGGCGGTCGCGCAGAAAATCGCGCACACCTCAGGAATGTTCTTGACCAGGTTCAACACATTGATGGGAAAATAACCTTCACCCAACATCAAAATGAAGCAGTGCCCCGCGCCGATGTTCATAGCGTTTTCGCGCGCCAGCTGCGTCAGCGCTTCATTGGTGCCGGATGAGCGGATCAGGCAGGCGCCGGAGGCTTCGCAAAACGCCAGCCCAAACTGAATGCCCGGCACCGCCGTCACCAGCGCCTCGTGGATGTCTTCCACGGTTTTAATAAAATGAGATTGCCCGAGAATGAAATTGAGCGCTTCGGGTTTGTGGATGCTCACGCTTAAGAATTCCATATTCACCTCGCTTCGTTTTGCGCGCGGGCTGAACAGCCGTTCAGACACCCGGCGGCGAATCCTTCTCCGTGCCCTCATCCTTGCAAGCTTCGTGCCATTCCCGACCGCCGCTTAACTTAGGGTAAAATAAAACCACCTGTTGAAAGGACCGCGCCATTGTTTGAGATCATCTTCCTCGGTACTTCCGCCTCTGCTCCCTCCCCCCGGCGCGGGCTTCCCGCCTACCTGGTGCAGCACGACGAATACCGCTTTTTAATCGATTGCGGAGAGGGCACCCAGCGGCAGATCCTGCAGGCGGGCATCGGCTTCAAGCGTCTCAACCACATCCTCATCACCCACGGTCACCTCGACCACATCCTCGGGCTTGGCGGATTGCTCTCCACCTTCATGCGTTGGGAAACCATTGACCGCCTGGAAATCTACGGCGGCGCTAACGCGCTCGAACGCATCAGCGACCTGGTGCACGGCGTGGTGCTGCGCGGCGCCAGGGCTCCAATGCCTGTGGAGCTGATCCCGGTCACCCCGGGCGTGATCTTTGAAGCTCCTTCTTTCACCATCAGCGCTTTCGCTGTGAACCACCGCGGACCGGATAACTACGGCTATCTCTTCGAGGAGAAGGGACGCCAGCCCTTCCTGGCGGAAGCCGCCGACGCGCTGGGCGTGCCCGCCGGGCCGCTGCGCGGCAAACTGGTCAAAGGAGAAAGCGTCACCCTGCTCGACGGGCGGGTTATCACCCCCAGCATGGTCACCGGCCCCTTTAAACCCGGCGCCCGCCTGGCCGCCCTCGGCGACCTCGGCGAAACCGCTTCGCTCACCGAGCTGCTGCGCAGCGTTGACGGGCTGGTAATGGAAGCCACCTATCTGGAAGAAGAAGCCAGTATGGCGCGCCAGTACGCCCACCTCACCGCCCGTCAGGCGGGCGAGTTCGCCGCGAGCATTGGCGCTGGCAAGCTCATTCTCACTCATCTAAGCCGCCGCTACCGCGATAAAGATATCCTCGCTGAGGCCCAGGCGGTATTCGAAAACACCAGCGTCGCCCGCGATTTTGATTCTTACACCATCCGCAAAGAAGCCTGAGCAAACCGCGTCCGCGCAGGCGCGGCTGCCAAACGCTGAAAGATCACTTCGCTCCTCGCTTTTTTTAAGGTTAGCCTGATATACACGCACTACGATTTATGGTATCTTATTAACAGCGAAGTCAATATTCACATCTTTTAATTGGACACGTTTTAATTTATCCTGGGCGCGCGTTTCGCCAGTGCGCCAGAGAGGGGAAAACCGGGAATCGCCGCCGGTCAGGGTATGAGCAGCTCCAGCAGTTCTTCCGCGAAAACCGCACACGACCTTTACACCTGCCCGCACCTGGGCATGCTCGATGACACCACACCCACCACCGCCTTCCCTTCAGAGGTCAACCACTGCCTGCATTGCCAATCGGTCTGCGTGCCTTCACGCCAGCAGCAACAGGAGTACTGCCTCTCGCAGCGCTATCGCGATTGCCCCATCCTTCATCAAGCCGCCCCCGCGCGCCTGCCCGCCAGCCTCCGCTGGGTACAAAACCCGGCGGTTTTCCGCGCCATTTTCATCAAGTCCGCGCTGGCGGTCTTCGGTGCTGGGCTGCTGGCCGGGTTCTTCCTCCTCGGCGCACCGGCACGCATCTCTCACATCATCCAGGCGTATGTGCCCGAAGATACGCAAACACCCTATCAGCCCTACGACTTCCCCACGCGCACGCCTTCGCCGCGCCCTGAGCAGCCCAGCCCCACCGCCACCTCTTTGCTCAGCCATCTTGAAATCCCCACCGCCTTGCCCATCTCGCAAATTGTCCAGCTCACGGTCAACGAAGTTGAACTGGGTGTGAACTGCCGCTCTGGGCCCGATAGCTCATTTGAGAGTTACCTCATCCTGCGCACCGGTGATGTGCTGCAGGCGCTCGCCCGCAGCCCTGATGACGCTTTCTTTTATGTGCGTTTGCCCAAAAAGCGCGCGCCCGATTGCTGGGTGCCGGCTGCTTTTGTCAACGTCCTTGGGGATACCCACACCCTGCCCGTGCTCACGCCCGCGCCCACTCCTCACCCCACGGTCACGCTTACCCCTCTGCCCTCCACCCCCACTGAAACCCCGCAGACGCCGCCGCCCACAACCCTACCCACCAGCACCACCCAGGTGAACACGCCGCCCCCCAGCCAGCCCACAGCGGAGTCCCCTGAGCCGACGGAGGAGCCTCCTGAGCCCACGGAAGAACCCAGCGCGACGCCGGGATAACCCCCCCAGCGGGCGTACCGCGCCTTATCCTGATACGCAAGAATATGTCTTTTGTCATTTGACACCCGCCTATCCCCGTGATAAACTGACCTTAATTGAATAGCCCCTAAAAACGGCACTTCTATCCAGAGAGGCGGAGGGACCGGCCCGATGAAGCCTCGGCAACCAGGAGCGTAACTCGCGACATGGTGCCAATTCCGGCAGGGAAACAATCTGGAAGATAGAGGGCAGCCAAACGCTCATGTTGCCCCTCGAGTTCACCGGTCTGGGGCAACATCTTATTTTTATAAGGAGAAAAACCCATGTCAGGCAGTTCTTTCATGCAAAACCCCAGTTTTAAATTCACCTCCGAGTCGGTCACGGAAGGGCACCCCGATAAACTCTGTGACCAGGTCTCAGACGCCGTGCTCGACGCATGCCTCGAGCAAGACCCGCGCTCGCGCGTGGCCTGCGAGACCGCCGTCAAGACCGGCTACGTGATGATCCTCGGCGAGATCACCACTAACGCTTTCGTCAACTTCAACGACCTGGTGCGCCAGGTGGTCAACAGCATCGGCTACGATTCTTCTGATAAAGGTTTTGACGGTAATACCTGCGGCGTGCTCTCTGCCATTTCTTCGCAGAGCCAGGATATCGCCCTCGGCGTGAATAAATCATACGAAGCCAAAGGCGGCGAGGACAAAGAAACCGAGCTGGAGCATATCGGCGCCGGCGACCAGGGGATGATGTTCGGTTACGCCTGCGATGAAACCCCCACCCTCATGCCCATGCCCATCTACCTGGCGCACCGCCTTACCCAGCGCCTGGCGGAGGTGCGCAAAGCCGGCCTCCTGCCCTGGCTGCGCCCTGACGGCAAGTCGCAGGTGACCGTGGAGTACGCTTACGGCAAGCCAGTGCGCGTGGATACAGTGGTCGTTTCCACCCAGCACACCGCTGATGTTTCGCACGCGGATATCACCGAGGGCGTCATCGAGCACGTCATCAAC
>JAAZNW010000013.1 GCA_012798065.1 Chloroflexota bacterium
CGCGGCGGCGGTAACTTTTATTATATTGAATCTCGCGAGCAGATACCTGAACTGTTGTTGCAAGAATTCAAAGACCTGGTTGCTGTGAGCCTGAAAAGGGTGAACCTGGAACTCACCTTCCCTGCCGGGGTGGCGTTTGAACTATTTGGTGATTGGCGCGTGGAAAAAAGCGATGATCGTCACCTGGTCATCAACCTGTCAGACCTGTCGTCTGGGCGCGCGGTCAACCTTTTCTTAAGCCTGCTCACCCCACCGGGTGATGGCGAGCTGGTCATTCATGCGTCTATCACCGGAATGGATGAAGCGGATAAGCCAGTCCATATTGAAGGCGCCTTACCCCTGCGGTACGCCGACGCTGCTGAAGTGGCGTTGGCTGAAGAAGGACGCGACCAGGATATGCTCAAGCGTTATTCCTCGGTAGTGATCGGTCAGGGCGCCAGCCAGGCGCTTAAATTGGAGCGAGAAGGTAAATTTGCTGAAGCGGGCAAATTGATGGACCAGTTAATGCTAGAACACCAGGACTACCTGCCGACGATGACCCGTGAACGCTACCAACTCATCCGCGAAGAAATACGTGTAGGGTTGGATGAGCCGCGGCGTAAGAGATACCAGAACGACAGTTACATCCTCAAGCGCCATCGGCACATCGACCAACAGGGTGAACCTGATAAATAAGCACACACCACCAACAGAACCGGACAAGTCGCGCTCAAACAAGCCCGGAACAAACCCGGGTTGAGCGAGGGGAAAACCGGTCATCTCAAGGCCGTTGACTGGATAGTCAACGGCCTTGAAAATTGAACGATCGTTCACCTTATTCCTGATAACCTGTTGTTCAGAGGAATACCGGCGTTTACAACAATTTATCTACGCGCATTCTTCGCGCAAGCCCTTGCCGGACCTGCGGGTTTGTAATCATCCTGGCGCTTATCGAAAGATGGTGTTCCTGCATGGGAAAGCCGCAGTAAATCATGATCTCCAGGCGCATCCCTCTCTGAGGTGCCAGTAATGGCGAACATAAATACTCGCTGGTTTCCTTAATAACCCAAGCGCCTGAATGCAATGAATTCACTCTCGCGTGCAGGCAATATTTGCTCGTTCGCGTGAAGGCAGTTTTTACCTCCTCGCGTGCAGGCAAATTTTGCAATTTGGCCTGAGTGGAAATTCTACCCGCAGGCGTAAGTGAAACGATTGCCTGATGGGCGCCGGGATGCAAAATTCACCTTTCTATAGCGTGCAGTAAATGCACCCCTGGTGCGTGCAAAAGTTGCACGTGATTCTATTCACTACTTAATTAACGACTTAACTGACTTTAAGAGCTTAATCCCTTTTTTTACGGCGTGCTGATGCGATCAGCTCATCTGGGAAAACCAGGTTCCAGTCATAGCGCGGGCTTCTGGATGGTTGTTTATATTTCCCCAGATCCACCGAGCCGTGGTGATACTCTTGCAGGAAGCGCGCCAACGCCAGGGTAGCAAGCTGGCTGGCTGGAAGACGTAACTCTTCTGCCAGCAAACGCAGCCCTTCGCGGATGGAGGGCGGCAGGTCGTACGTGGCGCGCTGGTCACGGCGCGCCTGGATCTTCGCCCGTTCGCGCGAGATGCGCTCGCGTTCACGGCGCGGCAACTGCGCTTCCGATTGTTTTTGCTGCATTCCCTTCAACAGGTCCGCCACCGCGGGGTCCAGCGCCGAACGGCGTTGTTTTTTATCCTCAGGCATCGAGCACCTCCAGCACACGGGCGAGCACCTGGCGGTAACCACCCAGGCGCTGACGTCCATCCTTGAATCCCTCAATCGAAGTGGAACGAGGGGAATATTCCCATAGCGTCTGACCGTAAGCAGCCGTTTCACGCACGCGCGTATCCTGTGGCACAGGGGGCCAAACGCTGGCGCCGAACACACGGGTGAGTTCCTCAAATTGCAACAGCGTCTCGCGGGTGGTGCGGTCAAAAAAGGTGGGCAAAATACTGTAACCGCGGTAAGAGTGACCGTTGCGGCCAATCTCCGCCATGGTGGTGAGGATTTCTTTAACCCCATCCACCGCCAGCGCGTCCAGGCGGGTTGGAATCACCACCCAATCCGCGGCGATCAGACCGTTAATGTGCAGCACATCCAGCGAGGGCGCTAAATCCAACAGCACCGCGTCATAAGCGGAACTGGCGAGAATATCGCTCAGGATGGTCTCGCGGAAATCTGCCAGTGTAATCTGGCGCTTGACCTTTTCGGTCTGTTTGTCACCCGCCACAAGGTCCAGGTTGGGGCGCACCGGTACAACCACCGAAGAGAGCGGTTCGTCCAGGCAGACAAGGCGGTAAAGACCCGGTGATTTCTCCAGACCAAAAGAAAGCGCCAGGTGCCCCTGTGGATCCAGGTCCACCAGCAGCGTACGCTTTTTCATGCGCGCCAGCCCGTCAGCCAGAGTGACCGCGGTGGTGGTCTTTCCCACGCCGCCTTTCTGATTGGCAAAAGCAAAAATCATAGGAAATATACCTCTCCAGACGAACCGTGTTTTTGGCTAAGAAAAAAGGTAAAAACCAAAAACAAGGGTCGCCCCATGAGATTATACAGGGTCACCCCTTGAAAAACAAGGGTCGCCCCTGGTGAAATGACAAGCTCAACTGCAACGTCACCCCTTGAGACAACCAAAGCCCCTTCAACAAGTGAATATATGGAAAATGACCATCATATAGGCAAGAATGTATTTTTGTTCAGGAGCAAGGGCTTGAAAAGTGTAACCATGGTTACACTTCGTGTTTAAACGGGCTGCTGGATTACTCACTTTATTGGTAATGAAAACGTTCGCCCAGCACAAAAAAGGTCAAGCAAATTCCTCTTCCAAATGATACGCTTACAGGAATAAAGGGTTATGGCATGAACCTCCAGGAAAATATTGAAGCGGTACACAGAATGCAGGAGTGCATAGACAAGCATCTGAAAGAGCGGATCACCCTGCGTATGCTGGCAGAAGCGGCAGGATATTCGCCATGGCACGCTGCGAAAATATTCAAGGAATTGACAGGAAAGACCCCTTTTGATTATATCCGCACACTGAGGTTGTCTCGAGCTGCCGTCAGACTACGGGAGGAGGAGATCAAAGTGATTGATGTTGCTTTTGATTTCCTTTTTGATTCTCACGAAGGGTTCACGCGGGCATTTTCAAAACACTTTGGCATCACACCGAAGAATTACAGCCTGCACAAGCCACTGACGAGGTTTTTCATACCAGAGGACGTCCGTGAGAAATATTTTCGTCTTGGAAAAGGAGAAGGCATGAAAAAAGAAGATTTGATACCCAATACAATATTTGTCCAGGTCGTCAAACGACAAGAACGAAAGCTAATCCTCAAGCGCGGCGTGAAGGCGACGGATTACTACGAATACTGCGAGGAGGTTGGCTGCGAAGTGTGGGACGTGCTCACCGGCATCAAACAAGCGAGCTATGAACCCATGGGTATGTGGTTGCCGGAGAACCTGCGCAAGCCAGGCACATCGGAGTATTGCCAGGGGGTGGAAGTGCCGCTGACCTACGCAGAACCGCTGCCGGAGGGGTTTGAAATGATCACCCTGCCCGCCTGTATGATGATGATCTTCCAGGGTCAGCCATACGATGACGAGAACTTCGAACAAGCCATCAGCGATCTGTGGGCGGCGATGAAGCACTATAAGCCGGAGATTTATGGATTCCGCTGGGCAGATGAGGACGGACCACGCTTTCAACTCGAACCGCAGGGGTACCGGGGGTATATCGAGGGACGGCCGGTTAGAGCCCTGTTTTGACGGTAAGGAAGACTTTTAACGCTGATGTTACAGGAGAGCGCGAAGTGTAACCGTGGTTACACTTTAAGACGACAAATTTTGGAAATGATACGAATCGATTAACGTCGATCCAGGCGGGCGCGGATCAGGCGGGCAAGCTCTTCGAGCAGGTTCAGCGATTGCGCTCCCAGCCCTCTGACCACCATGGTGTTGGCAATCTCATCCAGCGCCTGGTCCTGCCCCATGCGGTCGAGTTCGTTCAACGTCTGGACAAAACGCCGCAGCGAACGCGCTGCCTGGCGACCAGGTTCGGGCAGGATGGGTGCGACTGGACGCCGGGATGCGGATGGTGGTTCCGTGGCGGGAGTGACAATCTCCGCGATTTCTTCAGAGGTGAGCTGGTTCTGGATGCTGAGCCGCACCATGCGTTCCCAGTGGTCGCGCGGGGAGGACAGGATCTCACGCAGCACCCGCTCTGAAAGGCGGTAACGGTCTGCCAGGTCTAACTGGCTGGTGGGCAGTTGCAGGATGTTGAGCAGTTGAACCATGCGCGGGCGGGTGAGCTGCATCACCGGCGTAATTTTATCCCACAGACCTACAGGCATGCGCTGGGTGCGGGCGATGCGGAAGTAATCGTAATCATCCGCCAGGTCAGCGTCTGGTTGGATGCCCATTTCCGCCAGGATGAGCGCGGCCACTTCACAAGCCTGTTCCACCGCGGATGGGGGTTCCGCGTGGCGGTTCTCCAATACCTGGCGTTGACGGGTGGGCTTTTCCACCACCTCGACGCGGAGCAGGGGTTCTGTTTC
>JAAZNW010000002.1 GCA_012798065.1 Chloroflexota bacterium
ACCCCGTCAGGTCCGAGAGGAAGCAGCGGTAAGGAGGATACCCTGGGCGCCGCCGGCAAACCTGTCCGGACGCACTTTTCACACTCTGGAGAATGATGCAGACACCCCCAGTATGCAATTATGAAGGCTCCGATTACCAGACCAGTTTCTGGGAAAAAGGTGGGCGCGATTATGAAGATGGCTGTGAAGCCGTGGCGCTCAAGCGCTTGCTGCCAGCCGCCGGTAGCCGCTTGCTGGAGCTGGGCGCGGGTGCCGGTCGTAACACCTCGCGCTACAGTGGTTACGCCCAGGTGACCCTGCTGGATTTCAGCCGTACTCAACTTGAACAAGCTAAAGCCAGGTTGGGAACAGGTGAACGCTACCGCTACATCGCCGCGGATATTTACCGCCTGCCGTTCGTGAAGGGACTGTTCGATGGCGCCACCATGATTCGCACGCTGCATCACATGGCTGAACCTGCCTTGGCGCTCGCGCAAGTGCGCCGCGTGCTTGAGCCTGAAGCCACGTTCATCCTGGAATACGCCAATAAACGCAACCTCAAATCGATACTGCGTTATCTGCTGGGGCGGCAAAAATGGTCGCCTTATACGCGAGAGGCGGTGGAATACATCCCGCTCAATTTTGATTTTCACCCCGCCGCCATCCGGGATTGGATGGATGGCGCGGGATTCATCCTCGAACGCGCTCTTACTGTCAGCCACTTTCGTGTGAGTTTTCTCAAAAAAACCCTGCCCGTCCGGCTGCTGGTGGCAGTAGACGCCTTGCTGCAGCCTACCGGGGGGCTGTTCCAATTGACTCCGAGTGTGTTTTTGCGCGCACGGGCTTTAAAAACGGGCGTAAAAGCGCCACAAGGCGCATTCTTCGCCTGCCCGGCCTGTGCCGCTCCATTGGACGATACCCCCCCATTGATTCACTGCCCCGCCTGTGAGAAGCAATACCCCGTGATCGATGACATTTACGACTTTAGGCTCAACCCGCCGGCGGAGGACGATTAACTCATGCCTGATGCGCTGCTGGATGACCTGAATCCACAGCAACGCCGCGCGGTAACCGCGGGTGACGGCGCTGTGCTGGTGCTGGCTGGACCAGGCTCCGGCAAGACGCGCGTGCTCACGCGCCGGCTGGCTTACCTGGTTGAGCGCCGCGGCGTGCCCGCTTGTGATGTCATTGCCGTCACCTTTACCAATAAGGCAGCGCGCGAGATGGAAAACCGTGTGCTCAGCCTGGTACAGCAAAACCTTGATGGCATCTGGCTGGGCACCTTTCACGCCATGTGCGCTCGTCTGCTGCGCCGCGAGGTCAATTACCTGCCTTACAGGTCCAACTTCGTCATTTTCGATGCTGATGACCAGGAGTCGCTGGTCAAGCGCGCGATCAGGGAATTAAATATCGACGATAAAACGCATCGCCCGGCAGGCGTTCACGCTGCCATCTCCGCCGCCAAGAACGACCTGCTGCTGCCGGAACAAATGCCCCTGCGCACCTACCGCGATGAGGTGGTGGCGCGTGTGTACAAGCGCTACCAGGAAATGCTGGTCGCCAATAACGCGCTGGATTTCGATGACCTGCTGCTGCAGGCGGCTCGCCTGTTGGAGCAAAACCCCGGCGTGGCAGAGCGTTACGCGCGGCGCTTCCAGCATGTGCTGGTCGACGAGTTCCAGGATACCAACCTGGCGCAGTACACCCTGCTGCAGCAAATATGCGCTTATCACAAAAACATCTTTGTGGTGGGCGATGAAGACCAGTCCATCTATCGCTGGCGCGGCGCAGATTACCGCAATGTGTTGCGTTTTCAGCAAGATTTTAAAGATTGCGCGACCATCCTGTTGGAGCAGAACTACCGCTCCACCCAAAATGTGCTTGATGCCGCGCGCCAGGTGATCGACCGTAACGGCAACCGCACCCCCAAACACCTTTTCACCGAGCGCGGCACGGGCAGCAAGCTGGTGCAGTTCACCGCGGTTGACGAGGTGGCTGAAGCCGCCTTCGTGGTGGATACTATTCAGCAATACTTATCCTCCATGCGGGCAACCGCCAGTGACTTCGCTGTGATGTACCGCACCAACGCCCAGTCGCGCCTGGTGGAAGAAGCCTTGATTCGCGCCCGCCTGCCTTATCGGCTGGTGGGGGCACTGCGATTCTACGGGCGCCGCGAAATCAAAGATTTGATCGCCTTCCTGCGCCTGGCAGAGAACCCCACTGACGAAATCAGCCTGGCGCGCGTGATCGCCGTCCCTCCCAGGGGAATCGGTCAAAAGACCATCGAGATGCTGCAAAGCGCCGCCTTCCAGGCCAACATCAGCTCTGGTGAGGTACTGCTCGACCTGGGGAGCAAAGGAGACTCTTCTCCCTTCTGGGCTATCATCGGGCGCTCAGCCTCTTTATTGGCGGATTTTGGCGCGCTTCTCGCGGATTGGCACTCTCTTAAAGGGCGGGTCTCGCTGGTCACTCTCTTTGACCGCATTATCAGTGATACAGGTTACGAGCCTTATATCAACGACCAGTCGGATGAAGGCAATGACCGCTGGGAAAACATACAAGAGCTGCGCCGCCTGGCCTATGATTATGACGAAAAAGGGTTGACTGAATTTTTACAAAATTTAGCCCTGGTCTCAGATCAGGATACGCTGCCGCCAGAAGCTGACCAACCAGCCACGGCACGCCAAAAAGCGGTGACGCTGCTCACCCTGCACGCTGCCAAAGGGTTGGAGTTCAACCAGGTGTTCATCACAGGTTTGGATGAAGGGCTGCTACCACACAGCCGCAGCCGTGATGACCCCGAGGAAATGGCAGAGGAGCGGCGCCTGTTCTATGTGGGTATGACACGCGCCCGTGACCAGCTGTACCTGTTGCGTTCTGAGCGCCGTTCCAGTTTTGGCAATTGGGAGTACAGCGAACCATCTCGCTTTTTGGCTGACATCAGCGATGAGCTGTTAACCTACCAGGGCAAACGCGGGGGTTTGCCGCGTGCGGCGCAATTTGAGGAGTTGCGTTGGACAACAACTGGCCTGCCTTCAACTTATTCCAGGCGGCAAAGAAAGCCAGAACTTCCTGTGGAAACGCGTTTCAAACCCGGCATGCGCGTGCGCACCGCCGCCTGGGGTGAGGGGCTGGTGCTCGAAAGCCGCGTCGATTCCGATGGGGAAGAGACAGTGGATGTGCATTTTGAATCCGTAGGTTTTAAGCGCCTGCTGGCTTCGCTGGCGAAACTGGAAATAATTCCATGACGAATATTGACACGTGTTGGAACCTGGGGGGATAGAAATTACTTACCTTCGTTCCATGAGATTCGATCGCACTCATTACAAGCCTGGATAATTGACCAATGTCACCCATTGTTGCTGCGCTCCCTATTTTACTGGTTCTCGTGTTCATGCTCTTCCTTCGCCGCGGCAGCCACGAGGCGGGCTTTGGCGGCTGGCTGGTAGGCATCGCGGTAGCCTTCTTGTTTTTTGGGCTCAACTGGAACGTACTGTGGGTTTCGCAGCTGAAGGCTTTGCTGCTCTCACTGAACGTGCTCACCGTGTTGTGGCCCGCCCTGCTGATGTACCACATAGTCGAAATGTCCGGAGGGGTGCGCGCCATCGCCTATGCCCTGCAAGAGATGATCCCTGAACCCGGCTGGCTGCTGTTGGTGCTGGCGTGGATGCTTTCCGCTCTGGTGGAAAACCTGGCTGGCTTTGGGGTGCCTATCGCCGTCATCGCCCCTATGCTTATTCTGCTGGGGGTCATCCCGGTGCGCGCGGTGGCTGCCGCTGCAATCGGCCATAGCTGGACGGTGAGCCTTGGCGGTATGGCGTTGGCCTTCCGCACCATGACGGATATAACCGCCATGAATGAAAGCGAGGTTTTCCCCTTTGCGGCTGTGTTGCTGGGGGTGACGGTGCTGCTCACCGGGTTGGGTTCGGCGTATGTGCTAAAACAACTGCATTACTGGAAGCGCATCTTAATATTGTCGCTGGTGGTAGCGCTTACGCAATATTTTATCGGTATCACCGGGGTCATCCCACTTAGTTCTTTTAGCGCCGCCATTGTGGGTATCGGCGGAGGATTGTTGCTCACGCGGCGCCCGCCGGGGCAGAAAATCCGCGCCAGTACCAGCCCACAATTACGGGGTGGGCTGTTCTCCTACGGCACCCTCTTTGGTAGTATCTTCATCATCTCCATCATCAAACCGCTCAACCGATGGCTGGCGGGCGCACGGGTGAGTTCCTGGTTTCCGCAGGTGGTCACCAACCAAGGGTTCACCACTGCTGCCGGTCCCGGGTTCGTTTTCAAACCTTTTACCCATCCTGGGGTGTGGATTTTATTCAGCGCGCTGGTAGCAGCGCTTGTCTTGCCGCGCCTGACTCGTTCAGGCACCGCCCATATGAAGGAGTCTTTGACCGCCACCTGGCGCTCAGCGCTGCCGGCCAGCCTGGGCACCCTCTTTATGATCGGTCTATCATCGTTGATGGAGCACAGCGGTATGACCCAGCTCATCGCACAGGGGCTCAGCCAGGCGCTCAGCAGTTACTACCCGCTGGTGGCACCGCTGGTGGGCACGCTGGGCGCCTTCGCCACAGGCAGCAATACCAATTCCAACATCCTCTTCGGGCAGATGCAGAAGGGTGTGGCAGCGCTGTTGGGCATCAGCCCTCTCGTTCTGCTGGCGGCGCAGACCACCGGCGGCGCTTTGGGCAGCATGATCTCCCCCGCAAAATTGGCCGTGGGCGGCAGCACCAACGCCATGAAAGGGAAAGAAGGCGCTGCGTTGCGTCTTACTTTACCCATCGGCCTGGCAAGCACGCTGTTCATCGGCTTGCTTGCATGGATCCTGTTAAAGGTATTGTAAGAAGGCCCCAGGGTCTGTCCATCTCGTAAATTGGCTGCCTGTAAAGGGGAACGACCGGGCGTTTCGTGCAAGCGGTTTACAAACCATCCCGTTCTCGCGCCCAATCCACCCAGGCGTGGGAGTTTCAACTGAACAGAGTGAGAATCTCTTGCAGGTTCTCCGCGCGGTATTCTTCGATGCGCCCGGTGTCACCCAGCAGCGCCACGCGCGGGTCGAGCGGCAGCTTGAGCCAGCGCTGCGCTCCCACCGCCGCCGCCAGTTCTTCCACGTGGCTGGGTCCGAAAATCTCGTGATTGCCCCCGCCATCCGGGCAGGGGTAGTAGCTCATGTTCTCCACCACCCCCAGCACGGGAATGTTGAGCTGTTTGAGCATGGAATCCGCCTTGCGCACCACCATGCCCGCCAGCTGCTGAGGTGTAGAAACCAGCACCACCCCGTTCACTGGCAAGGTCTGCATCACCGTCAGCGCCGCGTCAGAGGTACCGGGCGGCAGGTCCACCAGCAGCACGTCCAGCCTGCCCCACAGCACGTCGCGCCAGAACTGCTGAATCGAACCCGCGATGAGCGGCCCGCGCCAGATAACGGCGGCTTCTTCGGTGGGCACCAACAGGTTGGAAGACATGACCCTGATGCCCAGCCCGCTGATTGCCGGCAGGATACCCTGCTCGCTGCCGCGCAACCCGCCTGGCGGTAACCCAAAGAGCCTGGGAATGCTGGGCCCGGTAATATCAGCATCCAAAATGCCGATCTTTTTGCCCTGTCGCGCCAGCTCGCAAGCCAGTAAGGCTGTAATGGAGGATTTACCAACCCCTCCTTTACCGCTCATCACGGCGATGACGCGATCGATTTTATTGAACTTGTTCAATTGCGGTAACTCCGTCGCTCCCGGAGGGAAGAGCGCTTTGCGCTCCTCTTCGCTCATCACCGACTGGGTGATGTTCACCTGCTTCACGCCCGGCAGCTTCATCACGGCTTCGCGTGCGTCGCGCTCGATCTTTTGTTTTAACGGGCAGCCGGCAATCGTGAAGGCCAGGGTAAAGGCCACCACCCCGCCCCGCGAAATGGTCACATTCCTGATCATGCCCAGTTCCACCAGGCTGCGCCCCAGTTCTGGATCCATCACCCCTGATAAAGCGTCATATACTTGTTTCTCAGTGATCATATTGCTCCAATACACACCATTCATTATCTGCTGGGGATGATTATAATGGATACAAAGAAGGAGGTTAGTCAATGAAACGCTCGCTTTTCTTATCGCTGCTCTTCGTGGTTGCTGCTGTATTAATGGCCTGCAGCGCGTCGGTTGACCTGTTCGGAAACAAGGTCAAACCAACCCTGAACATCCCTCCTACCCAACCGCCCGCCATTGCCACCTCCTCCACACCTCTGCAGCCCACAGTGATCATCGCACTGCCTCCTCCACCGTCGCTCGAAACATCAATCACTGTTTACTTTATGGATGAGGACCGTTTTATCAATGGCACCGAACCCTACGAAATTGCGGTCTCACGCACCACCGCCAGCGTCAACCTTCCATTGGCAGTGCTGCAGGCTTACTTCGCCGGTCCGACTGTGGATGAATACAACCAGGGTCTGCGTATGCTTGGCAGCGGCTTTTCTTATGTGCGTGACCTGACTGTCGAGAACGGCATCGCGCGCGTGTACTTGGGCGGCGAGTGCGCCAACAACGGCGCGGCTTACTCTGTGGCGGCGTTGATCTTCAAGAACCTGCAGCAATTCCCCGAGATCACCGCGATCAAGATTTATGACGAGAACAACTCAACTCTTGACCCCGATTCCGCTCACAGTTCGCTGCCTTATTGCCTGGAGCCGTAAACCCGTTTCTATCATAAAAATGTGTCAGCCGCGGCTGGCAGCCGGTTTTTGCGACTCAACCGCCAGTACGTAATTGGTATAATCCTGCTGATGACCATCACCATCCTATCCGTTCTGTTCGCCGTCACCCTGGTTTTTTTAGCGCTTAGCCGCATGGCTGTGGAACGCATTGAAACTCACCATTATCTGCAGCGGGCGGATTTCTTTCAACGTTACCCGGTGCAGCAGGGCGACATTGTCTTTTTGGGGGACAGTATCACCGACGGTGGCTGCTGGGAGGAGTTGTTCCCGGGCGTGCCGCTCAAGAATCGCGGCATCAACGCGGATAACACGCGCGGCGTTCTGGAGCGCCTGGATGACATCTTGCGCCCCCAACCCCGCGCCATCTTTTTGCTCATCGGCACCAATGACCTGCCCTGGTACACCTACCTTAATGACCGGGCGATTCTTCACACTTACAACCAGATCCTCGACCGTTGCCGCGCCCTGGCTCCTGATGCGGTTGTGCACGTGCAATCTTTACTGCCAAGGCAAAGAATTTACGCCGCCAGGATACTGCGCATCAATGCCCATCTTGAAACCATGGCTTCACGACACGGCTACCCCTTCATTAACCTTTTCCCGGCTTTTGCTGACCGGCAAGGCGCGCTTCGCGCTGACCTGACCAACGACCACCTGCACTTGATGGCAGAAGGTTATGCGCTCTGGGTAAGTATCCTCAAACCCTATATCGAACAATTGCATAACGAAAATGTAAACTCAGCATTACCCAGCCCTGGGTTTAACCCGTAACCGAGCCAATCAAACTGGGTTTAACTGGTTACGTTCCTGGTCATATTCATTCGCATCATCGCCGCCGCAAAAATATGCCCTGGTGCACCGGCAGGAATATGCCTTTTGGGCGGTACGCCTGGCATAACAGGATGGTATTCTTTGACGGTATCCTGATCTATTAAAGGTAGGTTTATTCTATGTCTCATTTCACCCAAAAATCGCTCTTCTGGATCTCGAAGCCAGTGGTCAAGACTTACACTAACGCCATGCTCAAGATGGATGTGCACCAAAAAACGCCCTTTGTCTCCGGTGCCAAGATCATCGCGCCTAACCATCCCAGCACCACAGATCCTTTCTTTGTCGCCGCCATGTTGGGGCAGCAATCTTACATTATGATTAAAGACGTGCTCTTCAACGTGCCTGTGTTAGGAGAGTATCTCAAGCGCTCAGGTCACATCAAAGTGGCTGCCGGGCAAGGGCAGGAAGCCATCGACCAGGCGCTGGCGCACCTGGCGGTGGGTCATACCATCATGATCTTTCCTGAAGGCAAGGTCAGCCCGGTGAAGGGTGGCTTCAATCAGGTTCGTTCAGGCGTCGCCCGGCTGGCGATTGCCAGCGGCGCGCCGGTTTACCCGGTTGGGATTCACCTGCTCAAGGAACGCATCCACGCGATTTCATCCAGAGTGAAAGGTCGGGATGAAATGGGTTACTGGTACCTGCGCGGGCCATACAATATCAGCGTGGGCAAACCCATGCGTTTTAATGGGGATGTGGACGATCACGAATTTGTGCGCGAAACCGCCCGACTGGTGATGCTTAAAATTATGCGCCTGGCTTACGAAAGCGAGCAACGCTGGTACCGTAAAACTAGAGCAGTGGTGGGTTCGCTGGAAACCGCCTGAACCCGTAACAACCATAAAGAAAAACCGCGCCTTTTTTTGCGCGGTTTTTCATTTGTCAGAGCAAGGTATATGAGTACAATAACATTAGATCAATCAACAGCAAGCAGGAGAGAAAATGAAACCCCAACAAATCCTCGCCGGCCCGGGCATGCTTTTAGATGGACAGGGAAACCTCATACAGGCAGGTTGGGCTACCCAACCAGTTTTGGATGCCAACCTGGAGAACGTTCATTTTTACGCATTCCGCCCGCTGCAAAAATTACGGCTGAAGCTTTGGGATTATTACGCCATCACCACGCCCACCCATTTCTTCTCTTTTACCGTCAGCGATATTGGTTACCTGGGCATGGTCTTTGCCTACGTGATCGATTTTAAAACCGGCGCCTTCAAAGAAGAAACCCTGGCGTTGCCCTTCGGCGGCGGGGTCAAGTTACCTCGCAACAGCACGGAAGGGGTGACTGAATACAGTAAGAAGGACCTGTACCTTCGTTTTCGGGCTGAAGGAGAAGTGCGGCAGCTTTCAATTCGTTGGCCAGGCTTTGGCGGCAGCGCGCTCAACGCTGAAGTGGCGCTCACCTGTCCGGCTGACCATGAATCAATGAACATTGTTATCCCCATCCTTGATAAGCGCTTCTACTATAACCGCAAGGTCAACTGCATGCCGGCTGAAGGCTGGGTGGAGTACCAGGGGACACGCCATCTCATTGAACCAACCACCTGCCTGGGCAGCCTGGATTGGGGGCGCGGTGTGTGGGAGTACAGCTCTTTTTGGGTGTGGGCCAGCGCTTCAGGTTTTTTGCCTGACAGGCGGCGCATCGGGCTCAATATGGGTTACGGATTCGGAGATACCAGCGCCGCCACGGAAAATTGCTTCATCCTGGATGGCAAGGTGCATAAACTAAGCGAGCTCAAATTCACCTATGATAACCGCAACTTCAAAGCGCCATGGACCATGAGCTCTCCGGACGGCAGGCTTGAGCTGGTATTTACGCCCTTCTTTGAACGTGTTGCAAAAATCGACGCCCTGGTATTAAAGAGCGAAGTGCATCAATTGATCGGGCGTTATAACGGAAAGGTGATCACTGACACGGGTGAGAAACTGGAAATCGTCGACCTGATCGGCTGGGCTGAAGAGCATAACGCCAAATGGTGATTTGTTAAAATGATGGTCTTTGAAAAATGGAAAAGTGAGCGTTGTCTGCTCTCTTTGTGAAGCCGTTGGTGCACGCCAACGGCGTTCGACCCTGATCTACCAGCACAGTCCGGCAGAGGGCGCTTACAGCGCTGGCAGGCGGTTGGGCTTCTTCTCCCGAGCGCGCAAAGTGAAATATCAAGTGGGTTTTTTATTGTAAGGTGAGAACAGAAAAGGTGATTTCAGGTCTCTCTGAACATAGTGCCCAATTCATTTATAATTAGTTCGTTCATGTTTGTTCAAGGAGAAAATTGAAAAAACTCACCATCATCATGCCGGTTTATAACGAAGAAGAGTCACTGCCGTTGATCATGAACAACTGGCTGGAACTGTGTGCCGCATCTCATTGCAGGCTGGTGGTGGTTAACGATGGCTCAACCGATGGGAGCCGGCGGATCCTGGATAACCTTCAATCTCAGCATGATTTTACTGTCATTCATCACAAGGTCAATAAAGGGTACGGCGGTGCCATTAAAACCGGCTTCAGGGCGGTGAAGACAGAGTACCTCGTCACGATTGATGGAGATGGACAGCATCTTCCCGCAAGCGTGATCCATATGTATCAGAAGATGATTGAAGAAGATTGCGACCTTCTGATTGGCGCCCGTGAAAACGAAACGAAGTTCACCGCTCGTGGACTGGGAAAATGGATCATTCGCAGTATATCTAAACTGCTTTTGCCGAACAAAATTCGAGATTTGAACTCAGGCTTGAAGATGTACCGTGCTGAATTGGCGCAGCGTTACATCAAAGTCTGCCCCGATTCAATGGCTTTCAGTGACATTATCGCCCTCACTTTTATCGCGGAAAAATGTAAAGTGATGGAAACGCCTATTCAGATAAGCCCCCGCGCTGGCGGTAAAAGTAAGATAAACCTTGGGTCAGCAGTGGACACGGTAATTGAGATTATCAACATTGTTGTTTTCTTCAACCCATTGCGTGTTTTCCTCCCCCTCTCTGCTTTCTTCCTCCTGGCGGGGTTGGGGTGGGGTATACCGATTGTGTTAAAGGGGAGAGGTGTAAGCACTGGCTCTTTGCTGGCCTTTACCATCAGCGGGATAATTCTCCTTTTAGGCTTAATCGCCGAGCAATTGTCACAGATTCGCAGAATACTGATAGAGGAATGAACCTTCTTTAATCAGCCCGTTCCGCCAGCGATCACCTCCCGCTGGCGCTGCGGTGTGTTTTTCCTGGAAATTACTTTAATCGATTAAAAAGGGCAAAACGGATGTTCCCGCTATCAATCATTTCATAGTCGCTCTCGATGTAACGCTGAATGATCACGGACGCTTCACTTGAAGAATACTCATCCGCGCTCATTAGGATGAAAGTGGGTTGCCATTCAACAATCGTTTGCGGTTTGAATGTATCAAAATTCACAACGCGCACATCTGACCAGGTTAACCGTTCATCATAATACATGTTGAACAGGTCAATGAACTCAACATCACGACTGCTGTAGTTAAGGTCGCTGAGCGCATCCTCAAAGACCAAGAGCTTTATTTTTTCCTCTTTAATATTGGCGCTATCGAATACTTCAATTGCCTGTAATCGCTCATTCATTTTTCGCACATTGGTCTGCTCGAAGAAATAATTGAGAGTGTTGTCATATAACGGGTATGCGATAAAAATAACAAAGACCAACAAAGGGGCAAAGACCGTTTTATTCGAATAGTGTCGAACGAGAAAAACCAGGATGATTAAGGCAATTAACGTAATCGGGTAAACGGTCGACGCGAGAAAATCAGGATAATTATAGGGACCAGCCTGACTCACCACTACAAGGATTTTCCTTCCTGCTATAAATAACAGGGCAGCGGCGAGCATTGAGAATGCCAGCCAGGAGAATTCTTTTTTGTTCCTAGGAAAGTCAAAAACAATCAGTTGCGGGGCAAAGGCGCACACCAGGGGCAGAATGGGAAAAACATGCCGCCCTATCACTCCCCAGGAGCTGAAGCCAATTATCACGCTTAAAATTACAATCAACTTGAGCGGAATAAGCCAGGGAAGCCGCATTGACGGAGGTTGTTTCTTTAGCAATTTGATCCCAGAAAAAAGGTAGGCTAAAAAAATGTAAGGGGTGCTTTCCAAAAAAAAGCCAGTGAACCAGTTGGCAACAGCTTTCGACTCCTCGCCAATATTGCGGTCGATGTAGGTTTTTTTAAATTGAAAGTACTCGCTAAGTCGAAGACCAAACCAGGCGTCCTTTAACAAAAGGCCGTTTAAGAGCATGAACAACACAACCCCTGCAAGCAGACCAATCATAAAGTAACCCAACCGTTTTAAGCAGAGCCTGACGTTTATACCGCCTTCTCCATCGAACAAGAACCCAATCAACAAAACGGCTGAAGCAAGGGTGGTCTCTTTTGAGCGAAAAGCCAGAAAGAAAGCCAGCCCCATTAAAGAAAGAAGGTAAACAGGTTTACCAGGCTGCCTGAAGCACAGAATGTAAAGCACCACGGTCAACCCAAGGAATATACCCGCGGTAAGGTCAACCGAGGTATTTCCGGAATACACCGAGAGGAGCGGTATGGTGAGATACAACAAAGTCGAAATACCGGCGTGCAAGATGTTGCTGGTTTTCGTGGTCAGCCTTGAAATCACATAGGTCAAGGCTGCCGAACCCGCCACTAAAAAACCCCAGTAGGCCTTTACCCCTTCCAAGGGTCGATCAGCGATCTCTACAAAAAGTTTCTGAAAAAAGATGTGCG
Source organism: Chloroflexota bacterium (assembly GCA_012798065.1). GTDB lineage: Bacteria > Chloroflexota > Anaerolineae > Anaerolineales > Anaerolineaceae > UBA6107. The sequence goes on from JAAZNW010000002.1 coordinate 12,250, forward strand.
TATAGCGGTTAATAATGAATGGGTCTTTGACGTTCAGCAAGCCATGATTAATGTACATGACTTCATCAGAATAGATCGGTCCACCAGCGTATTTGGCGAGGAAGATACCCAGTAAAATAAAAACCGCGGCGCTGATGATGATTTCTGCCAGTAAAAAAACCTCATTTAATCGACATTTTTTTATCCCGCTCGTGAATGGCATGTGTTGTTCAAAAATCCTTTCAGGGTTTATCTCAATTTAAAAACCCGCCGAAGCAGCTGGGAGAACGACCTTGCGGTTAGATTATACCTTCTGTTTCAGCGGACAAAAAACCCATCCAACCCCCTTTGTGAGATTGGATGGATCAGCGAGTAATACGGTTCGATAACAAGAATTGGCTTTCTTAATTACCCTTTCGCTTTTTACACCCAACCTCTTAACTGCATGGCCTTGACGACGCGGTCGATAGCCACCATGTAAGCGGCGTCGCGGGTATATACCTTGCTTTTCTGGCTCATGTCCAGCACACCAGCAAAGGCGATTGTCATCTTGGTATCCAACTTCTCAAGTACTTCTTCTTTGGTCCAGTAGTAGTTCATATCATTCTGTACCCCTTCAAAGTAAGAAACGGTCACACCACCAGCGTTGCACAGAAAGTCCGGGATAACAAAGATGTCGCTCTGTTTCAGCACCTCATCTGCCTCGGGCGTGGTGGGTCCATTGGCGCCTTCTGCCAATATTTTGACCCGCGGTGATATCTGCTTGACCGTTTCCCCGTTGATTTGCCCTTCCAGCGCCGCGGGAATGAGCACATCCACGTCTTTGCTGATCCAGGCACCGCCGTCTTCGATGACGTATCCGGCTTCGCGAGCCTTGACCTTGTCCACCGTGCCGTACTGGTCAGTGATGGTCATCAGGAAACGCGGGTCTATGCCGTCTGCCTTGCTGACAGTGTAAGAAACCTTGTCCTCGCGGTCGTAGTAAGAAATACAGATGACTTTGCCTTTGAGCATTTCAGTAAACCCAATAGAGGCGTACTGCGCCACATTGCCAAATCCCTGGATAGACGCGGTGCATTTTGCACCATCCAGTTTGAGGTGTTTCATGGCTTCGCGCACATTGATAATGACGCCAAAACCGGTAGCCTCGGTGCGCCCGCTCGATCCACCACCGCCCAGCGGCTTGCCGGTAATAACGCCCGGTGTGAACTCTCCCACCAGTTTGGAATACTCGTCCATCATCCACCCCATCATTTGCGCGGTGGTCCCCACATCCGGCGCTGGTACATCCTGGCGGTTGCCAATATTACGCCACATCACATCCACCCATCCCCTTACCAGGCGTTCTTTTTCACCTGTCGAAAGGGTTGAAGGGTCAACTACCACGCCGCCTTTGCCGCCGCCCAGGGGAATATCCGCGACCGCGCATTTCCAGGTCATCCACGTGGCCAGCGCGCGCACCGTATCGAGCGTTTCGGCGGGATGGAAGCGGATGCCGCCTTTATTTGGACCGCGGGCGTCGTTGTGCTGCACACGGAACCCCTGGAACATGCGCAAACTGCCGTCGTCCATGCGCACCGGTATGCGGAAAGAAAATTCACGCAAGGGCCAGCGTAAAATTTCCCGCACCTGCGGATCCAATTTAAGCAACTCAGCCACATTATCAAATTGCTTTTGAGCCATTTCAAATGCATTAATCGAGGTTGCCATTCAGTTCACTCCTTTACCAGTTGGAATTGAAATTGATCAGAAGTCAAAAATAAAGCGGGCACACCGGTCCTGTGCCCGCATTCAAGCGTGATGATTGAATCGATCTTACGCACAAATCCCTCCGCATTTCAGTGCAATAATAGAATATACGAGAATGAAAAGCGCGTCAAGATGACGAACATCAGGTCTTTCGCAGGGGGATGATGCAGGGTATTGCCGGTCACTTTTCTACCCGCGCCTGGCTTCGGTCAGTTGTTTTTCGAGTTCTTCTTTCAGCACTGCAGGGCTGGCTTTCCCTCCGGCGGCGCTCATCACCTGCCCGAAGAACCAGTTTGCCAGCGTCTCTTTTCCTGCCAGGTAACTCGCCAGCTCCTTCTGGTTGGTTGTGAGCACTTCCTTCACCAGGTCAGAGATAAAACCAGTATCAGTGACCTGCGCCAGGCCTTTCTCGCTGATCACCTGCTGCGCGGAGGAACCGCTGGCCAGCATCTCCGCCAGTACGGTCTTGGCGGTGTTCTGGTTGATGCCGCCTGCTTCGATTATGTCCAACAGTTCCGCCAGGCTTTGCGGGCTAACGCGGATATGCGTAATTTCTGCACCAGTCGAGTTGAGGTGCGCGAAAAGCTCGCCTGTGATCCAATTTGCCGCGCTGCGTGCTGATGCCTGCTTAAGCGCCGCGGCACAGTCTTCAAAATATGCGGCAATATCACTTTCCGATGTAAGGATGGCAGCGTCAGCCGGTATGAGCCCGTATTGTTGCTGCAGCCGGCGGGTTTTATCCCGCGGCAGTTCGGGCATACGCTGCCGAATTTGCGCTATCCAATCCGCCTCCACCGCCAGCGGTGGAATATCCGGTTCAGGGAAATAGCGGTAATCGTGTGCCTCTTCCTTTGAACGCTGCACATACGTGCGCTGGTTTGGTTCATCCCACCCAAGTGTTTCCTGGCTGACCGTTTCACCGTTTTCCAGCAGAGACGCCTGGCGCGCCAGCTCATAGGCGATGGCGCGTTCCATCGCTCTGAAGGAGTTGAGATTCTTTATTTCCACCCGGGTGCCAAGCTGGTCGCTTCCGGCGGGGCGAATAGACACATTCGCTTCGAAACGCATCACCCCTTTTTCCATATTGCCCGAGTTGACCCCCAACGCGCGTAGAATCGCCCGCAGACCAGTTGCGTAGGCACGCACTTCTTCCACCGAGTGCATATCCGGCTCTGAAACGATTTCAAGCAGGGGTACACCGGCGCGGTTCAGGTCTACCAGCGAGCAGTCTCCGCCGTCATCGGTGATATGGGTGAGTTTTCCGGTATCTTCTTCAAGATGCGCCCGCCGCACGCGGATGACACGTTCGCCTTCGGATGTGTCAATAACCAGCCGACCATTCTCCGCCAGCGGTTGTTCGTATTGCGAAATTTGGTACCCTTTGGGCAGGTCAGGGTAGAAGTAGTTTTTTCGAGCAAAAATGGAGGTGTGGTTCACCTCGCATTCGAGCGCCAGCGCCACGCGCACGCCATATTCTACCGCGCGGCGATTGAGCACCGGCAGCGTGCCGGGCATTCCAGCGCACACAGGGCATACACTGGAATTGGGGCGGCTGGTCGTGGTATCCACAACGCGGCATCCGCAGAACATTTTGGTCTGCGTTGCCAGTTCTGCGTGCACCTCCAGCCCGATAACCGCTTCGTATTGCATGATGTAATGGATTTTATCACAGCCGGTGCCATCCATTACCCCAGCACAGATGCATTAGCGTGTTAAAATATCAGTAACCATCACGCACTGCCAGACGAGGTGACGTATGCTGTTGTGTATCGACATCGGCAACACGAATATCAAACTTGGTTTGTATGAAGGAGAAAAACTGGTCACTCATTGGCGGATCTATACCGATGAGCATAAACTGGCGGATGAATATGCAGTATTGTTACTCTCTTTATTTAAAAGCGAGGATATCAAAAATGAAGCCATCAGCGGTTGCGCCATTTCATCGGTTGTGCCTGAGTTGACCATCGCCTTCAGAGACCTGGTCAGAAGGCACCTCAACCTCGAACCAGTGATTGTGGGAAACGTTAAACGACCCGTCATTCACATTAACACCTCCAACCCCAAAGAAGTCGGTCCTGACCTGATTGCCAACGCCGTGGGAGCAGTGGCGCTTTATGGTGCGCCCTGTATTGTCATCGGCTTTGGCACCGCTACCACCTTCTGCGCCATTTCAGCCAGTGGAGACCTTGAAGGTGTCGTGATCGCTCCAGGTGTTATTACGGCTGCTTCTTCGTTGTTTCAGGCTGGTGCCATGCTCCCGGCGGTCGATCTGCATAAACCGGAAAAGGTCATTGGCAAGAACACCATTCTCTCACTGCAATCCGGTTTGATCTACGGTTTTGCCGGATTGGTGGAAGGGCTTAGCGCCCGGATAAAAGCAGAGCTGGGCGGCGATGCAAAAGTTGTCGCTACTGGCGGTCTCGCCCGTCTTATGGCGGACGAAGTAGATTGCATTGACGCCGTTGAGCCGGAGTTGACCCTGCTCGGTGTGCGCATCATCTATGAAAAAAATCAAAAGGGCTGACACCCTGGTTTGCTCTCAACGGTAAAGATAAAGTCTCCACCTTGAGGGTTATGTTGCGTTTCGTGGTTTTTCAGCTGTTTTGGTAAATTATCGTTAAAGTTCTGGTAAAAGCAGGCGTGATCGCACCCAATGAACCGCGCCACCTGCTGCGAAGACGAAAAACAGGGTGATTCGGGTGCGCGTTTATGGACGCTCCTGACCAGATTCGTTGAAATATTTACTTCGTGAACAGAAAAACCGCAGGGGTTGAGTGTTGCTCAACCCCTGTGGATTTGATCAGATTTTTCGTACAAACCTTTCAATGCGTTCGAGGGCTTCCTCCAACTGGTTGTAGCCGGTGGCATAAGAGCAGCGCGCAAATCCTTCTCCACCCATACCAAACGCGTTCCCCGGTACCATCGCAACACGCTGTTCATGCAGCAAACGGGTGCAAAAGGTGTCATCATCCAACCCGGTAACACTGACCTTGGGGAAGGCGTAGAAAGCGCCTTTCGGTTCAAAGGTTGGCAACCCGATCTGATTGAGCCCGCTGACAATTAACTTACGGCGGCGGTCGTACTCAGCCAGCATTTTCAGCACATGCGGTTCTCCACTGAGCAACCCCTCAAGAGCGGCAAACTGGCTCATGGTGGGCGCAGACATCACCATGTACTGGTGAACGCGCAGCAAACCAGTGATCAGGTGTTCTGGTCCAGCGGCGTAACCAATACGCCAGCCGGTCATGGCGTAATCTTTTGAAAAACCGCCCAACAGCAAGCTGCGCTCGCGCATCCCTGGCAGCGCGGTGAAACACACATGTTTCACGCCGTAAACGAGGCGGTCGTAGATTTCATCCGAGATGACCACCAGGTCATGCTCCTCCGCGATCCTGGCCACCTCGAGCAGGTTCTCACGGCTGGCTACCGCGCCGGTAGGGTTATTGGGAAAGCCAATGAGGATCGCCTTGGTGCGCGGAGTGATCGCTGCGCGCAACGCGTCGGGGTCAATATCAAAATTGCTTTCCATGTGGCTGGGTACTTCCACCGCCACCCCGCCGGCAAGGATGACCGCTGCCTGGTAGGATACAAAGCAGGGCGTGGGGATAATCACTTCATCACCAGGGTTCACCAGGGCAATAGCGGCCAGGTTCAGGGCTTCTGACCCGCCGACAGTAACGATGATTTCCTTTTCCGGGTCATATTCCACGTTGTACAAAGTACTGAAGTGCGCCGCCAGCGCCCGGCGCAGTTGGATAAGGCCATAATTCGAAGTGTAGTGGGTTTCACCGCGCTGCAATGACTCGATTCCTGCCATCAAGATGGGTTCCGGTGTTGTAAAATCAGGCTCACCGATGCCCAGCGAGATAACGTCTTTCATGGTGGCGGTGATATCAAAAAACTTTCTGATGCCTGACGGCTTCAGGCCGGCTACTCTGCGGGAAAGATATCGATCAGTCATTGATTCTCCTTTTGTGTGATTTTGCCGTCCGAGCCAGCGGCAGTAACCTGCCAGCCGTCCCGATCCGGGTCATACACCAGCCAGTATTCATTTCCGTTCTCGCAGACCACCTTGAAACGTTTATCCAGCGGGGTCTGAATTTCATCCAGTACTTCGATGACCTTCTGCCAGCGCCTGCCGTCCCACACTTCCAAAGGGCGCCCAGGGTAAGCGTATTCTGCGCGGCAGCGCACCGGGTCTTTCAGCTTTGCACCTGGGTGTGGTCGCCCACAAACAGGCGCGCGGGTTGCCCTTTGTACACAACCTCCCGACCGATGATCGATCCCTCGATGACCATGTTTTCGATCACCGTGTTGTCATCCACGATGGAGTTGTTGATGACCACATTCTTTAGTGTACAGCCTTTGCCAACCGAGACATACGGGCCAATGACACAGGCTTCGATTTTCGCTCCCGGTGCGATGAACACCGGCGGTACAATCGTAGCACCCGGTATCCCGGAATCTGGCTGTGTTGCCACCCTGCCCTGATCCAGCAAATGGCGGTTTGTCTCCAGCACGGCGGAAGGAATACCGGCATCCAACCAGGTGTCGATATTTTCTTTACGCATGCGACCGCCCATTTGAATGAAGATGTTGATGGCGTCCGCCAAAAAATACTCGCCTTTCAAGCTTTTCCCAAGGCGCATCTGCTCTTCAATCGCCCTCAATAACGCGGCAGTATCTTTGAAATAATAAAAACCGACCAGCACCTGGTTGTTGCTGGTATCTTGCGGCTTTTCCACCAGCCGTGTGGCGATGCCATTTTTTCCGATTTCGATGACGCCGAAACGGCGCGGATCTTCCACTGCTTTAACAAAAGCCACTGCGTCCATCTCTTCGAGGGGTATGAATTGGAGGTCTGTCTCGATCAATGTATCTGAAAAAGCGATCAACGCCGGTCCTGCCAGGTATTCCTTCGCGCACCATAAAGCGTGCGACTGTCCGCGCATCTCTGCCTGGATGACAAAGTGCACCTTCTTCTGCGGGTGCGCGTGTCGCATGTATTGCTCAATGGCATCCCCCTGGTTGGGGCTGGTGATGAACACATATTCGGCGTTTTCAACGCCCGGAAGAGAAGAAAACTGTTCAAGCGCGTAATCCAACACGGTTTTACCGGCCAACGGCAGCAGCGGTTTCGGACGGCTCCAGGTGAGCGGGCGCATGCGAGAACCATATCCCGCCATCGGTATAATAATCTTGAATACCTGACTCATGGACACCTCAACCGTCATCTCATCCTAACTGGTGATCGTGTGGTTACATCATCTCCATTTTACACTGCCTGCGCAAATTGGTCGATTGAATATTCACACCCAACGGGCGGATAAAGAGCATAAAAAGTCCCACCGCGCGCGGTGGGAGCAGGTGAAAAGCGCCTTTAGTATCTTGCCAGGGTGGTGATGGCGGGTACCTGATCGAACATCCAAAAAGTCAAAGGAAACGCCAGCCCAAAGGTGACCGCGGTGAGCAGCCAGGCCAGCAGCATCCACACCAGGCTGAACCAGAAACCAATGACCAAGAAGTACAGTGCGCGCAGCAGAAACGGGTTTTGACGTATCGTTGTATGCCGGATCACCGGAGAACCCTCCCTGATCTCCACAGTGGTCTGCACGCGTTGCGGGCGCAGGGTCATCACCTGCGGGATACGGTTGATCATGAGCAGCCCGATAGGCAGCCCGACAATGGTAAGGTTGAAGAACCAGGCAACGACCACCCAAATGAGCCCGAGCCAAAGACCAATGAACAGAAAATACAGACCGCGCACCAGGCAGCCCGGTCCCCGCTCGATGAGTTCCACTCTTGTGTTCTGCTGAGTCATGTTTGATACTCTCCTTTTCCATTCATATACGCAAATAAAACACTGCTGTTGCAGGTCAGCAGAAAGGGAGAGAGAAAATTCACAGAGCGGGTTCAGTCGAGGGCGGGCACCTGTTGGTGCCAGTCTGTTACACCCTGGTAGGCATGCGCCGCGCGGAAGAGCACATCTTCACGGAAATGCGCTCCAAGGAACTGGATACCAATCGGCAGGTGGTTGTCATCGAACCCCACCGGTAAAGCCAGCCCGGGAATGCCTGCCAGGTTGGTAGGCAATGTGAACACGTCCTCCAGGTACATGGCCAGAGGATCGCCGGCGTGTTCACCCAGTTTAAAGGCAGTGGATGGCGCCACCGGGCAGGCGATAAGGTCCACATGTTCAAAAGCCTGGTCAAAATCGCGCCTGATGAGCGTGCGCACCTTTTGCGCCTGACCGTAGTAGGCGTCATAATAGCCGGCGGAGAGCGCGTAAGTGCCCAGCATGATGCGCCGCTTGACTTCCGCGCCAAAACCCACGCCGCGCGACCGTTTGAACATTTCCCATAGCGTTGCAGCTGGTTCGCGCAGACCAAAGCGCACGCTGTCATAACGCGCCAGGTTGGCGGAAGCCTCGGCTGGGGCGATGAGGTAATAGACCGGCAGGGCGTACTCGGTGTGTGGCAGGCTCACCTCCACCAGCTCAGCGCCAAGCAACCTCAGGATATCAATAGCCGCAAGCACACACTGGCGGACCTGTGGTTGAATGCCTTCAATAAAGTATTCCTGTGGGATTCCCACGCGCAGCCCATCCAGCCGCTCCTTTTCCCGCAGGTTAAGAACCGGAACGGGGACATCAACGGTGGTGCTGTCCAGCGGGTCAATACCGGCCATAAGGGAGAATAACAGCGCTGCGTCTTCCGCGTTGCGCGTGAACACGCCCATCGAATCCAGAGAGGAGCCGTAGGCCACCAACCCATAACGCGAGACGCGCCCGTAAGTCGGCTTGATACCGCAGACGCCACAGAAGGATGCTGGCTGCCGAATCGAACCGCCTGTATCAGAGCCCAGCGCAGCAGGTACCATACCCGCTGCCACAGCAGCTGCGCTGCCGCCGGAAGAGCCCCCTGGTACACGCGTGACATCCCAAGGGTTGAAGGTAGGACCAAACGCGGAGGTCTCTGTGGAAGACCCCATAGCGAACTCGTCTGTGTTGGTCTTGCCTACTACAATGGCCCCGGCGTCCAGCAACCGCTGCACCGCGCTGGCGGTGAAGGGCGGCACAAAATCTTTGAGAATGGCCGAGCCGCAGCAACAACGCATTCCCGCAACCGTGATCAAATCTTTGACTGCGATGGGCAGCCCCAGCAGGGGCGGGGTTTCGCTACCGCTGTGGCGTGCAGACGCGTAGCGGGCATCCGCCTTATCCGCAAGGCTGAGCGCGTCTTCCTCCGCCAGGGTGACGAAAGCGTGAACACGCGGCTCCAGGATCGCGATGCGTTCCAGGTAAGCCTGTACCAGCTCGCGGCAGGAAAACTCCGCCTTTTTCAGTCCATCCAGAATCTGTATAACGGAAAGATCGGTCAAGCTCGTGTTCATTCCAGCACCGGCGGCACGCGAAACTGGTCTTTCATTTTCTCGGGAGCGTTTGCCAGCACGCTTTCAACGGTCAGCCCTGGGTGGGGTTCATCGACGCGCAGCCTGCCGTTAGCAGGGAGAACGCTTGAAGTGGGTGGTACGCCTTCTGTGTCCAGCGCCTGCAACCGCGCCACGTGTTCCAGGATGGCCGAAAGTTGCTGCCGGTACTGCTCTTTCTCTTCCGCAGTCAGGTCAAGGCGTGCCAGTTCGGCGATATGTTCTACTTCAACAAGGGATAATTTCATGCGTTGATTATACCTGAGTGCCGGAGGTTCATTCGACTGACCCAGAGGATTAATTTGCAGATTGAGGAAAAATAGCCTATACTAAGTGTACATTTTTTGAAGGGATAAGGAGGATAGAAATGCCAAGCATTATCGATATTGAAGGGATTGGCTCCGTTTATCAAAAGAAATTAAAAGCCATTGGCGTTGCCACTACTGAAAAATTACTGGAACTCGGCGCTACCCCCAAAGGACGCAAGGAACTGGCCGAGAAGACTGGCACCGGGGAAGCGCTCATCCTTGAATGGGTGAACCATTCCGACCTGTACCGCATCAAAGGTGTGGGCAGTGAGTATTCTGACCTGCTGGAAGAAGCCGGTGTGGATACCGTGGTCGAGTTGAGCAAGCGTGTGGCGAAAAACCTCTATGAAAAAATGGTGGAAGTCAACGCTGCCAAGAAACTCGTCCGAAAATTGCCCGTTGAGAAACAGGTGGCAGACTGGATCGAACAGGCTAAGAAATTACCACGTAAGGTGAGCTATTAAAAACCGTCCTTCAGCACAGGGTGAGAGAGTCTCTCACCCTGTTTTCGTATTGAACAATCTCGGCAAAGCGCTCTTTTTTTATGAAACTGGTTTATCTGGCATCTGAAAACCCGGTAAAAATCGCTGCGGTTGAGGAGGGTTTCAGGCGCGTGTTCACCGGCGAGGAGTTCAGCGTGCGCTCGGTGAGCCTTTCGCTCAACCTGCCCGCGCAACCTAAAACCGATGATGAAACGCTCTTCTGCGCTGAACAGCGGGCAGCGAACGCGCGAGAGACGGCGCCTGACGGAGATTATTGGGTGGGTATTGAGGGGGGGACCGGCGAACGCGGCGGGGAAATGGGCACCTTCGCCTGGGTGGTCATTCTTGATTCGTTACGCAGGGGGATCGGCCGCAGCGGTGAATTTTTTCTTCCAAAAATACTGGCGGACCTGGTACGGCAGGGTATGGAGCTCGGAGACGCCGATGACCTGGTCTTCGCGCGGCAAAATTCCAAGCAAAAAAATGGCGCGGTCGGTCTGCTGACCGCTGACGCCATCGACAGGTTGGAGCTCTATATTCCCGCGGTTATCTTCGCCCTTATCCCCTTCAAAAACCCCCTGTTATTTCCCTGATCGTTCTCTTTTTGCGCCAATACCTGTCTGTCATTTTTCTGATTGCAGGCGGGTGAATGCTTGTGCGTACCAGCGCAGGTAATCCGCCACGTGCGCGCTCCAGTAAGAAGGTTCATGCCTGCCTTCAAACTCGAAGAACTGATAGGGTACCCCGGCATCCTTCAGCGCGGTGACAAATTCCTGTACTTTTTCTTTTTCAGCATCCTTATCACCCGCATCCACCAGCACCAAGGGGATACTTTCCGGCGGCAAACCAGCCGCCGCCTGAATATTCCATAACTCACCGTAAAAAAGAGGTGTGCTATGAGCGCCCACGATACCGAACACTTCGGGGGATACAAAACCCAGGTGCACCGCCCAATTGCCGCCGCGCGAAAGCCCGCCAATCGCGCGGCAGGTACGCTCTTTGCAAACCGCGTAATTTTCCTCGATATAAGGCAGCACGTCCTCCATCAACGCTTCGTCAAATTGAGATTCCCGCGGTCCGGGCGTCCAGGTGACTTCAAAGGGCATCACGATCACCAGGGGTCGGATCTCTTTGCTCGTGATCAAATCGTCCGCCGCGTTGGTGAGTCCCAGCTCCAGCCATTGTGCGTTGGTGGCTGCCTGCCCGTGGAGCATAATCAACCAGGGGTAGCCGCCCTCCTTTTTGGGGTCGTAACACGGAGGCAGGTAAATATTGGTGTTTATCGGGCGGTTGAGCTTTTGCGTGGGAATATCCACGTTCAGAATGCTGCCCTGTGTGGCTGTGCAGACAAGGGGCGTGGGTGTGCGGGTTGCCTGCGGAACAGGCGTGGACGTAGGATGAGGGGTTGAAGTGTCAGTAGCGGCTACTGTTGGAATTGGGCTGCTGTTCACTGCCGCGCAACTGACCAGAAAAAGACAGGTGAGCAGGCTGATGAGTGTGGTGGCGGTGCGGGGCATTGGTTTTTCGACGTGCTCCTCGGGGCTCAGTTTGCTTGACGTTATCCAGCAATCCGGATTATACTCTATGCGCTCGGGGTGTAGCGCAGTTGGCAGCGCACCGCGTTTGGGACGCGGGGGTCGGCGGTTCAAGTCCGCCCACCCCGACCATCAAACCAGAAAATCTCCATACCGCTGGCAGCGGTGAACCTGTTCGTTCTTCTTATTCCTGAACCATAACCAAACCAGTCTGCCCGTTTTTTACCTCCTTGCCATTCGCTGGATGGGCGTGTTTTGAAGGATGGAAGTAATAATGTATCAGCGATGCGGGTTTTACGGGGGACAGTGCCTTTTCCTATTGAATCAAGCCGGCGTCTATGAGCCTGCGCGCCAGCATTTCTTCTCCTTGAGCATCAAGGTGGATGGCGCTATTGGTGAAGTGTTCCTGCGGCACCAGGTCCCACAGGTCGAAATATTTCCAGCCGTTGGCTGAGCTGGCTTCCGCCAGGGTCTGGCGGTACAGGTCATAAGCCCAGCGCGGATAATAGAAGTTATAGCGGATATCACTGTTCTCGCCGTTGCTGACCAGGATTGGTTCGTTGACCAGCACGACCGGCACCTCGCCGGCGATTTTCATCCCCGCCTGTAACAGGTCCAGCGCCAGTCCGTCTTCAGGGAGGGCGGGCGGCTGCCAGTGGTGGAAGCTCTCATCTGCTTCCAGGTCACGCCCGGCGGGCGGGTAAGAGGGCGGGTAAAGCTGATCGATCCCTGTGGCGGTCCACATCACTCCGTAGAGCTGCAAGCGCAGCAAATCTGCCAGTTCACGGCGACGCCCGATGAGAGTACGCTGCCAGAATGTTGGCTCTCCTGCAGGCATGGTGATAGCCAACTGGTAACGCTCAATGAGTTGGCGCACCCGTTGCGGGTTATGGGCCACGATGGGCGATTCCAGCTGGCGGTCGCGCGGGAAGGATTCAAGAGTGACCCGCCACAGGATGAGGTCTGGCTGGTAACTCATGGCCCGCTCAAGCACCATCAGGTCTTTCACCAAGGAGAGGGTGGGGTAGCCCAGGTTGTACACCCGCACCCGTCTGCCATCAGCGCTTATCAACCCAGCGGCGTCTAATTGACCTGCCAGTGTCTCTTCTGGTTTTAAGAGCGTGCCCCAGGTAGCGCTGTCTCCGATCACCAGCACGCGAAATTCATCAGCCGCTTTGGGGGTACCATCGAGCCTGTGGGCGGCGAACATGGCTTCAAAGTTGTACAGGCTGAAGTTGTATGCCTCTCTGGGCGTCTCACCGAAAGGAAAGCGTTCTCGTCCGCGCAACAGGGAATTGTAAGCCGAGATTCTGCCCAGTCCGTCGGATGGTATCAGGGCGCAGGCTAAATGGATAAGCGCGAAAAGCAGCAGCCCCTTGAGCAGTACATTGCGGATAAAGCGGGGTGTCACAGCCCGCCTCCAAACCCGAAGAGCCTGACCAGCACGCGCGTAGATAAACCGGGCTCAGGCAGGGTAAACCACACCCACCCCAGGGTGACATAAATAAAGGTCAGCAGCGTGTTGAGAACATGAATGGCGCGGGAAAGCCCGGTTTTGGCCTGCCAGCGAGCGGCCAGGTGCTGCGTTCCCGCGCTCCAGCGATTCTGCACGAACAAGCCCAACCCGTGCCAGGCTCCCCACAGCAAAAAATTCATCGTGATGCCATGCCACAAACCAATCAGCACCATGGTGCTCAATTGCGTCACCAATATCACCAGCCATGCCGGCATCCACCTGGCGCGGTTGCGTAAAAAACGCGTGACCGGAAAGAAGAAGTAAGCCCGCATCCACTGGGTGAGGGTGATATGCCAGTTGTCCCAAAAGCGCGTGAGGTTGCTCTTCAGGTAAGGCGCGCGGAAGTTTTCAGGCAGGCGGATGCCCATGAAACGCGCCATGCCCAGGGCAATATCCGTGTATCCGCTGAAGTCCAGGTAAATTTGCAGGCTGTAGGCCAGCAGCATCAACCACAACCAACCCGCGGCGTCTACCTGGGCCGCATTGCTGGCGTTGAGAGAGACGATAGACAGGGTATCCGCCAGCACAAACTTCTTGAACAGACCCAGCATCAGGCGTGTGCTGCCCGCACCAAAATCCAACGCGCCTGGGATAAATTCACCGCGCAGGTCTTTAATGAAACGCTCGCTGCGGTCAATGGGTCCGGCGCTGATAGCGGGGAAGAAGAGGATGTAGATCAGGTACTCGCGTAGCGCCATTTGCGGCAGCCTGCCAGCCTGCCGGTCGCGCAGCGTGTGGATCAGCCGGAAAGCGATGTAAGAAAATCCCAGCCAGCGCACATCCAGCGCGGATGCAAGCTCGCGGGATTGACCGCTGAAACCGCGCAACAGTGCGCTTGTGGTCAACGTCAGCGCAGGCAGTTTGAGCACCAGGAAAAGCAGCAAAACCAGGATGATCGCCAGCGTCAATGCGGGTTTGAAGCGGTGGCTGATGCGCGCCGCCATCAACAACAACCCCAGGTTCACCAGCACAACAATCCCCACGGTCAACGTCTGGGGCGGACGTGAAGCGCTGAGCAACCCGCCGCTGCCTAAATAACGTGTGAGGGCAATGACCAGAACGGTCGCCGTAACGATGCCCAGCGTCACCAGGATTTCACGGCGCTGGCGTTCTTCTGGTAATGAGGTCAGTGCCCAGCCCAATCCGGCCAGTGAGAGGGAGGCACACGGCAGCCAGAAATCCAACCCGCGGATAGGCAGGATGGGTTGCAGCCAGAAGATGATCACCACCGAGCTGACCAGCAGCAACACAACGCGCCAACGCCGTGCGCGCCGGATGCTGCAAACCACCAGCACACCAAGAGAGATACCAATCAGCACCAGGATACGGAGCAGCGTCATTTAAAAACCCTGGTAGATCCACAGCGGCGCTTCGCCAGAAGAGAGAATGACCAGCCACACCAATATCAGCGCGAAAGCCAGCGCCCACAGGTTTTCTTTTGAGAAAATACGTTTCATGCTATGTTCTCCACTGAAAAATCATCCTGGTGTTTACTGATCAACCGCCGAGAAAGCGCAGCGGAAACCCAGGTCATCATCCGCGTAATACGGACTGACCCAATAGCGTTCCGCGCTGCGAATAAGAAAGGGGCTGAACAGGTAAGAGCCACCGCGCGCAATACGGTGCGCGCCATTTTCTGGCCCGCTTGGGTCGTAGGTTTTATAAGGAGAGGTAGTGTACTCTCCATACCAGTCCAGTACCCATTCCATCACGTTCCCAGCCATATCCAGCGCGCCATACGGGCTGGCGCCTGCCGGATAACTGCCCGTTTCAGTTGTATCTCCGACCAGCAGGTCATAGTTGGCGTGTAGCGTCCCGGGTTCTATGTTCCCCCATGGGTAGATGAAACCTTCGCTTCCGCGGGCTGCCTTTTCCCATTCCGCCTCGCTGGGTAGTCTTTTGCCCGCCCACCGGCAGTAACGACCGGCGTCGAACCAGTTCACATACACAACCGGGTAATCCAGGTACTGCGGGTTGCCATAATACTCTTCTCGTGTGAAAGAACTGGAGCGTCGGGGTTCATTACAGACGCCGTCTGCCACACAGGCCCTGTACATGCGATTGGTGACCTCGGTTTGGTCTATCCAGAAGGCGTTAAGTTGAACTGTATGCTGCGGATACTCATCCTTTTCGCCTTCCCCCTTCAGTGAGCCCATTAAAAAATCACCTTTGGGGATAAAAAGCATGATCGCGCCATCGTCCAATGCCATCTGCGTACGGGCAGGGGTGGGGATTGGCGTGTCAGGCTGGTGGGTCGCTGGCGATAGGATGGTTGGGTTGCTGGTTGGCGCTGCCTGCGAGCTCGAACGGACCTCGTCCTCCACGAAAGGCGCGGAGGTTGCCACACGCTCCGTCGCCGTGGGCGCTTCAGCGCAGCCACAAAGCGCCAGCGTGATAATGACCAGCAGCAGACCCCTGAAAGCGCTGGTTTCGCTTACTTTTGCCCGCACACCAGCCACTCGCCGCCCTGTTTTTGCAGCAGAAACGTTGTGTTGGAAAGGTCAATCTCCTGGTCTTCTGTGCCATAAGTGGCAATGATCTTCCCCTTGCAGTTGACAGCGGCGCTACTACCATCGTTCTCCAATTCTGAACAGACGATGTTGTCTACCCTTGCCTTGACCCCGGTAAACGAATCCAGCATTAACTTGGATTGCTGCTCCCAATCCGCGCAAGAAAGCTGGCTCAATGAAGACGCGTCTCCGGCAACCAGTGCGTTATAGTACGCCACTACCACATCAGCCGGCGAATTGGAGCCGGAACAGGATACCAGAAACAAACAAAACCCAAGCAGTAGAAGTACTGTTTTCCATCTTTTCATCATCATATCCTCGTCAAATTAAGATTATTTCCAGTTTGGTGGGTGCCGCGGTCAGGGTTCCAACACCACACGCACCTTATCCAGCATCCTTAACCAGGCGCGGTTTTGTTCCACCCAGCCGTCAGCAGTGAGGTACACGTTGTTGGGCGCCTGCAAGCCATTATTGGGCAGTGGTTGAACCGCCCTCCATACGTTCACCAGCGGGATATCATAGTCGGCGGCTACCCTGGCGTTCGCCAAGTTGAGTTTCCAATCCTCTTCAATATTATCCGCTTTGGTGGCCAGGATAGGCAGGGCTCCGCTGGCAAGGATGGTTTCCACCACTGTGCGAAGGTGTTCCTCAAAGGTGATCTCCTGCCTGGGTTTCCAGTTCGTGCCCAGGGCTACCAGCACCACCACCGGTCGGCGCGTGCGCAACTCACAATCCAAGGGTGTTTCAGTTCGCTGGCATTCCTGATATCCCGCACCAGCGGCAAACATCGGGTTCAACACACTGCTGACCCCCAATCCATTTGCAGCGGTGATCGAATCCCTGACCATGCTTTCTTTGAAATAATGAGCGGTGCGTTCATACTCTTCGGGGAGAGGGTAATCTCCCTTCACATAACCTGCCAGGAAGGTCGCCGGGGTGAACTGGCAGTCACCTATTTTGGAAATCGAACGGAGGTTAAGCGAGGTGTTCGTGGCGGCGGATGCGAGGATTTGAACAGCGTGCTCAGATAGTTCCGGCACGACCGGCCACTCCCGCCAGCGCTCAGGTGAACGCTCTGTGTTCTGCGCCTGAGAAAAAGAATACACCGCTTCTGGAGCGCTTCCCGCGCCTGTTGTTAGCAAGGCTACAAATAGAAGAATCAACAACAACCGGCTTCGCATGATGAATTCTCGCGTGTGGAGGATGAACTGCCTGCCTGGCACACCCCAAATTATAAAGGACAACCGGTTTCTTCACACCCGCGAAAAGACGGCTAAAAGCGTATAATAACAACAAATGGCACCCCAAGCACCTTTCCTCTCCATTGTTTTTCCTGCGTACAATGAAGAACTGCGCCTGTTGGAAACGCTGCAGCGCACGCTGGCGTTTATTCACACACTACCCTATCCCGCTGAGATCGTTGTTGCCGAAAACGGCAGTGTGGATGGCACGTTTGAGATCGCCCGCTCGCTTTCCGTTTTACATCCTGAAATCACCACCCTGCACCTTGAAAAAGCCGGTAAAGGGCGCGCGGTGCAAGCTGGCATGCTGGCAGCCAGGGGACGTTACCGCTTCATCTGTGATGTCGACCTATCCATGCCGATTGAAGAGGTGCCGCGTTTTCTCCCGCCACAGATCGAAGGTGAGGATATCGTCATCGCCTCGCGTGAAGCCCCGGGAGCCATGCGCTATGATGAGCCGTGGTTCCGGCATTTCATCGGCCGCATCTTCAACAACATGGTGCGCTGGATGGTGCTGCCCAAGCTGCAGGATACCCAGTGCGGCTTTAAATGCTTCAGCGACGAAGCGGCAGAAGCGCTCTTCCCGCTGATGACCATACCGGGATGGACTTTTGATGTTGAGGTGCTGGCAATCGCCTTTAAAATGGGTTTCCGCGTTAAAGAACTTCCAATTCCCTGGTACTACCATCCGCACAGCAAAGTTCGCGTGGTGCGTGATTCAGTGCGCATGGCAAGCGACCTGCTCAAGATTCGTAGAAATTTACGCCGCGGCGAGTATGACCTTCAGGGTTGACCCGGGGCTCATCCCCGCCGCGCCTGACCTGGCGTTTGAATTCGCCCTTTGGGAAAATGGGCTGGAATCTGTAGCCGGGATCGATGAAGCAGGGCGCGGCGCCTGGGCTGGGCCGGTGACAGCTGCCGTGGTGGTCTTTCCCGCTTATTTTGCCCTGCCGCAAAACCTGGTTTTCATTCGCGACTCTAAACAATTGAGCGCAGAAAAAAGAACAGCCCTCGAACCCCTCATTAAACAAAAGGCGATGGCCTGGTCAGTCGGTTGGGCTTCGAACCAAGAGATCGATTGTTTGGGCATCCTTCCAGCCACTCGCCTGGCAATGACCCGCGCGTTGGAACTGCTCAAGTTAACCCCTCAACACCTGTTGATCGACGCGTTGTTTATTCCGGAATACCCCTGTGGTCAGACTGCTCTCCTGAAAGGAGACCAGCGTGCCCTGAGCATCGCGGCTGCCTCCATCCTTGCGAAAACCGCTCGAGATAAATTTATGGGAGAGATCGCCAGCAAGATTTCGGGCTACGCGTTCGAACGCAACAAGGGATACGGCACCCGGGCGCATCAAGCGGCGCTTTCCAGCCATGGTCCCTGCTCAGCGCATCGGTTCAGTTATGCCCCGGTGAAAAGAAGCCTGAAAAAACAACAGGTGGAGGGTTGACCTCCACCTTGCTTATCTTCTCATCACAATCAAGCCAGGCGGGTCTTCTTTCCGTGCGTGTACGAAAACCATTTGACCAGTTCCGCTACAACCGAGGGCACAACCAGCAATGGTAGAAGCAGTTGCCATTGCTGCCAGGCAAGGGGGACTGTTTTAAAAATGGGGTTCAGGAAGGGAACATAGACGACTACCAGCACCAGGAGCAATGAAAACAGCACCGCGATATTCATCCATTTGTTGGAAAAAATACCCTGCTTCAGCAACGGGTAACGCTCTGAACGGGTGGTGAAGGCCCGCAACAACTCAGAAGACGAAAGCGTTACAAAGGCCATGGTCCGGGCAATATCAAGATTGTTCTCTGGCGAGAGCCCTTGATAGTTGAGGCCTGTAAAGAAAGCGGTTAGGGTCGCGGCTGAAATAGCGATAGTCTGGGTTGTTACGCCAAGAAGCATTTGCCGGTTGATGATGGGCTCTTTGGGCGCCCTGGGAGGTTGATCCATGATGTCCGGATCACCTTTCTCTGTACTTAAAGCCAGCGCTGGTGCGCCATCGGTAACCAGGTTCAGCCAGAGCAACTGAATGGGCGCCAGCGGCGCAAGCTGCTCAGTGGTCAGTTGAGGGAACAACAGAAAGCCCAACGCCGTAGGTAAAAAGATAATAAGGATTTCCGCCATGTTGCAGGAAATAAGAAAATACACAAATTTACGGATGTTGGAGTAAATGATTCGACCTTGCTCTACCGCCGAAACGATACTGACGTAATTATCATCGGTGAGCACCATATCCGCGGTGTCTTTCGCCACATCCGTGCCTGTAATGCCCATGGAAACACCAATATCTGCCTGCTTGATAGCGGGTGCGTCGTTCACCCCGTCTCCAGTCATCGCCACGACCTCGCCGTTCGCCTGCAGCGCATTGACAATGCGCAGTTTATGCTCAGGTGAGACGCGCGCGAACACATCCGTCCTCCTGACTTCTTCTTTCAGTTCATCGTCGCTCATCGCTTCAAGCTGCGCGCCGGTGAGCACATGGCGCCCTTTCCCCAGCAAGCCAATGCTTTCAGCAATCGCGCGCGCCGTGTTGGGATAGTCTCCCGTAATCATGATGGTACGGATGCCGGCGCGCGCGGCAGTTTGCAGGGCAGGGTTCACTTCTGGCCTGGCAGGGTCGATCATGCCGATAAGCCCAATAAACACCAGGTCTTTTTCTAATTCTTCCCGCTCAACCTGACTGGGCATTTCGTTTACCATGCGAAAGGCGACGCCAAGCACGCGCAGCGCATTTCCCGTCATCTCATCATTGGCCGCCAGAATCTGCTGTTTGGTGTCCTCATCCAAAACCGCCTGAACACCATTATCGATGGGTTGATAATGCGTGCACAGGTTCAGCACCACATCCGGTGCGCCTTTGACGGCGACCACAATGCTGCCCCTGCCCTTTTCTTCGCTATACGGTGATATGTCGTTTAGGCGCGGGTCATCCACTGTGTGAACCGTCACCATGCGTTTGAAATCCGAGTCAAATGGTATTTCATTGGTCCTGGGATAGGCCTTATTCAACGCGGCGATCTCCCCACCGGCCTTGTAAGCCGCCACCAGTATCGAGCCTTCAGTAGGGTCGCCAACCATGCGGAATTCTTTTTCACCATCTTCTCTTTCGGTTTCTTCAAGCACGGCATCATTGTTTAGCGCGCCTACCCACAAAGCGGTACGAACCCCGGCGTACTGGTCCAGATGGATCTCGCGCTCTCCGATGGTAAACGAGCCTATCGGTGTGTAACCCTGCCCAGTCACTTTTACCATGTGTCCATCCACCCAAATATGGGTAACGGTCATCTCGTTCTGGGTCAGCGTGCCAGTTTTATCTGAGCAAATGACTGTGGCTGAGCCCAGGGTTTCGACCGAAGACAGGCGTCGGATGAGCGCGTGGCGTTTGATCATTTCCTGCATACCCAGAGCCAAACTCACCGTCACCACCGCGGGCAGTCCTTCAGGCACCGCCGCCACTGCCAGGCTGACCGCGATCATGAAGAGACCCACAATCAGGTCCGCGCTGATCGCGCCAATGCTTTCGACAAGCCCTACTACAAAAACCAGCCCACAAACAACCAGGGCTGCCAAGCCTAGTGTCTTTCCTAACTGGTCCAGTTTTCTTTGCAGGGGGGTTTGTTCCTCTTGCACAGATTGCAGCATGCGGGCGATGATTCCCAGTTGGGTGTGCATGCCTGTGCTCGTCACAACGCCTTTGCCGCGCCCATAAGAAACCACTGTGCCCATGAAGGCGGTATTCTTTCGATCGCCTAAAGAAGAAAGAGGGTCAAGCGTCAAAGCTGCGTTCTTTTGCACGGGCACAGATTCTCCGGTAAGCGGGGCTTCATCGATGCGCATGTTCACCGCTTCCAACAGCCGCACATCCGCGGGCACGTAGTAACCCGCTTCCATAAAAACGATATCCCCCGGAACAAGGTGCGAAGAGGGGACGCTGATGCGTTTTCCATCCCGCAACACCTGGCTTTCAGGCGCTGCCATGCGTCGAAGCGCGGCCAGGGCTTCCTCTGCCCGTGACTCCTGGACAACACCCAGGATGGTATTAAGCAGCACGATGGCAACAATCGCCCCGGCGTCAATATATTCACCCAGCACAGCAGAAAGGATGGCCGCGCCCATGAGTACGAGAATAACGAAACTCCTCAACTGCTCGATCACCATTTGTATAAAAGTGCGCCGGGGTTTTTCTTCCAACTGGTTCAAGCCATACTCTTTACGCCTGTGTTCTGCTTCGGCGCTGGTAAGCCCCTCCGCCCTGAACGATTCCAACCTCTGCAGGGCTTCATCCGCACTCAAAGAGTGCCAACTGATGGAAATATCTTCATTGTCGACGGTTTTCTGTTGTGGGGTTTTAATATCGCTCATTGGTTCTTCTTTAGCGGAAAATTACGGTGTGATTTCCGTTCCGGGCGGTATAACAGCCGATTTGGGGATGATCACAATCCCATCCCTCACCAGCCAGCCGTCACCATCGATATCTGTGCCGACAGGGAAGGGTTTGATGATCGTGCCTTTGTTGATGCGCGCGTTCTTATCAACGATGGCGCCTTCAATGTAACAATCAAACCCAATTTCCAGGGCGCCCGCGAATGCCTCGGGTGAACCCGGTTTTTCGTAGTAGTCATTGCCCATCAAGATGCTATCTATTATAGTTGTTCCGCCGCGAATCTGGCTGCGTAAACCGATGATGGAATGGATAAGTGTGGCCTTTTCGATCCGGCAACCTTCGGCAATCAGCACGTTCTTCATAATGGTGTCTTCGATATTCGACCCGGGCAAAAAACGCGGGTGGCTGTATATGGGAAAATTCTGGTCGTAAAAATTGAATGGCGGGTTGAGATCAGTAAGCGCCAGGTTGGCCTGGTAGAAAGAACGAATCGTTCCAATATCTTCCCAGAAACCATGAAAATCATACCCGTACACACGGTGAGACCTGATGGCTGTTGGAATAACGTGAGAACCAAAGTCGTCATGACGCTCATTTTCCAGCAGTTCTTGCAGAACTTTCGTCTTGAACAAATAGATACCCATGGAGCCCAGGTATGGGCGCGCTGGGTCATCGCGGCTGATGATGTCTTTCAAAACCTCTGGGTCGGTTGGTTTTTCGTGAAAATCAGTGATCTGGCAGTTGGGCGTACGTTTGAGAATGCCAAACCGCTGACAGTCGACCGTGGAGACTGGTTGCACCGCAACGGTGATATCGGCATCTTTCTCAAGATGGAACTCGGCCATTTTGGCATAGTCCATGCGGTACAGGTGGTCTCCCGCGAGGATGAGCACGTGCGAGGTGCGCGCGGAACTGATTTCGAGCAGCTGCTTGCGCACCGCGTCTGCCGTGCCCTGGTACCAGTTGGTATTTTCCAGGGTCTGTTCCGCCGCCCATATTTGCACCCAGCCAGAGTGGAAGGCATCGAAGTTATAAGTGCGAGAAATATGGCGGTGCAGCGAGACCGAGTTGAACTGGGTGAGGACGGCGATGTGGTATATGCCCGAATTGATGCAGTTACTGATAGGGATATCAATGAGACGATACTTACCCGCCATCGGCACCGCGGGCTTTGAACGTTCTTTGGTCAAGGGATACAGGCGGGCACCCCGTCCCCCGCCCAGGATCACCGCGAGTATGTCATCCGTCGCTCCCATTAGAAACCCTCCTGGTTAAAAAGAATTACCTGAAAGACACGTGGGTAAAACAAGCATACTGGAGAAAATTCTGACCGTCAATCATCATGCCGGGCTTATTGACCATCCTCCGCATTCGTCATATGAGTGGACAGGTTTTACATATATGAGGGCGGTAAAGCGCGCACACGGTTGCGAAAGAAGAAGGACAATACCAGCCCGCTAAGAAAACCGCCGATGTGCGCCATGTAAGCCACCCCACCGGCTGCGCTGGCAGAACCTGCCAGGCTGCCTAAGCTGCTCAGCACCTGGATCAGTATCCAGCCGCCGATGACGATGAGCGCCGGCAGATGCACGATCCACCAACCCAAGAGCACACGCACCCGCCGCCTGGGAAAGAGCACCAGATACGCGCCTAATATCCCGGCAATGGCCCCTGAGGCTCCCAGGTTTGGGATGGTCACATAAGGCGCCGCGATGAGCTG
This sequence comes from Chloroflexota bacterium, assembly GCA_012798065.1. Lineage (GTDB taxonomy): Bacteria > Chloroflexota > Anaerolineae > Anaerolineales > Anaerolineaceae > UBA6107. The sequence goes on from JAAZNW010000002.1 coordinate 35,103, forward strand.
GGCGAGCATGGCAATAAAGCCGCATAATACGTAAAACAACAGAAACTTGACATGACCGAAGCGATCCTCAACATTATCTCCAAAAATGATGAGGTAAAGCATGTTACCGATTAAATGGAACCAGCCGGCATGCATAAACATCGAAGTAAAGATGGTGATCATATTCCCCGCGGGGTCTTGCATAAAACGCGCGGGGATGAACGACCACATCATGATGAACACATCTCCACCCATCAACTCGAGCAGGAAGACAGCCACATTTAGAATCACCAGTATCCAGGTGACCACCGGGACAAGCCTGCGCTGAGAATTATCGTCGCCAATTGGAATCATATCTGCCCTAGAGGTGCTCTTTTTTTAGAAAGTATAGATGTTTTCCCCCCGCCGCGCAATGGTAAGAAACCTCGCCTATCCTGATTGTTGCACATAGAGCGGAGGGTGGCAAGCCCAAAACGTTATGCGAGAGCCGGATGAAAAACACCAGCCCAAAAACAGCTGGTGTTTGATTAAGGAAGCACTTGAAGAATGCCTGGGGCGATCGTCTCTCGTTTAAACCTGCACACGCTCCGGTTCTTCCGCTTGTGTTTCACCTTCTGCGCTTTTACCAGGTTTTAGTGCAACTGCGCGCTTGCGGTTGCGTTTGAGGATGATTTCTCCCTCCTTGGTTACATCAACGATCACCGCGTCACCAGCGTTGAACTCGTGCGAAAGCACCGCGTCGGATAATCTATCTTCCACGCTGTCCTGGATAACCCGGCGCAGCGGCCGCGCACCCATCTCGGGGTTATAACCCTCCGCAGAGAGATGCTCCAGGGCTGCGGCAGAAGCCCTGAGGGTGATATTGTGTTCTTTCATACGTTCAGCCACTTTATCAAGTTCCAGGTGAACAATGCTGCGGATGTGCTCACGGCTGAGCGGGTGGAAAACGATAACGCCATCCAGGCGATTAATAAACTCAGGTCTGAAGACCTTGCGCAGCGAATCCAGCAATTTTTTACGCATATCTTCGTAATTTTTGGCTTCGTTTTCTTTTTCATCCCGCTGCAGGGTGAAGCCCAGCGAGCCCTGGCGGCGAATCAGGTCAGAGCCGATATTGGAGGTCATCACGATGATGGCGTTGCGGAAGTCTACCTTGCGTCCGCGCGCGTCACTTAACTGACCCTCTTCCATGATTTGCAGCAGCATATTGTGCGTTTCAGGGTGCGCTTTTTCCATCTCATCAAAAACCACGATGGAATAGGGGTGGCGGCGGATAGATTCAGTTAACTGCCCGGCTTCGTCGTAGCCCACGTATCCTGGCGGCGCGCCAACCAACCGGCTGACGTTGTGACGCTCCATAAATTCAGACATGTCAATCTGAATCAGCGCGTCTTCACTGCCAAAGAGGAACAATGCCAGGGCGCGGGTGAGCGCGGTCTTGCCCACGCCTGTGGGACCCAGGAACATAAAAGATCCAATGGGGCGGCGCGGGTCTTTAAGCCCGGCGCGCCCGCGGCGTACTGCCTTGGAGATGGTTTTAATGGCTTCTTCCTGACCGATGATGGTTTTCTGTAATTCTTCTTCCATGCGCAGCAGGCGTTCAGATTCTTCGGTGGCCAGTTGCACCACCGGCACGCCTGTCCACATCGACACCAGTTCAGCGATATCTTCCGCGTTCACCACGGGGCTGGTAGTGCGGTCCCAGCCGGTGCGCAATTTTTCAATCCTGCCCCTGAGGTCAGCCTCCTTGTTAGAAAGTTCCATCGCGTCATCACTGCGTCCGCTCTGCACCGCCTCGCTGTGATGCGCTTTCACATCTTTGAGTTCCAGCATCAACTCTTTGAAGGTTTGCGCCGCCGGACTCTTGTACATACGCACACGCGATGAAGCCTCGTCAATCAGGTCAATGGCTTTATCCGGCAGGAATCGTTCAGTGACATAACGCGAAGAGAGATGCGCCGCCGCCTCAAGCGCTTCGTCCGAGATGACCAGGCGGTGATGCTCTTCGTAAGCTTTCCGAATTCCTTTTAGGATCTGGATGGTTTCTTCCACGGTGGGTTCAACCACCAGAATGGGCTGAAAACGCCGTTCGAGCGCAGCGTCCGTTTCAATGTGTTTACGGTATTCATCCAGCGTGGTGGCGCCCACCACCTGCAGCTCTCCGCGTGATAGCGCCGGTTTGAGAATGTTGGCAGCATCCACCGCGGACCCCGCAGAGCCCGCGCCAACCAGCATGTGCAGTTCATCGATAAACAGGATCGATCGGGAAGCCTTAAGTTCATCGATGACGCGCTTGAGGCGTTCTTCAAACTGACCACGATACATGGTGCCAGCCACCAGCGAACCCACATCCAGCTGCAGCACCCTTTTACCGATGAGCGGTGCAGGCACATCCCCTTCGATGATGCGCTGCGCCAGGCCCTCCACAATGGCGGTCTTGCCCACTCCGGGTTCACCAATAAGAGCGGGGTTGTTCTTGTTACGCCTTGCCAGAATCTGGATGACGCGTTCAATCTCTTGTTGGCGCCCGATAACCGGGTCTAGCTTGCCTTCTTCTGCCAGCGTTGTCAGGTCCACCGCCAACTGGTCCACCAGCGGCGTTTTGGCTTCTTTTTTCTCTTCACGCCGCGCCAACGGCGCTCCTCCAGCTGAGGCCGGCCCACTGGCGCTTTCTTCCATCACGCGCCTGGTCTGCCGGCGCACCTGTTCCGCTGATACGCCCAGTTTTTTAAGCACTTCCAGCGCCAGACCATCCGTCACACGTGTGAGCCCGAGCAGCAAATGCTCAGTGCCGATATACTGATGTCCTAACTTCCGCGCTTCCTCAATTGAAAATTCCAGCGCCTGCTGCGCTCCGACCGAAAGCTCGAGCGCTGAAGACTCTTGCAGCCCAATGGGAGCAAGGCGCTCGACCATTTCCTGCACGCGCGCGGTCTCGAGCCCCAGCTCGCGTAGCGCGTGCCCGGCAATACCGCCTTCCTCTTCGATAAGGCCCAATAATATGTGTTCCGTGTTGATCGCGGTGTGGCGCATGCGCTCTGCTTCCTGGTGGGCCAGGGAGAGCACCCGCCTCGCGCGTTGTGTGAACCGCTCCATACCTGCCAAAACAAATCCTCCTGATAACTCTCAGCCATTAATCAACTGGAAAACTGATCAATACGGCGGATGTTATTCGCCCTCATTGTACCGTTATTCCTTGTCATTGTAATCAACAAATATAAATATCTGATAAGAATTTTGGTTTTTTACGCACAGGTATTTATATGCTGCGGAAAGAGGTTACAGCACAGGCAGAAATGAGCGAGTGTAAGTATTTACCGGTCAGACCTGGTCGGGAATCGATCTTTATGGCTGTTTCACCCGTTCAATCTAACAGGTATGCCAGTATCCAGTTGGCTGTCGCCGTCAGCGCATCTGTGTGGGTACGCTCATAATTATGTGAGGCATCCACTCCCGGGCCAATCAGGGCAACCGCCGCCTCTCCTCCCGCGCGCCAGAAGGCGCTGCCATCAGAACCATAATAGGGGTAAATATCCACTTTGTAGGGAATACCGTGATTATCTGCCAGTTTGCGCAGGTGGTTGCTCAACCCGTGATGATAAGGACCGCTTGAATCTTTTACACACAGGGTCGCGTGAAACTCATCTGAATTCTGACCATCGCCAACAGCCGCCATATCCACCACCACCAGTTCACCTGCTTCAGCCGGAAGCCCGTTTGCCGCGCCGTGACCCACCTCCTCAAAATTGCTGATGAAGAAATATGTGGTTTGCGCAGGCTTTAACCCCTCCGAACGCAGCGCTCGCAGGGCTTCCACCAGGCAGGCGACCGCAGCCTTGTCATCCAGATGACGCGAGCGCACAAACCCATTGGTCAGTTCCACACGTGGGTCAAAGGCGATGTAGTCGCCCACGTCAATCCCCAGTGACTTCACTTCCTCAACAGAAGCCGCTTTCTCATCCAGGCGCACTTCCATGGTATCGTCGTCGCGCTTCAGTTCAGCGGTTTTGGCGCCATACACATGGCTCGAAGCCGCGGTCACCAGCACCGAACCGCGTACGCGTCTGCCGCTGCGGGTGAAGACTGTGCAGCCTTCACCTTCCACTGTATTCCAGGCAAAGCCACCAATTTTACTGAGCGAAAGCCTGCCGCTGGGCTTGATGTTTTTTACCATCGCGCCCAACGTATCCACATGGGCTGCCAGGGCCCGCGGCGCGTTTTGTCTCTGGCCTTCTAACGTGGCTACCAGCGCGCCTTTACGTGTGCGGCTGGTTTTTACTCCTGGAATGGCTTTGAACGCCCGTTCAACGAGCGCCGTAGCCTCTTCAGTGTAACCGGTTGGGCTGGGTGTCTTCAGCAGGTCAACCAGGAACTTAAGCAGTAATGCTTCGTCAATCAGGGGTAAATCGTTTTCTGCTTTCTTTATAATTCCCTGCCTTCTCTCTCTGAGAACTTGCGCCGCAGTTCATCGCTTAACGGCACGGTCTTTTTCGTCTCATAATCATAGCAGACCATAATGGACTCGGCCGTGGCGTGCAGCGGCGTTCCGCCTTCGCCGGTGATTTGATACTCAAAGGTCACGGTCTTGGCGCTGATGCGAGTGGCGCCCATGGAGACCACCACTTTGTGGCCCAGTTCAATGGGCTGCCGATAGCGAATGTGAATGTCGCCAACGATAATCGGCAATTGCCATAACGCCTTCCCATCCAGAAGACCCATTTCCTGTAAGTAGCGGCTGCGCGCGTCCTCCAGGTAGACCAGAAAACGCGCGTTATTGACATGCCAGAAGGCATCCAGGTCACCAAACCTGACATCAATTGGGTAATGGTATTTGAATGGATTCATGAGAATATTATACTTGAGGTTGTTTACCCAAAGCTCGAGCGCCGGGAGGTCAGCGCGCCTCGATGATGGTTGGCATCTTTTCCTTCGTCGATTATGTAGTAAAATATTGAAAGAGGACAATTTTGACCCTTTTTACTTATAGAGGTGTTTTTTTATGAAAATTACCCGGCAAGCCGATTATGCGCTCAGAGCGATGGTATACCTCTCGCAGAAATCCGATTCTCCGACATCCACCAAAGAAATCGCGAAAGCGCAGGGCATCCCTCCTTCATTTTTGGCAAAAATTATCTCCCAACTTTCGCTCAAGAAGTTAATCATCGCATCGCGCGGCGCAAATGGTGGCGTTGCCCTTGCGCGCCCGGCTTCCAACATTTCGCTTCTTGAAGTGATCGAAGCCATTGATGGAGAGATCGCGCTTAACCAATGCACTGTTTCAATTGGTAATTGCGATAGAGCCGAAGATTGCCCCCTGCACATCATCTGGCAGGAAACCCAAGATGAACTGGTGACAAAACTACGCAATACAACCTTTGATCGCTTCAGTAAAAAAAACTAACAGCAGTCTAACGGTAATCTGCGAAAGGAAGGGGCAGGTGGCGACAGGAACACCGATCAATCGACAGATGGTCATCGTACTGAAGAACGGCATCATTGCTATTGATTGGGGTGATGGTCTCTACCAGGACATCCGTACTGGTGACTTCATCCCCGTGCTTGAAACCGATTACAGCCATCATATACTTAACGAAGAGCTGGATTGGCTCATCAAGATTGGTAGAGTCATTTCATACGATAAAAATACTGTGCAATCTCAAAGCCTGCCGGAAAGGCCGCAGCGAACCATAGATTAAGCTGCTTTGTTGCGCTTTTTTCTCCCGGCCAGACCGGGAGTTTTTATTTTTGGTGGATAATTAGACCATGTTAACGCATAAAACCCTGTTACAGCGCATTGCCTTCTTTACTGGTCTGCGCCTCACGCTGAACACATCTATCCGCATGATTTACCCTTACCTGGCGGTGTTTGCGGTTGCCCTGCAAAGGGATATTGGCGCCATCTCTCTTGTACTGGCGGCTTCCATGTTCACCAGCGCGGTGGGCCCTTTTATGGCCCCCATCGCTGACCGGCGCGGTCGAAAAGTGGGCATGCTCATCGGCATGGGCATCTTCCTTGCAGGTACGTTCTCAGCCAGCCTCTTTCCCTCCTACTTCACCTTCTTTCTGGCCATCATGGTAGGCAATTTAGGCAACAATATCTTCCTGCCTTCTATGCAGGCTTACCTGGGCGATCTTGTACCCTACAACAAACGCGGTCTGTACCTCGCCATTACTGAACTCTCCTGGGCGCTGTCTTTTATCCTGCTGGTGCCGCTCGCGGGGTTGATCATCACGAACACCTACTGGTATGGACCCTTCATTGCGCTCAGCGTGCTGGGGTCGGTGATGACCATCCTCTTATGGGTACTCATCCCGGCTGACCATCCCGCCAATCCCGAACCCCTGGCCATTTTCAGTGATATCAAAAAAGTGATCCTTTATCCACCTGCCCTGTTAAGCATCCTGATGGGAACCCTCTTTGTCGCCGGCAACGAGCTGGTGAATGTTGTCTTCGGGGTTTGGATAAAAGACTCATTCGGTCTGCAGATAGCCGCTTTGGGCGCCGCCTCGATCGTCATTGGTCTTTCAGAATTGGGCGGCGAGGGAGTATCCGCCTTGCTGACAGATCGCCTGGGTAAAGAGCGCACAATCGCCTTAAGCCTGATATTGAATTCGCTATGGGTCATTACACTGCCCTGGCTGGGGAAAACGACCAGCGGCGCCATGGTATGGTTATTCTTCTTCTACCTCACGTTTGAAGTGGCGATTGTGAGCACGCTGCCGCTGATGACCGAAGTGACCCCTGCGACCCGCGCCACGCTCTTGTCTCTCTTCGTTGCCGCGATCTCCCTGGGCAGGTCTCTGGCCGATGTCTTGGCGCCCCTGCTTTTCCGCGGCGGTTTTTTGGTCAACGTGTTGGTGTGCGTGGGGTTCAACCTGCTCTCCATTCTGGCGCTTTCACGCATTCGACTTCCTCGAAACGCAACCTGATGAGCGTTCAAGACGACCAAACTCCGCCAGAACCGACCCAAAAACCCATCTCCATGGGCGGGCAGGTGTTTCTTTTCGCCCTGGTGCGCATGATCATCAATATCAATACGCGCATGGTCTACCCCTTTCTCAATTCCTTTAGTTCCGGTTTGGGGGTTGACCTGGTAACCATTTCACTGGCGATGACCGTGCGCTCGATCAGCGGCGCGATCAGCCTGTTCCTCACCCCGCTGGCTGACCGACACGGGCGTAAGGCCGGCATGTTGCTGGGGATTGCCATTTTTATTTTGGGCGCCTTGCTGGTGGTCATCTGGCCAGGTTTCCTGACTTTCACTATTTCCATCAGCCTCACTTTTTTGGGCATGTTCGTTTACCTCTCTTCGACTCAGGCTTATATCAGCGACCATGTGCGGGCGGGATGGCGCGGCACCGCGCTCGGTCTGGTCGAGACCGGCTGGGGGGTTAGCTTCATCCTCGGCATGCCTATCCTGGGCTGGCTCATTGACCGTTATGGCTGGAAGGCGCCCTTCCCTTTCACGGCGCTGTTGGGCGGCATCGCCTTCCTGTTGGTGTGGATATTGGTACCCAGCCACAAACCCGCGCAGGCGCCTTCCAGGAGCGTGTTGCAAAGCATATGGGAGGTGCTGAAGGTCCCGGCAGCGCGCTGGGGGTTGCTGATGAGCCTGATGCTCATCTCTTCCAACGAGGTCATTAACCTGGTATTCGGTGTGTGGCTGGAGGTCTCTTTTGGATTAAAGCTGGCGGCCTTAGGCGCTGCTTCAGCGGTCATCGGCATTTCCGAAATCAGCGGGGAATCGATTGGCGGCGTCTTTTCAGATAGGCTGGGGCGCGCGCGTAGTATTATGTTGGGCATTGGGCTGATGCTGGTGGTAGCGGCTGCGCTGCCATTCATCGGCGGCAGCCAGGCTGGCGCGCTCATCGGGCTGTTCTTCTTTTATCTTTCGTACGAATTCACTTTTGTTTCCACCCTTCCTTTCATGACCGAGCTGGTGCCGCAGTTCCGCGGCACCCTGCTGGGCGCCAACGTTGCCTCCCTCTCCCTGGGACGCATGATCGGCAACCTGGTGGCGCCGTTCGTGTTCACCATCGGTTTTTGGGCAAATGCTCTCGCCGCGGTCTTTTTCATTCTGGTCGCTTTCTGGGCATTGTTACAGGCAAAAAAGCCAAGACCGGCAGAATGACCCCCTTTTGACCTCGCGGAAACAGGTATACTAACAGACGGGAGAAAATTCATGCTGCTTCATTCCACCTCACAATTGCTCACGCTTGCGGGTGGTCCGCGGCGCGGACCTGACCCGGTAGACCTGGGGCTGATCCTAGATGGCGCAGTGCTGGTGCGCGATGGTCTTATCGCTGACGTGGGCTCCACTCAAGAATTACTGGCGCGCTACCCTAACGAGCAACGCCTGGATGCCCGCGGAAAAGCCGTGCTTCCAGGCTTCATCGATCCGCATACCCACCTGGTATGGGCGGGCGACCGCGCCGCTGAGTTCGAAATGCGGCTGCAGGGCAAAACGTATATGGAAATCATGGCAGCCGGCGGAGGAATCAACGCCACCGTACGGGCCACCCGCGGAGCAACCGCTGAGGAGCTTTTCCGCCAAACCCACGAACGCGCCGAAGCCATGTTCCGCAACGGCACCACCACCGCTGAAGCCAAGACCGGCTATGGGCTGGAGCTGCAGGCTGAGTTGGCGCAACTGGAAACACTGGTGCGCCTGGACGAGGAAGGACCGCTTGAAATTGTCCCCACCTTCATGCCAGCGCACGCGGTACCTCCTGAATTCAAAGGGCGTGAAGATGATTACACCCGCCTGGTCTGCGAGCGCATGCTGCCAATGGCTGCCGCCTGGTGGAAAAAGCGCTGTCCGGGCAAGCCGCTGCCCTTTGTGGATGTGTTTTGTGAGACTGGCGCGTGTAACCTGGCGCAGACTCGCCGCATTCTCACCAGTGCCCGCAACCTGGGTTTCCCGTTCAAGGCGCACGTGGATGAATTTGAGAACCTCGGCGGCGCCGCCCTGGCGGTGGAACTCGGCGCGGTCTCCATCGAACACGCGGTAAAAACCTCTGCGATCGAAATGCAGGCACTGGGCAAATCAGAGACTGTAGTTGTCTCGCTGCCCTGCACGCCCTTTGGGCTGGCTGAAACCCACTACACTCCAGCGCGCCAGATGCTCGACGCCGGCGCAATACTGGCGCTCGCCTCAGACCTCAACCCCGGCACCGCCTGGTGTGAAAACATGCAATTCGTCCTCGCCCTGGCCTGCCGTTACCTCAAACTCACCCCTGCTGAAGCACTGGCTGCTGCCACCATCAATGCCGCTCGCGCCATCCGCTACGAGGAGCGTTTAGGCTCAGTGGAGGTGGGCAAGCAGGCTGACCTGCTCATCCTTTCTGTGGCGGATTTCCGCCAGCTGGCTTACCGCTTTGGCGGCAGCCTGGTAGAGGCGGTGATCAAGCGCGGCCATCTGATCAGGGTGAGGTAATTAATTCTAGAAATAATTAATGGGCTCAGATGTTGACTCTTGAAAAAGCGCGTGAATGGTATATCCACACTGACCCTGTGCACGATTTTTCGCACATCGAGCGTGTGTACCGTATGGCCCAGCGCCTGGCTAAGTTAGAAGGCGCCGACCCGGAGATCGTTAACGCCGCGGCTTTGCTGCACGACGCTGAAGGCACCGCCCCTGGCAGCGACACCCGCCGCGAGCATCACCTGCGCTCGGCTGATTTCGCCGCCACCATCCTCAAACAAGAAGGCTGGAATGAGGAACGCATCAGGGCCGTCCAGCACTGCATCCGCGCCCATCGTTACCGCGACGACCGCGAGCCTCCTCAAACCATCGAAGCAAAGGTGATTTTCGACGCCGACAAACTGGATGTACTGGGGGCTGTAGGCGCGGTGCGCGCCGTGGTGTACGCCGCGCTGGCGGGAACCCCTTTTTACGCCGTCCCATCCTCGCAGTTCCTTGAAACTGGCGTGGAGCTTCCCGGCGAATTGCACAGCGCTTATCATGAGTACCTCTTTAAGTTGCGCCACGTGGAGAAACGCCTTTATACGCAAACCGCCAGGGCGATCGCCCGCCAGCGCAGAAAATATCTGGATAAGTTCTTCATCCAGCTCATCGCCGAATACAAAGGAGAAAGATAGTGACATCACCCCAACAACCTCAGCTTGAACAGGTCATCCAATGGGCCAAGGAAGCCGGCGACATCGCCCGCGCAGGCCTCTCGCAAAAGTTCGATGTGGCGCTCAAAGGCCGCTCAGACCTGGTCACCGAGATCGATTACCGTTGTGAACAACACCTCATCAACGCCATCCGTTCCGCCTACCCGGCACACGCCATTCTTTCAGAAGAGGCGGGCGAAGTTAACGGAGAGACTGGCGACCGCTGGTTCATCGACCCGCTGGATGGCACGGTCAATTACGCCCACCACATTCCCTTCTACGCGGTGTGCCTGGCCTGGCAGAGCGGGGCGCGCCTGCAACTGGGCGTGGTCTACGACCCTGCGCATGATGAATGCTTTTACGCTGAACGCGGTCGCGGCGCCTGGTTGAATGGCGAACGGCTCACAGTTAACACCACTTCTGACCTCGAGCGCAGCCTGCACGCCACCGCCTTTGCCCGCCAAGACGACCAGCTCTTTCAGCGCAACCTGCAGTATTTCGCCCATCTGTCGCGCCATTCCTTTGGCGTCAGGCGCATGGGCTGCGCGGCCCTCGAGCTGTGCTACGTGGCTTGCGGGCGTACTGACGCCTACTGGGAGCAGGGTATCAACGCCTGGGATATTGCCGCGGCGGCCCTCATTGTGGAAGAAGCCGGCGCCGTGGTAACAGGGTTGGACGGAGACCCTGATTTCTTCAAACCGCCTTACGCGCTTCTCGCGTCGACCCCCATGCTGCACCCGCAGCTGGTAAAGCTCTTTGCTCAAATGCAGTAACAACCCCTCAAGTATAATTACCCCTGTAGGAAAACCTGAATGAATTCATCCTGTTGATCAGAAGGGAGTGAAATGACAAAAACCTACACACAAAAAGGCTGGAGCCTGGCTTCGCTTTACCCCTCTCATGATGGGCCTGAGATCCAATCTGCCTTCAAAGACCTTGAAACACAGACCGCCGAATTTGAAAAGAAGCGCCCACTGTTGAACGCCAGTATCAGCCAGAAGGAGCTGCTTCAAGTCATCCAGGCGCTTGAAAGCCTCTATCGCATCGCCTACCGCCTGAGCGGTTACGCCGAGCTGTGGTTCTCTGCTGATACACAGAACCAGAGCGCGCTGGGAATGGTGATGCGTACCGAACAGCTGGTTTCGGAGATTGCTAACCGCACGCTGTTCTTCAGCCTGTGGTGGAAAGACCTGCCCGATAAAACCGCCAGCCCTTTAATGGAAGGAATTGGCGACTACCGTTACTGGCTGGAAGAAATGCGCCACTTCAAGCCGCATACTTTAAGCGAACCCGAGGAGAAGATCATCAACACCAAGAACGTCACCGGTGTGAGCGCCTTCAGCACCCTGTACGACGCTCTCACCAACCGCTACGCCTTCAAAGTCGAGGTGGATGGCGAGGTGAAGGAATTGACCCGTGGTGAATTGATGAGCCTGGTGCGCTCCCCTGACCCTGACCTGCGCGCCCGCGCCTACCAGGAACTCTACCGTGTCTACGGTGACGACGCGCCCATCCTTGGGTTGATGTACCAGACCATTGTTCGCGATTGGCGCAACGAAGAGGTAACCCTGCGCAAGCACAAGACCCCGATTTCAGCGCGCAACCTCGCGAATGACCTTCCGGACGAAGTGATTGAGACGCTGCTCGAAACTTGCCGCCGCAACACAGGCGTGTTTGGGCGTTTCTTCAAACTCAAAGCCAGGCTCCTCGGCATGGATAAACTGCGTCGTTATGATGTCTACGCGCCGGTGGCGAAAGCCGAAAAACCTTACGCGTACGAAAAAGCCGTTGCCAAGGTGCTGGAATCTTTCAGCCAGTTTGACCCGCGCTTTGCTCAAATGGCAGAACGCGTTTTTGCTGATGATCATCTCGACAGCGAAGTGCGTAAAGGCAAACGCGGAGGGGCATTTTGTTCTACTATCAACCCGGGAATCACCCCCTGGGTGCTGCTTAACTTCCAGGGCAAAGCGGATGATGTTGCCACCATGGCGCACGAGCTGGGACACGCCATCCATTCCATGCTGGCCGAGCATCACTCTTTCTTCACGCAGCACGCTAACCTGCCGCTGGCGGAGACCGCCTCCACCTTCGGCGAGATGATGCTGGTGGACCAGTTGCTGGCCGAAGAAAGCGACCCGTCTGTGCGCCGCGACCTGCTCTTCAGGCAGGTGGACGATGCGTACGCCACCATTCAGCGCCAGGCTTTCTTCGCCATGTTCGAAAAGCAGGCTCACCAAATGGTGGTCGATGGCGCGTCAGTGGACGAGATTTCTGAAGCCTACCTGGAAAATCTTAGGACCCAGTTCGGCGATGCTGTCGATGTCGCAGAAGAGTTCAAATACGAGTGGGTTTCCATCCCGCACATCTACCAGGTGCCTTTCTACGTGTACGCCTACGCCTTCGGTCAGCTGCTGGTTCTGGCGCTCTACAAGCGTTTCAAAGCAGAGGGAGAAACCTTCAAACCCAGGTATATCCGCCTGCTCTCAGCCGGCGGCTCAGAAGCGCCTATGAAACTGCTGGATGAAGCGGGCGTAGACGTGCGCCAGGCCGCCTTCTGGCAGGGCGGGTTTGATGTGCTCAGCGAGATGGTGGATAAACTGGAAAAACTTGCCTGAGGTTCAACCATCAAAAAAGGCAGAGAAGGGCTCTCTGCCTTTTTTGATGGATACTTCACAGCCACCCGATCGTTGCGTCAGCACAGGGGGTGTTTTTTACGCGGAGAAAGCCTTCTTTTTCTACCCCTTCGCGAATTAGAAATTGCCCGCGCCAGGATTATGGGACGGTAAACTCCACAAGGCGCTCTTTTCCGCGGTTATTCTGTCTGCACCGGGATATTCTATGGTATATTTTTAATTCAACAACATCCCTTCCCGTCGCGAAGCCGGGAGTGTTCACGGAGCCGGTGTATGTATTTTGCCATCGAAGGAGTCATCGGGGTTGGAAAAACCACCCTCGCCAGACTGCTGCAGCCGCAGTTTGAAGCAGACCTGGTGCTCGAGGTCTTCGAAGAAAACCCTTTTTTGAGCAATTTTTATACCGACCGCGCGCGCTACGCCTTTCAAACCCAAATCTTCTTTCTGCTCAGCCGCTACCATCAGCAGCGCCGCAATATCGGCGAGCGGCTGGGGCAGGCGAAAAACCTCATCAGTGATTACACCTTTGAGAAGGATTCGCTCTTTGCGCGCATTAACCTCACGGGTGACGAATTGGACATGTACTTCAAAGTGCAGGAAGCCCTGGCGGAGAAGATCATCCCGGCTGACCTGGTGGTGTACCTGCGCGCCAGCACCGACACGCTGATGAAGCGTATTGCCCTGCGCGACCGCCCCTACGAAAGGCAAATGGAACGGGAATACATTGACCTGTTGAACCGCGTGTATGATGATTTCTACATCTCCTCTCCCCAGGTTTCTCATGTCCTTACGATCGAAACCGATGAACTGAACATCATTGAAAGACCTGATGACCTGGCTTTCATCCGCAACCGTATCAGGGAAGAATTGCGGCTGGCGCCTTACCAGCCCGTTCTACCCATCGAGTAAAAGAGGGTTGAATGCGCATCACCCGTGAACTCCTGCTCAAACACGCCCGCGAGAACAGCGCCGCGCTCACGGCGAAGGACCGCAGCATTATTTGCATCTACATCAGCGGCTCTTTGCTGCAGGAAGACCCTTTTATCGGCGGTATCACCGACATTGATCTTATCTGCGTTCACAACCAGCCGGTTGCCCGGCGCCGCGAAGTGCTGCGGTTGAGCCACGAAGTTAACCTCGACCTGGCGCATTATGAGCAGGAAGAATTTGAACCTGCGCGCCAACTCCGCCACAACGCCTGGATCGGTGGCTGGTTCGAGAACGTGCCTATCGTGCTTTATGATGCGCTGCGTTGGTATGACTTCACCCGCGCCTCCGCCACCGCTCAATTCTGGCGCCCGGAATATGTTGCCTCACGCGCGCGGAGTTTCTTGAACCCCGCCAGGAAGACCTGGAATGACCTCGAGGAGGGCAACATTCCCCAGGGCATCAAACGGGTGACCGCCTACCTTGGAGCGCTGCGCGATACCGCCAACGCAGTGGCTGTTTTCTCCGGCGCGCCCCTGGCAGAGCGCCGCCTGCTGATGGAACTGCCCGCCAGGGCCGCTGCCGCCGGGCTCAGCGGGCTCTTTGCTGATTTTGTGAGTCTTTTCACCAGCAGCGAAGTGAGCGATGAAAACTTCACCGCATGGGTGTCTTCTTATGTGGGTATTTTCGAAGCCCTCAAACAATCCACCACCGCTCCAGTGAGCCTTTCCCCCTATCGGCGGGGGTATTATGAAAAGGCGCTCAACGCGCTTTATCCGCACAGCCCCGCAGCCGCCGTCTGGTTGATGGTTTATACCTGGACCAAAGCGGCTGCCGCGCTGCCACGCACCGAACAGCCATATAAAGACTGGCAGGAGCTTTGCCGACAGCTCGACCTGGAAAGCCGCGACCTGCCCACCCGCCTTGAACTCTTCGATGCTGTGTTGGATACCGTGGAAGAAGCGGTTGACCATCTTTCCGCTTAACCTTTCTCCCGTTCTGTTTGTACACAACTCCTCTAAAACCTGTGGATAACTTCAAAAAACCTGTGGATAAATGCATCGTTTTTCCACTTTTTTTCGAAAAATCCGCCCGAAACCCTGTGGATAAAAAGGCTGTTTTCTGCCCTTTATCCACAGCGTCTCTTTTTTCAGTCGCTTTGGCCCAAAAAACGGCTTTATCCACATTTCATGCACAGTTACGGCTGGAAAGACGGTCGACCACCTAATAGCATATACAGGGGAAAACGTTACCCCTCAATGCAGGGTTGGCGGATAAAAGCCTTCCGGCTGTGTTTCTCCACAAATCCACACCCACTACGACGACTACTACAGATTAATCTTCCATGAGAGATAAGTTAACAGGATGCGCAAACAAGGCTGCGATGATGATTGTATTTGAGAGTTGAATTGTGTACAATAAAAATACAAAAAAACCAACCGGCTTTGGCTCGTTGTTCCCCGGTTTAATCCGGGAGGGAGGTCTTATGGCAGATATCATCAAGGTCAAAGCAAATTCTCGCACTGCAGCAGTAGCCGGCGCAATAGCAGGTGTTATGCGCGAACATAAGCACGTGGATATCCAGGCGATTGGCGCCGGAGCGGTCAACCAGGCGCTCAAGGCGCTGGTGCTGGCCAAGGGGTATCTGGCAGAAGAGGGGATCGAAATCATCTGTTCACCCGAATTTGTGGATGTCGATATTGACTGCAAGGTGCGCACAGCCATCAAGATTGTGGTCGATCCAAAAAACTAAGTCTGCCAGGCGGGAGTACTAATTTTATCTTTCGTGCCCTGGTCAATCCGGGGTGTTAGCTTCTTCACGGGTAAAGATCACTTCTTCTTTGCCCGTCAGTTTTTCTTTCACCTTGCTGATGATCAACTCCAGGTGTTGGGTATGAGCCACATAATCCAGCTCATCCGCAGGGACAGTGAGCACAGGGCAGAGCGTGAAGTGCGTGATCCAGTTCTCGTACAGGCTGTTGAGATGGTCAAGATAAGCTGGTTCGATGCTGCGCTCGTAATCCCGGTTGCGTAGCGCGATGCGCTTGAGCAGCGTGGGCACCGACGCGCGCAGGTAGATCACCAGGTCAGGTGGGGGCAGGTATTCAGCCAGAGTGCGGTAAAGCGAGCGGTAGGTGGCGTAATCTCGTTCGCTGATGTGCCCCTGCAGAAAGAGGTTCTGGGCGAAAACCTCGGCGTCTTCATAGATGCTGCGGTCCTGTATTACTGAACCCGGCGTGCGTACCAGTTCCTGGTGAATGCGCAGGCGGTGGGTGAGGAAAAATATCTGCGAGTGAAAGCTCCACGCGGGCATATCCTTATAGAAATCGGACAGGTAAGGGTTCTCTGCTACCGGCTCGTAGAAAGGCATGCATTCCAGCCGCTCACTGATCATTTCCACCAGGGTGGACTTGCCTACACCGATGTTGCCCGCGACCGCAATGAATTTTTTCATAACATCCTCAGCAAGGTGAAAGGTGTGTTGAGAGAAAGAACCCTCAATCCTGCGAACCGTCAAGATTGGAGGTGGATTTTTTCGCTTCAGCAGCCAGAGCTCTCTTTGAAGAGGCTTTCTACCGGGCTGCGGCAGCCAGTGAGTTCATACCCTGTTTTGATTATAACATTGCGCCTTGTCTCACAATCGAGGGAGGTCGTGGATCGGAGCAACCGCGAGGTCAAGTGCTCTCATTGGTTTTAACCCAGAAGGCATTCAATCGTTCACAAAATCCTCATCATAAATTCACATTTTCTTCATAACTGGCGGCTATCATCGAGTTAATCAAGCAGAGAGAAGCTCTGCAAAAAAGGAGTTGCAAATGAAAAAAATATGGGTATTTCTTGTCATTGGCGGCGTGCTGGCTTTGGCGCTAGGAGCTGCCTCGGTGGTGAACGCGCAGGCACCGGTGAACACCCCCCAGGTGGAGCAGGGAGGAGGACAAGGCGGTTTTGGCGCGCGTGCTGCTGGTTGCGGCGAACGCGGTGAAAACGAAGAAGTGCAGAAGTTGATGTTGAACGCCTGGTCTGACGCGCTCGGCATCAGCGTGGAAGAGTTGAGTAATCGCAAAGAGGCTGGCGAGAACCTGGCGCAGATCGCCCTTTCCACCGGGCGTACTTTTGAAGAGTTCCGCGCGCTCAGGGTTTCGGTGCATACTTCTGTGGCTGAACAGGCACTCAAGGACGGTATCATCGACCAGGCGCAGTACCAGTGCCATCTCAAGGCGGTTGAGCGCCAGATGCGCGGTCGCGGCAACGGCAACCGCCCTGCCGACGGGCACGGGTTCACCACGCGCGGCAGAGGGGATCGTGCCAGGGGACATCATTGCGGGGGTCGCTCCGCCAACCCCTAAACGCTGCTCCACAAAATCGCAAACTGTTCAGGGCTGCCAATACGGCAGCCCTGCTGTTTTAGAGGGTATAATCCGGCGTAATTCACCCGGTTCTACCATGCCACAGGATAAGACCCTTCTTCCTTCTCTCTCCAAACCGCTTGCCAGGCTCGCGCCCGCCCTGCCAGTGGTGCTGGGATACCTGCCCATCGGTTTCGCCTTCGGCGTGCTGGCCGCCGCGGCCGGCATGGGGGCTTTCAACAGCCTGTTGATGTCTCTCCTCGTTTTCGCTGGCTCGGCGCAGCTGGTGGCGGTTGAACTGGTGGCGCAGGGGCTCACGCCCTGGTCGATTGTTGCCACCACCTTCATTATC
Source organism: Chloroflexota bacterium (assembly GCA_012798065.1). GTDB lineage: Bacteria > Chloroflexota > Anaerolineae > Anaerolineales > Anaerolineaceae > UBA6107. The sequence continues at coordinate 52,461 of JAAZNW010000002.1, forward strand.
AACCTGCGTCACCTGTTGATGTCGGCGTCGCTCTCCCCGTACATGCAGGAGTGGCGCCCGGCGCAGGTGGCTGGCTTTACTTTTGAACTCACCGATGAGACCTTCGGCGTGCACAGTCTGCGCTTTGAACGCGGAGAAACCCGCGCGAAACTGGCGCTGCTCATCAACCTGGTTTGCCACCTGGCTTGGGTAGCCGGTACGCTGTTGGGGATGCTGGCTGGCGGGCTCATCCGCGATGTGCGCCCGCTGGGGCTGGATTACGCCCTGCCGGCCATGTTCATCGCCTTATTGGTGATGCAGATACGCGGCAGGGTCTACCTGGTGGTGGCGCTGATGGCGGCGGGGCTTTCATTGTTAGTGTGGAGCGCCGGGTTCACGCAGTGGAATGTGATCATCGCGGCGGTGCTGGCCGCCGCCGCCGGAGCAGGAGCAGAACGATGGCAGAAACAGACCTCCTGATCACCGTTCTGGGCATGGCGCTGGTCACTTATCTGCCGCGCCTGCTGCCCGCCTGGCTGCTGCGCGGGCGCGCGCTGCCGCCTTTCATCACTGCCTGGCTGCGTTACATTCCAGCCGCGGTGCTGGCGGCGCTGCTGCTGCCTTCTCTGTTGGTGGAGGGCGGGCGCCTGAACCTGACCTGGGATAACCTGTACCTGTGGGCGGCGCTGCCCGCTGCCCTGGCAGCGTGGAAATGGAAGAGCCTGTTCGGCACAGTTCTGGTGGGCATGGCGCTGGTGGCGCTGGCGCGCCTGCTGGGATGGTGAGGGAAAACTTCGCTTGACAGGTTTGGGGCATGAATTATAATAATGGTCGCCTTCCTCGTTAGCTCAATCGGCAGAGCGGGCGGCTGTTAACCGCTAGGTTCGAGGTTCGAGTCCTCGACGAGGAGCCTTAGCCTTAGAAAGACACCCAAAATCGCCCAGGGTGTCTTTTTTATTACAAGAAACCCATTGATACTATAATTTGTTAATAAGTAGAGATTGGAGATTGATATGAAAATTAACACAAGAATTTTTTCATACAGATTTGCTGAACAGTACAAAGGTAGAAAATAAATGAGTTTTCTCAAGAGACTACTAATAAATTTAGCCTTCTTAATTGGTCTCGGAATTTTGCTTTTAGTTTTTTTTCCAGACATGATGAAACAGGTATATCAAATGCTAGGTGAGTTATTTGGTCCGTTAGTGATTCTTATGGTTATAGTTGCTGCGCTTCCAAGAAAACGGAGATCAAGAAATTAAGAGAACATAGAGTCAGTTCTGTTTTTCTTCATATCGTCAAGTTATGAATCCACCCATTTATTATCTTTCTGTATTTTGCACCCCCGTACTGTAATACGGGGGATTTCCGGTTTCCCGGTTTATCTTCTTCTATTACCCCGGGCGCCTCGACAGCCAAGAGAGTCGTCACCTCGCTCTTGACCGTCTCGTTATGCGCCTGGGGCTGGAGTATCGCGTGAAACCTGAAGGGTTTCACGCGGTGAATAATAATGTATATATTCAAGCAATGCTTGAAACTCAGAATAAGTAATTTGTATGATTATAGAAAAAAAGTAATTTTGCTCATTACAACTAGTTGATGTGTTGATGTAACATATTTTCTGTAAATTGTTGAACCTTAACAAAAGCGGTGAGTCAGAAGTATCCTTAAGGTGACTAAACCATACCAGGAGAACAAAATGACTCACCAAAATGATTATACCTTTGCAGACGAAATAGCAGAAAAAGGGCTTGAAGCAATCCCGGAGCTGATGCGAGTGCTGATCAACAACGCCATGCAGGTAGAAAGGTCAAAATACCTGCAGGCTG